>JAOPUX010000209.1 GCA_025963285.1 Jatrophihabitans sp.
TAGTGGTCCCGGATCCCGATGGTGCCGTGCTCAACGTCGCCGGCTCGGTCCGCGCGATCCGCGAGGACGGCCTGGTCGAGGTCGACCTCGTCGCCACCGTCGACGGTCAGACCGTGCTCGCCAAGGCCCGCGCCGTCGTCCGCGTCTGACCTGTTGGGGCCGCGCGGGGCCGGGCTACGGCGGCGTCGGAGCTAGTGGGCGGATGGCTGCGCGCAGCGCCAGGACCTGGCGCTGCGCACTCAGCTGTCGGCGACGAGCTTGGCGATCCGGCTGATTCCCTCGGCGAGGTCGGCGTCGCCGAGGGCGTAGGAGAGGCGGGCGTAGCCCGGCGTGCCGAAGGCCTCACCCGGAACCACGGCCACCTCGACCTCGTCGAGGATGATCGCGGCGAGCTCGGCAGACGTGGTGGCGACCTTGCCCCGCAGCGACTTGCCGAGCAGCCCCTTCACCGAGGGGTAGACGTAGAAGGCGCCCAGCGGCTCGGGGCAGATGATGCCGGGGATGTCGCGCAGCATCGAGACGGCCAGCTGTCGGCGCCGGTCGAAGGCGCTGCGCATCTCCGCGACGGCCGAGAGATCGCCGGAGACTGCGGCCAGCGCCGCGACCTGGGCGACGTTGTTGACGTTGCTCGTGGCGTGCGACTGCAGGTTCGAGGCCGCTTTGATGACGTCGGTGGGGCCGATCATCCAGCCCACTCGCCAGCCGGTCATGGCGTAGGTCTTGGCGACGCCGTTGAGCACGACGACCTTCTCGCCGGCACTGAGCGCGATCGAGTGGTTCACCGCGCCGCCGTAGACCAGGTGTTCGTTGATCTCGTCGGTGACCGTCCAGAGGTCGTGCGAGGCGGCCCAGGCGCCGATCGCGTCGACCTCACCGGCGGGGTAGACGGCGCCGGTGGGGTTCGAGGGGGAGACGAAGAGCAGCACCTTGGTGCGCTCGGTGCGGGCCGCCTCGAGCTGGTCGACGGTGGCCAGGTACCCCGTGGTCTCGTCGGTGACGACGTAGACCGGCACGCCGCCGGCGAGCTTGATCGCCTCGGGGTAGGTGGTCCAATACGGCGCGATCACCAGCACCTCGTCGCCCGGGTCGAGCAGCGCGGCAAAGGTGTTGTAGACGGCCTGCTTGCCACCGTTGGTGACGAGCACCTGCGCGGCATCGACCTCGTAGGAGGTGTCGCGGAGCGTCTTGGCCGCGATCGCGGACTTCAGCTCGGGCAGGCCGCCCACCGGCGTGTAACGGTGGTTCTTCGGGTCGCGCGCCGCGGCGAGGGCGGCCTCGACGATGTAGTCCGGCGTCGCGAAGTCAGGCTCCCCGGCGCCGAAGCCGATGACCGGGCGCCCGGCGGCCTTGAGGGCCTTGGCCTTGGCGTCTACGGCCAGGGTGGCGGATTCAGCGATGGCGGCGATGCGGTCGGATACGCGGCTTCCCATGTCGGCAATTCTCCCAGATCCGCCGGAGTGCTTTTGACCCCCGGGTCTGCCGCCGTCCCCGGGGTCTGCCGCCGTCCGTCGGGTCTGCCGCCGTCCCTCGGGTCCCTGCCGCTGTCCGAGCGGTCGTGATCTGTCAGACAGATCCCAGCCGACCGGATCCGAAGGGTCTAACGTCGCCAACCGTGGCGACATACACCGGCCACAGCCCCGTTGGGGAGTTAGGCCGGATCACGGTTCCGATCCCGCTCGCGGGACCAGGCGAGGTGCTCGTACCCGTTCGCGGGGGCACCGAGGCGTTTGCCGCCTGGGCCAGCCAGCCCATCGCCAAGCACTCGATCGTTCTGGTGCTCACCGAACTGTCGGGCCGCAGCGTGCTGGTGACGCCCTACCCCTGAGCCGCCACACCCTGGGCCACTGCGCCTGAACCCTGCCGCGGGTCGTCGCGGCATCACCATCGCCGCTGTGCGCGGCAGGATCGAGCACCACCGTCATGTTGTTCTGGCATGTCCCCGCCCCGAACGAGGCCCTTCTGGTCTCCGGGTCGCGGTCGCGCGAAGACGACGACCTGCAGTTCCGCATCGTCACCGGACACGGCTGCTTCGTGCTGCCGGTGAAGCAACGAGCCCGCACGCTCTCCCTGGCCCTGCGCGAGTCTGAGATCGTCGAGGACTGCGTGACGATCCAGGGCGTCCGCCTCACCATCCAGGCCGTCGCCGCGTTCAAGGTCGGCGACGATCCGACCTCCATCGCCAACGCCGCACGCCGCTTCCTCACCGAGCAGGACCGTCTCGAAGAGCTCGTGGGACGGATCTTCGCCGGCCACCTGCGTTCGATCGTGGGCGCGCTGACCGTCGAGCAGCTCATCAGGGAGCGTGACCTCGTGGCGCAGGAGGTCAAGGAGGCCAGCCACTCCGAGATGGAGAAGCTCGGCATCGTCGTCGACGCGCTGCAGATCCAGGAGATCGTCGACAAGTCCGGCTACATCGACCACCTCGCCGCGCCGCACGCAGCCGCAGTTGCGAGCCAGGCCCGTATCGCCGCCGCGCAGGCCGACCGCGAGGCGGTGGAGAAGGAACAGGAGGCTGCCGCGCTCAAGGCCGCCTACGAACGCGAGACTGCGATCAAGGTGGCGGGCTTCGCGGCCGAGACCGAGCAGGCCCGCGCCAGCGCCGCCCAGGCCGGGCCGCTCGCCGAGGCGCGTGCGACGCAGGAGGTGATCGAGCAGCAGACCGCCCTGGCTCGCAGGCAGGCCGAACTCGCCGACCAGGAGCTCGAGGCCACGGTGCGCAGGCCCGCTGATGCCGAGGCCTACCGGCTGCGCACCCTCGCCGACGCGAAGCGTGACCAGGTGAAGGCCGAGGCAGAGGCGGGCGCCTACGCGCTGCTCGAGCATGCGCGGTCCCAGGCAGAGGCCAACGAACTGCGCGCGGCGTCGCTGCGCGGCGGCAACCAGGAGCTGATTGCGGCGAATCAGCTGATCGACGTGCTGCCGGCGCTGGTCGAGGCGGCGGCGAAGGGGCTGGCAGGGTCGAGTCTCACGGTCCTCAACGGGACGTCGGGGCTCAACGAGATGCTCACCGGCCTGGTAGGCCAGGGCTTGACGATCTTCGAGGCGCTGAAGGCGGCGACGGCACATCCTGCCGACGTTCCGAAGCAACTGAGCGCCTGACGCCGTGGTGGCGGCCGGGCGAGCGCGACGGGGTCTTTTTGGATCTGGGGTGACTCGCCCGTAGACTCGCCTGTCGGGGTCCCTGTGGCCCTGCGCAAGCATGCTCACGCATGTGCGCGTGCGTCCTAGGGGCGTGGCTCAATTGGTAGAGCACCGGTCTCCAAAACCGGCGGTTGCAGGTTCAAGTCCTGTCGCCCCTGCGGTTCCAAGCAGTACCCGGCAAGACCAGAACGACGAATGCACATCAGGATCCACTCGAAGGAGAGCTCCGTGACCGCGACACGCACCGAGCCCGCAGCGTCCCGCCCCTCCGGCGGTCGTGGCGGCAAGCCTGCGCGTTTCGTGCGCGAGAGCATCTCCGAGCTGCGCAAGGTGCTCTGGCCGTCGCGCAACGAGCTCGTCACGTACTCGATCGTCGTGATCGTGTTCGTGGTGATCATGGTGTCGCTCGTCGCCGGGCTCGACATCGGTTTCGCCAAGCTGGTGCTCGCCGTCTTTGGCTGAGCAGGGCTGAGCGTCCACGCGCCACGCGTGCCGAGTTCGAGTTCACGAGCAGGAAAGAGAGATTGTGTCCGAGTACGACGACGTCACCACCGAGAGCGTGGACGGCGACGACAAGACCGAGCTGAACGACCCCTTCGCCTCGGCACGCGCCGAGGCGCAGGCTCCGGCTGCCGACACCTCCTTCGCGGCTCAGTCCGCCGACGAGGACGGTGACGAGCCGGTCGACGCGATCAGCGAGTCCGAGGAGTCCGTCGAGGACGGCCCAACCGACTTCGCCGCGGCCGCTCGTCTGCTCGGTGCCGACGAGGACGAGCAGATCGGTGACGAGCCAGCCACGGTCGCCGATCTCGGCCCGGCCGAGGACGCCGTCGAGGAGACCGCGGTCGAGGCTGAGCCCGTTGCCGAGGACGAGGAGAGCGACGAGGACCCGCTCGAGACGCTGCGCCGCGAGCTGCGCACGCAGTTCGGCGACTGGTACGTCGTGCACTCCTACGCCGGCTACGAGAACAAGGTCAAGACCAACCTCGAGAGCCGCATCCAGTCCCTCGACATGGAGGACTACATCTTCCAGGTCGAGGTCCCGACCGAAGAGGTCGTGGAGATCAAGAACGGCAAGCGCCAGCAGGTCCAGCGCAAGGTCTTCCCGGGCTACATCCTGGTTCGCATGGAGCTCACCGACGACTCGTGGGGCGCGGTGCGTAACACCCCAGGCGTCACCGGCTTTGTCGGCGCCACCTCGCGCCCGTCGCCGCTGACCCTCGACGAGGTGCTCCGCATCCTTGCCCCAGCGGCTCAGAAGGCCGTGGCTGTCGCGAACGGCAAGGCCGGTGCTGCCGCTGCCGACAAGGCTGCCGCCCCGCTCGTCGACTACAACGTCGGCGAGTCGGTCACGGTCATGGACGGCCCCTTCGCCACCCTGCCCGCCACGATCAGCGAGATCGACGCCCTGCACCAGAAGCTGCACGTCCTCGTCTCGATCTTCGGTCGCGAGACGCCGGTCGAGCTGACGTTCAGCCAGGTCGCGAAGATCTAGGTTTTCCACCGAATCACCCTCCCGCTACCGCGGGGCCGTCGAGAAAAGAAGAGAAGAAATGCCTCCCAAGAAGAAGCTTGCAGCGATCATCAAGCTGCAGATCCAGGCCGGCGCTGCCAACCCGGCGCCGCCGGTCGGCCCTGCCCTGGGTCAGCACGGCGTCAACATCATGGAGTTCTGCAAGGCGTACAACGCGGCCACCGAGTCGCAGCGCGGGCAGATCGTCCCGGTCGAGATCTCGGTCTACGAGGATCGCTCGTTCACCTTCATCACCAAGACGCCGCCGGCTGCCCGCCTGCTGCTGAAGGCTGCAGGTGTCGAGAAGGGCTCTGGCGAGCCGCACACCAAGAAGGTCGCCAAGGTCACGATGGCTCAGGTGCGCGAGATTGCCGAGTCGAAGATGGAAGACCTCAACGCCAACGACATCGACCAGGCCGCGAAGATCATCGCCGGCACCGCCCGGAGCATGGGCATCACGGTCGAGGGCTGATCCACCCGATCGTGCAACTTCTGCCCGCCTGGCGGCGGCGCAAGTTGCACAATCGCCCTGAAAGCGTGGGAGGGCACCCGATCGCCGGGGCCCGTCTGACCACTGAACCGGCTCAGTCCGGAGATGGAGTACAGCAATGAAGCGCAGCAAGGCATACCGCAAGGCAGCGGAGCTCATCGAGCCCGACAAGATCTACAGCCCGATCGAGGCCGTCAAGATCGCCAAGCAGGCCTCCCCGACCAAGTTCGACGGCACGGTCGAGGTTGCCCTGGTTCTCGGCGTCGACCCTCGTAAGGCCGACCAGATGGTGCGTGGCACGGTCAGCCTGCCGCACGGCACCGGCAAGACCGCCCGCGTCATCGTCTTCGCCACCGGCGACCAGGCCGAGGCCGCTCGCGCTGCGGGTGCGGACAAGGTCGGCTCCGACGACCTCATCCAGGAGATCACCGACGGCTTCCTCGACTTCGACGCCGCGATCGCGACGCCGGACCAGATGGCGAAGGTCGGCCGCATCGCCCGCGTGCTCGGCCCGCGCGGCCTGATGCCGAACCCGAAGACGGGAACGGTCACCCCCGATGTCGCCAAGGCAGTCACCGACATCAAGGGCGGCAAGATCAGCTTCCGGGTCGACAAGCAGTCCAACCTGCACCTGGTGATCGGCAAGGCGTCCTTCACGCCCGAGCAGCTGGTGGAGAACTACGCCGCCGCACTCGACGAGGTGCTCCGCTCGAAGCCGTCCTCCTCCAAGGGCCGCTACGTCAAGAAGGTCGTGTTCGCCACGACGATGGGCCCGGGCATTCCGGTCGACCCGAACCGCACCCGCAACATGCTCGAGGAGACGCAGGGCGCCTGACGCTCTCGGCAAACAACGCGCACGAACGGCCCGGCGGCCTCCCTCCCAGGGACCTGCCGGGCCGTTCGGCGTTTCTCAGCCGAGCCCGCTACTGCGGTGCGGCTCGGCCGAGCTCAGGCCGTGCGCGCCGAAGACCTCGGCGATGGCGCGCAGCGGCTCACGGGGGCGGGGTTCGAGGGCCAGCGCCACGAGGTGGCTGCGGTGCTCACCGAAGGTCATCCCGTTGCCCGGGTCCTCGGCGAGGGCCACACCGGGTGCCAGCGGCAGGCAGAGCGGCGGGGTGTCGGCGCGCATGTAGCCGGACAGTGCTGCGCTGATGTCGTGATGCAGCCCGGCGTCGTCGGGCAGGTAGATCACCGCACTGCCGCTGTGCCGCAGCCGTGACGGGAGGGTCGGCATGGCCAGCAGCCACGGCTGGTCGAGCCCGAGCAGTGCTGCGGTGGCGACGTGCACGAACTCGGGCAGTGCCGCCATCTCTGGCGAGAGCAGCAGGCGGACGCTCCGCGAGCGGCTGCGCGACGGTGACCACTGGCTGCCCCAGGTGCGCCACCAGCGATCACGGCCGAGCACGTCGCGCCGGTCGATCACCTGCACCTCGTCATCGTCGACGACGCGACGCGTGCTGCCGGCGTGGGCCTGACGGTAGAGCCCGACGAGCGGCAGGCGGAGCAGGGCACGCGGTGTCTCGACGACCGGTGGGGTGAACCACGAGTGGTACAGCCGCCCTGCCAGCGTGCTCGGGCCGTTGCCTGCGGCGTGGGCGTCGGCGGCCATGATCGCCCCCAGCAGTTGCCGACGTGCCCAGGCGGGCCAGTCCGTCTGCTCGATGGTGCGGTGCTGCATGCCGGTCCCTCTCGTCGCTGCGGGTTACGAGGGGAAGGAGACCGGCCAGGGCCAGAAAATACCTGCGGCTACCGCTCGGTATCACGAACGCTTCTGTCTGCTCCTGACATGGGACAGAATCAGTGCGCGCTCTCCGCTGGCTGCGGGTATCCGACGGCCCTAGGCTCAGCGCCGGACGCCCCCAACCCGGAGTGATCATGAGCGAGTTCCCCACCACGTCTGACGGCCGCAAGATCGTGACGCGTGTGCCGAAGACCGCCTCCTTCCCGGTCCTTGACGTGCCGGCCGAGACCCTCCACCGCTACCGCGCGAAGGTCCTCGACCCGACCACGGCGGTGCAGCTGCCGGGTGAGCCGCGGCCGGCCTCGACCGTGTACATCACCGACCAGCTCATCGTCAGTGGCCTCGCCACCCTGGATGCGCACGCCACCCTCGCCGAGGCGGCCGGCCGGTTCGGCCTCTCGGTCGTCACTCGCCTGAACGCCCCCGCCGGGCACCGGATCTTCCGCGCCGAGGCCGTGGCTCGCAACGCTGGGATCGCGCCGGAGTACCTGCCGCAGCGGGTACGCCTGGCGGTGACCGCACCGACCGCCCCTGCGCCGGACGCCTGGGCGGTACTGCAGACGTACCGGAGCCTGCTCAAGCCCGACGATCCGGCCCGTCAGCACGTGCAGCTCGACCACCTGATGAGCGCGTACCCGTACACGACGGGTCACCCGTACACGACCGGTCATCCCTACACGACAGGTCACCCGTACACGACCGGGCACGACTACGGGGACCCCGGTTACGGCGGCCGCGTGCCCGTGGCCTTCGTCAGCGCGCCGCCCCTGCGTCGTGAGCCCAGCCCGCTCGTGCGCCGCCCCAAGATCGTCGTACTCGACACCGGCATCGGCCAGCACAGCTGGCTCACCCCCCAGCAGGGCTGCGTCGCCGACGGGTACGCGCTCCAGGTGCCGGTCAGCAACCCCGAGGTCACCGGCGTGACGGTCGACCCGTACGAGGGTGAGCTGGACTCCGACGCCGGCCACGGCACGTTCATCGCGGGCATCCTGCGGCAGGGCGCTCCCGATGCCGATGTCGAGATGATCTCGGTGATGGGAGGCGACGGCTTCGTGCCGGAGAGCGACCTCCTCGACGCGGTGATCATGCTTGCGCTGCGGCAGCAGCACTGCGTGCAGCAGGGCCAGGCAGAGAGCTTCATCGACGTCTTGGTGCTGTCTCTCGGGTACTACAACGAGAACCCGGCCGACCTGACGTACTCGTCCGAGCTGGGCGCGGCGCTGCGGGTATTGGGTAGCAACGGCACGATCGTGGTCGCGGCCGCCGGCAACGATGCCACCGACCGGCCGATGTACCCGGCGGCGTTCGGCCCATGGCAGGGCAGTCCGGGCAATCCCGCCTGCGCACCCGTCGTCAGCGTCGGAGCCCTCAACCCGAACCGGGCGACGATCGCTCTCTTCAGCAACGCGGGGTCGTGGGTGGCGACCCATGACATCGGGGTGTCGGTGGTCAGCACCTTCCCGGACACGTTCGACGGTTCGGCCCAGCCTGACGCCGCGGTCTACGTGCCGGGCGACGGCCTGCGCACCTCCCTGGACGTCGATGACTTCCGCGGCGGGTTCGGCACCTGGAGTGGCACCTCGTTCTCGGCCCCGGTGCTGGCGGCGAAGCTCGCGGCCCGGCTCACTGCCGCCGCCGATCTCGCCGCGGTCGACCAGCCGACTGCGGTGGCCCGCGCGTGGGCAGCCGTCACGGCGCAAGTCCCCGGGCTGCACCCGTGATCGCTGCCGAACCGGTCGGCGAGACGCTCGCCTCGCGCGCCGCGTCGCTGTTCCGTGCGTATCGGGACGGCGACGAGTCGCGGATGGGAGAACTCGTCGGCCTGCTCACGCCGATCCTGTGGCATACGGCGCGCGGCCAGCGCCTGGACCGTGAGTCGGCCGAGGACGTCGTGCAGTCGGCGTGGCTGGCGCTGGTACGAAGCTCAGGGTCCATCTCCGATCCGCAGGCGGTGCTCGGCTGGCTGATCACCACCGTGCGCCGGGAGTCGTGGCGAGTGGCCAAGCGCGACGGGCGAGCCGACCCGACCGAGTTCGAGGACGACGACGTGGTGGCGCCGGTGTCGGACCTGCCCGAGGAGCGAGTGCTGGCCGACGACAGTGCGGGTCGCCTCTGGCAGCACCTGGCCCGGCTGCCCGAGCGCTGCCAGGCACTGCTGCGGGTGATCGCCTTCGCTGACCGTCCGGACTATGCCGCGGTGGCCAAGGCGCTCGGGATGCCGGTGGGGAGCATCGGCCCCACGCGCGGGCGCTGCCTCGCCAAACTCCGTGCCCACCTGACCGAAGACCCGACCTGGGAGACCTCATGACGAACCCACGACCCGGAGAGGACGAGTTGGCCCTGGGTGCCATCGACGCGATCGATCTAGCCGTGCTCGACCGCATCGAGGCGCTGTACCGGCAGCTCGATCCCGTACCGGCTGCCCTGGTCGAGCGGGTCCAGTTCGGCATCACCCTGGAGGCGCTGCACTCCGAGATCGCCGAGTTGCAGCGATCGGCAGACCTTGCCGGCGTCCGCTCGGACGGGGGCGCCGACGCCCAGACGATCACCTTCACCAGTGCCCGCCTCACGACGATGGTGACGATCAGCCCGATCTCGGCCGAGCTGGCGCGGATCGACGGCTGGGTGGTGCCCGGCGCCGGCGTGACCGTCGAGTTGAGGACCGTCGGTGGCGTGAGCACGACGACGACGGACCCCGACGGGCGCTTCGTCTTCGAAGCGGCCGAGCGCGGCATCGCGCAGTTCATCCTCCGACAGGCATCGGATGCCTCGGCGACCGTCGTCACGCCGTCCGTCGAACTCTGATCCAGAGTGACGTGAGCGGAGGGCTCGAGGACGCCAGCGCACTCCGTGCCCGCGCCGTTCACGAACACGACAGGGGCAGACCCGTTCGTGCGCGCCGGCTGCTCCTCCGTGCCCGCGAACGGGTCGGCGCGCCACCCTACGTCGACAACGGCTACGCCGATCTCGCGGCGCGGATCGCGATCTCCCTCGCACGCGTGGACGCCGAGCTCTACGGGGTCGAGGTAGGGCTGACGGTCGCCAAGCAGGCCGCGGCCGAGGCCTGGGCCACGGGCACGCCCAGCCTGGTGGTGCCGGCGGTGGGTCAGGTCGGGTTGATCGCCCTCCGGGCCGGAAGGCTCGGTCTCGCTGCCGAGTCGCTCGAGTCGGTCGAGCACATGGTGGACGACGGGTACGGCGATGTCGACGATCGCTACTCGGTCCTGCTCAACCTGGGGACGACGCGGATGCTGCTGGGGGACTTGACCCGTGGGCGATCCTCCCTCGTCAAGGCGGCAGAGCTGGCCCGCTCCGGACGAGCCTTCGGGGAGTTCATGGCGAGGCACAACCTCGGTTACCTCGACTTCCTTCGGGGCGACATTCCGTCGGCCTTGGAGCAGATGGAGCGGGCGCTCGCCACCAACGTGGACGCCTCGATCGGCGTCGCGCTGCTGGACCGGGCACGGGTGCTCTTCGAGGCCGGCCTGGTGCGGGGCGCCGACACCGCGCTCGCCGAGGCCGCGAAGATCTTCGCGGCCGACCGGCTGGCCCAGGATCTCGGCGAGGCGGAGCTGGAGCGCGCGCGGTGTGCCCTGATCTCGGCTGACATCGGGGCGGCCCGCCGGTTCGCCGGCCGCGCCCGCACGCGGTTCGCACGCCGGGGCAGCGACCGGTGGCGGCAGGCCGCCGAGCTGGTGCTGCTGCAGGCCGACCTCGCCGCCGGCCGCCCGGGTCGTCGCCTGATCGGTCCTGCGCGGCGACTGCGAGACGAGCTCGCCGCGGAGGGGCTCGGGGTGCTCGCGCGGACGGCGACGTTGATCGCGGCTGAGGCGGCGCTGGCCGCCGGAGACAGCGCTGACGCCGCGATCGAGCTGCTGCAGCTCGGGCGTGAGACACGGCGCGACCCGATCACCTATCGGCTGCACGCCGCCTACGTCCGGGCCCGCCTAGACGCTGCACAGGGACGTCGCGGCCCGGCGGCGGCCCGTCTGCGCCGGGGTCTCTCCGAGCTTGCCGCGTACCAGTCCGGCTTCGGCAGCCTCGACCTCAGCACGGCGGCCGCGGTGCACGGGAGCCGCCTGGTGGCCCTCGACGTCGAGCTGGCCCTCGTCACCGGCCGGGCTGCCTCCGTCTTCGCCGCCGCCGAGCGGGGCAGGGCGGTGACGAGTCGGCTGGCACCTGTCCGGCCGCCGGACGACCAGGTCACGGCCGAGCTGCTCGCCGAACTCCGGCAGACCGTCGAGTCGCTGCGCGGCGTCGAACTCGACCCCGGACAGGCCGCACCGCTCGCCCGTCGGCGCAGTGAGCTGGAGCGCCGGATCGCCGAACGTGCGTGGTCTCGCCAGGGTGGCCGGTCGGTCGACGAGGCGGTTCCCCTCTCCGTGCTCCGGCCCGCACTGGGTTCCGCCGACTCGACGCTGGTCTCGTACGTGGTGTCGGGAACGGAGTTGCATGCCGTGCTGGTGGGGGAGAGCCGGGTGCGCCACGTGCGGCTCGGTCCGTTCGCCGCGGTGGGGGAGCAGGTGCGCCGGGTGCGCGCCGACCTCGACATCCTTGCCCAGCCTCGACTTCCGGCGGCGATCGGCTCGGCGGTCCGCGCATCCTTCGGGCGTTCGATCCAGGCACTGGACGCCGCGCTCATCGCACCGCTGCGGCTGCAGGGTCGGCTCGTTCTCGTCACCACCGGCCTGCTCGGTGCCGTTCCCTGGGGCGCGTTGCCCTCGCTGCGGGGCGTCCCGCTGGTCGTCGCGCCGTCGGCCACGGCGTGGGTCACCGCCACCAGGTTGCCGCGACGATCCGGCGGCCGCCGGATGGTCGCTGTCGCCGGACCCGGCCTTGCCCGTTCGGACGACGAGGCTGCTGACGCCGCTGCGGCGTGGGGTACCGGCAAGGTGATCGCGGGAGCCACCGGAGCAGCGGTCTCCCAGGCGATGGCCACGGCACGCGTGGTGCACATCGCCGCGCACGGCGTGCACCAGAACGAGAACCCGCTCTTCTCCTCGATCCGCCTCGCCGACGGCCCGCTCTTCGCCCACGAACTGGACCAGACGGCCGGCACGCCCGAGCACGTCGTCCTCTCCGCCTGCGAACTCGGGCTGGCGACGGTCCGCCCCGGTGACGAGGCGCTGGGGCTCACGAGCGTGCTGCTGCGGCTCGGCACGAAGAGCGTCGTCTCCGGGGTGGCCCGTATCGGTGACGACCTCGCGGCCGACGTGATGGGCACCTATCACCGCCTGCTGGCCGGCGGCAGGGACAGCGCCGCCGCCCTCGCCGAGGCCGGCGAGGCGGTGGGCCAACCGGTGCCACTCGTCTGCTTCGGGGCCACCTGGGCGCTGCGCGGCTGATCGGGCGCGAACCCGGCGGCTGACATACGCTGGGTCCGAATTGCCGGATCTGTCACGCGACCCGAAGGACTCCGCTGTGCCCCGCCTCGTCTCGATGTTCGCTGTCGGCGCCACCGTGCTCGGCATGGCCGTGGCCGTCGTCGCCACCGCTCAGGACTCCTCCGCTGCGGCCGTGAAGACCTCGACGGCGCCGAAGCTGGTGTACGTGCCGATCAAGCCCGGGCGCATCGTCAACACGACCACCGGCGCCGACGGCAACCACAAGGGCGCGATCGCGGCCGGAGCGGGTATCTCGCCGACCGTCACCAATGTGCCCAGCACCGCGGCGGCGGTGGCCGTCACGCTCACCGCCTTCTCCTCGACGGCCGCGGGTGCGCTCGTCACGTACCAGTACGGCAAGCCGCGGCCGGTGTCGGCGATGCTCCAGTTCGCCAAGGGCCAGACCGTCAGCGAGTACGCGCTGGTGCCGATGGCCAGCCGTAAGATCAACATCGCGAACACCGGCACGTCGGGATCGACGCAGCTGCTCGTCGACGTCACGGGCTACTACACGACCTACACCGGTGGCAGCAGCGTCGGCCTGACGCACCTGCTCTCGCCCTCGGTCCGCGTCGCCGACACCACCAAGGGAACCGACGGCAACTACAAGGGACTGGTCAAGGCGCAGACCGGCATCACCCCGGTCGTCACCGGCTTCGCGGGTGCCTCCCCGACGGCCACCACCGGCGAGGTAATCGCCTCGGTCTCGGTCTCCAGCGCGACGAAGGCCGGAGCGATCGTGGCCTACGAAGGGACGATGCCGACCGAATCGAGCCTGCACTTCGATGCGGGCAAGGGCACCTCGGCGCTGGTGATCGTGCCGACCGACAGCACCGGACACATCAGGCTCTTCAACAACTCGGCCGGCTCGGTAAACTTGAAGGTCGATGTCGAGGGCTGGGTTGAGGGCGGTCCGGCTGAGATCAGCGGCGCCTTCCAGAACCTGCAGGTCACCCGGCCGACGAACGGCTCGTCGGTGGGGGCGAACGGCAACTACTCGATCGACCTGCATGGCAGAGGCGGCGTTCCCCTAGCTGCCTCGCCCAACCGCGCGGTCTGGATCACCGTGCACGTCCAGAGCCCGGCCGCCGCGGGTGCGCTCACCGTCGAGACCGGCGGCACGAGTCCTGCGGTGCGCACGCTCAGCTTCGCCGCCGGGCAGACGGTATCGAGCTCGATCCTCGTCCCGCTCTCCAGCGGTGGGGACGTCACGGTCCACAACTCCTCCAGCGGCAAGGTCTCGCTCTTCCTGGACGTCTACGGCTACGTGGCGGGCAACTCTCCTGTCGCACCGGCGACCTCGCCGGGGCGCTACGTCCAGGACGTCACCGACGCCAGCGTCGGAAGCATGACGGCTCGCGGCACGGCCGATCGCGGCAAGCGCTTCGTGCTGCTGGAGTTCGGCGCCCAGACCTCCGACCGTGCGGGCGTGCAGCTCACCGGAAGCGCCGGCACCAAGGTCAGCTATGCCGGCGTCGCGGCGGCGGTGCAGGCCTACCTCGCCGCGTTCGCCTCGACGACGCCGGGCACGGTGGCGATCGGCACCAACAACGACGGCACCGACTGGACGTCGTACACCGGCGGCGAGCGGGGCACACGGTGGGCGGGCCTGGTCAACGGGATCGACGCCCCCAGCCACGTCACCGTGGTGGGTGCCGACGACATCGAGCCGGGCTTCTTCAGTACGGAGGCGCAGGCGGCGCAGTGGGTGCAGGCCTACACGGCGACGAGCGGGATCAAGGAACTGGTCTTCAACGGCTCTTCAGACGGCTGCCCCACGGCCTTCGGCGCGACGAGTGACTGTAGCTACAAGTGGACGCCGAAACAGATCTACGCCATGGCGCACCAGACGGTCTCCGGTTCGGCCCCGATCGTCGCCCTGCCGCAGGTCTACTTCACCTCCCAGGCCGAGCAGTGGGCCAACATCGACCTGGCCGGTGGCAAGGGCCTCGCCTTCGCCGGGGTCCTGACCGAGCACGGCACGGACTCGAGCACCTTCAGCGCGGTGCAGGGCTGGACGGCGCTCTACCGGACCCTGACCGCGGTCCTGAGCGCCCCGTCGCTCCCCGGACCCGTCGACCTCTCCGTCGACGCGGCCTCCTGACGGCCGGGATTTGGCCGTAGCTGCGGGCGTCACGTACTCTTGTCCTAGATCCACCTAAGACCGCTGGTTGTCGCGTGCGCACACGCGTTCAATGTCTCCGGAGCGCCGGAGCGGCCCGCGCAGGTTGGACGGTACGACGCGGCAGATAGCCCGCGACGCCCCGTGCGCCCTGCGCCGGGGCGTTTCTCGTTCCTCAGGCAGGCGTCACCAGCCTGAACGAACGAGAGGAGGTTGCACATGCCGAACGCCGAAAAGACCGGCGCGGTCGCCGAGCTGTCGGAGCACTTCGCCACGTCCAGCGCGGCCGTCATCACCGAGTACCGCGGTCTGACCGTCAAGCAGGTCACCGACCTGCGCAAGGCGCTGGGTCGGGACACGACGTACTCCGTCGTCAAGAACACCCTGACCAAGCTGGCTGCGGCCGACGCCGGTGTCACCATCGACGACGCGCTGCTCACCGGCCCCACGGCCATCGCCTTCGTCAAGGGCGACCCGGTCGAGGCAGCCAAGGGTCTGCGCGACTTCGCGAAGACCAACCCGCTGCTGGTCATCAAGGGCGGTGTCCTCGACGGTAAGACGCTGTCTGCCGCTGAGGTCAACAAGATCGCCGACCTGGAGTCCCGCGAGGTCCTGCTGTCGAAGATGGCCGGTGTCCTCAAGGCACTGCCCACCCGCGCAGCCGGTCTCTTCCAGGCTCCGCTGTCGCAGATGGCTCGCCTGGCCAAGGCACTCGAGGAGAAGAAGCCTGCAGAGGCAGCAGCTCCCGAGGCGCCCGCAGAGGAAACACCCGTCGCCGAGGCCCCCGTGGCCGAGGTCGAGGAGGCAGTCGAGGCACCCGCCCCCGTCGCCGAGGACAGCACCGAAGCTTCCGCCGAGCCGGCGGAGTAAGTACACCAACCCGATTGCCGGCTCATCCGGCGTGAATGAACTACACGAAAGGAAGTGCCAGTCATGGCGAAGCTCAGCACCGATGACCTGCTCGACGCGTTCAAGGAGATGACCCTTCTCGAGCTCAGCGAGTTCGTGAAGCAGTTCGAGGAGACCTTCGACGTCACCGCCGCCGCTGCTGTTGCGGCTCCGGCCGTTGGTGGGGCCGGCCCGGCCGCTCCCGCCGTCGAGGAGGAGAAGGACGAGTTCGACGTCATCCTCGAGTCGGCCGGCGAGAAGAAGATCCAGGTCATCAAGGAGGTGCGCACGCTCACCAACCTGGGCCTCAAGGAGGCCAAGGACCTGGTCGACGGCGCCCCGAAGCCGGTTCTCGAGAAGGCCGACAAGGCCGCTGCGGACAAGGCCAAGGAGGTCCTCGAGGCCGCCGGTGCCACCGTCACGGTCAAGTAGTACCTGCACCACTCAGCACCACTCGAACGGGCGGTCCGCGCAAGCGGGCCGCCCGTTCTGCTGTGGAGGCCGCGTGACGGGCGACTTTGTGCGTGCTGCCGGTGCGTGACGGCCCACATTGTGCGTGCTGCCGGTGCTGACGGGCGACTTTGTGCGTGCTGCCGGTGCTGACGGTGCGCCGCAGCACCGAGTGCGCGCACAAAGTGGGCCTGACGCCTGGCGCGCTACGGCGAGAGCAGCTCCGCCAGCCAGGGCGACGGGCGCAGCGACCCCACGGGCACGCCGCCGCCCAGCACCGGGACCTCGCCCCAGCTCAGCTCCGCCGCCCAGCGGCTCGGCTCCGCCGCTCCCTGGCCCGGCTCCGCCGCGCCATGGCCCGGCTCCGCCGCTCCCCGACCCGGCTCCGCCGCGCTGTGGCTCGGCTCCGCCGCTCCCTGGCTCGGCTCCGCCGCCCAGCGGGCCAGCACGGCCGCGAGCAGTACCGGTAGCGCCCGGGCGCCCCCGTCCTCGAACTTCGCGGCGAACGCCCGACCGTCCGGCAGGGCAGCGGCCCAGACGCCCTCCGCGCCGTCCTTGCAGATCAGTCCTGGGACCGCGGCCATCGCCAGGCTCGCCGCGCGCGTGGTGCCGCCGATCAGCAGGGGATGCCGCCGCATCGCGTTGGCAACCATCGAAGACGGGCCTGAGCCGGCCGAGGCCAGCCGCGCGAAGGCGGTGGCAAGCCCGGTGAGGGTCACGGCAAAGGCGGGCGCCCCGCAGCCGTCCACCGCGACGGCGGAGACCTCGACGCCCGTCAGCACCTCGATCCGGTCGCGGATCTGCTGCTGCAGCGGGTGGGCCGGGTCTCGGTAGGACGGCAGCGGCAGCCCAGCGGCCACACAGGTGGCGAGCATCGCCGCGTGCTTGCCGGAGCAGTTGTGGCAGATCGGGTCGGCCGAGCCGCCGCCGCGAACCCAGTCGATCAGCGCCGTCTGGCTGCCCGGGAGCGCCGCCGGGCACTGCAGGGCGGACTCGTCCAGGCCCGCCGCGGCGAGGGTGGCCCGTGCACCGTCGACGTGCATCGCCTCGCCGTCATGGCTGGCCATCGAGAGGGCCAGCGATGCGCCGCGCCCGATGAAGCCGGCATCCAGCATCGCGACCGACTGCAGCGGCTTCAGCGCCGACCGGGGGAAGACCGGATCGTCGGCCGTGCCTGCCGTGAGCACCCCGGCCGGTTCGAGCAGCACGATGCTGCCCCGATGCACCGACTCGACATATCCGTCGCGGACGACCTCGATCAGCACCGGTGGGGCAGCCATCAGCCGACCGTACCGCCGACTCAGCTGCCGGACAGACCCAGCTTCGTGGTCGTCGCGCTGCTCAGCGGGGCGCCCGTGAGGCCGGCCCGCACCTCGTCGGGGGAGCCGGCCAGCCGCTCTACGAGCCGAGCAGCCTGCGCCTCGTCGATGTTGGCCACCAGCTCGTCGAGCTCGCGCCAGAGCTCCGACTCCGCGGCCGCGGCGAGCAGTTCGTCTACCTGGATGTCGGTCAGCATCGCCGAGATCTCACCCAGGCGGGCCGTGTCGTCGAGGACGAAGCCGATGCGCAGCAGCTGCTCGCCGGTGAAGGCGGCCACCGACGAGCGCAGCCCGTCGATGCTGACCACCGAGACGAAGCCACCGATCACCACCCACTCCTGCCGGGCGGCGAGTTCGCGGGCGACCATCGCGATCCGCTCCGGTGGGATCTGCTCGATGATGTGCGGCGAGCGGGCCGGGTCCATGACGGCCGAGACGTTGGCGAGGTACCGCTCCGAGAGCCGTCCGACCATGTCGACGGCCTTGGCCGGGTCGAGCAGCTCGGAGGTGCGGGCCGCGATCATCGGCGGCAGCGCGAACTCGGTGATCTTGGCCGCGAGCGCGCTCGGGATGCTCTTCGAGAGCGCGGCGACCTTCACGAAGTGGTGCCGGTCGGCCTGGAAGAGCGCCTCACTGATCTGGCCACGGAGTGCGCGGAGATCGTCGGCGGGCACGGCGGAGAGGAACGCCAGTTCCTCGACGTCGACCGAGACCTGATGCGCCAGCTTCTCCAGCTCGGCCTCCGGGGTGCTCGTCATCGGGCCTCCTCGCAAGCTCGTCGTCCCGCAAGCTCGCTCATCCGAGCAGCGTCTTCTTGACCAGGCCGCGGATCGGGAACGGCACATGCTTGAGCGAGGCCTCGAACGACGCGGCCAGGTCGCTGGCCTGCTTGCGACGGGCAGCGGCGACGATCTCGGCGAGGCGGGCCTGGTCGGCCGGGGGCAGCGCGGCGATCGACGCGGGCGGGGCGCCGCCGAGCAGCTGCGCCAGGGTGGGATCGGGCGAGGTCATCGGTCGAGGCTACGTGGGTCGACCCAGCCACCGAAGGCGCGCTCCAACTCTGCCGCCACCGCGATGCTCACGTGGTCGCGTCCGGCGCCGGCCACCACCTGCACTCCGAGTGGCAGCCCCTTGGCGCCGAGGCCCAGCGGCGTCTGGGTCACGGGCAGCCCGAAGAGGTTGAAGACCGCGGTGTTCGTGGTCAGCCACAGCTGCGCGGTGGTGGTGCGGTGTCGCGGCGCGAGCCGGGGGAACGGCGGGTAGAGCAGCGCGCCGTCCCCGATCGTGGCGCTGAGCGCGTCGGAGGCACGCCGTGCCGAGTCGACCACCCGGCGCATCGCGCGCGTCCGGACGGCCCGTAGCGGGGCGTTGTCGACGAGCCTCAGCAGCGCGGCCGGGGCACGGACGAGCGGCGGCAGCCGGCCCGGCGTCGACGGGGACTCGACGAGCCCCTGGAACGAGGCAAGCATGTCCAGCTCGCTCCAGACGACGCCGCCGAACTGGGCCAGCGCCATCCGCATGGAGCGCAGCGACACCTCGCG
>JAOPUX010000224.1 GCA_025963285.1 Jatrophihabitans sp.
AGGACGAGCAGGGCGACGTCGTCGGCGGCACCGTCGGCCAGCGGCAGGACCAGCTCGGCGAGCGCGTCGGGCGGAGCCGTGGCGTGCTGCTCGACCGTGGCCCGCAGGACCTCGAGACGGCCGGCGAGGCTCGCGCCCCGGACCTCGACCAGCCCGTCGGTGTAGAGCAGGACGGTGTCGCCCACCGCGAGTGCCTCGGTGTGGTCGTGACGCTGGACCTTCGTGCGGATGCCCAGCGGCGGCCCCGGGGGGATGTCGACGATGCGGGCCGGGCCGTCGCGGGTGACCAGGATCGGTGGCAGGTGCCCGGCGCTCGCTGAGCGCAGCAGCCCGGAACCGTCTGGGAGCAGCTCGATGGTGGAGACCAGCGTGGTGGCGAAGGCGTTGACGCCCAGGGCCTGCGTCGTGGAGTCGGTACTCGTCAGGATCTCTGCTGGCGCACCCGCGTGGGTGTAGCCGACTGTGCGGAGCACGGCGCGGAGCTGGCCCATCGCGGCCGCGGCACGGATGTCGTGCCCCATCACGTCGCCGATCACCACGACCGGAGTGCCGTCGGGCTGGACGAAGGCGTCGTACCAATCGCCCCCGACGTCGTTTCCCTCCGAAGCGGGCAGGTAGCGGATCGCCACCTCCAGGCCCGCGATGAGCGGTGGCTGGGTGAGGAGGGCGTCCTGCAGTGCCAGCGAGTTGCTGTGCTCGAGGTTGTGGCGCCGCACGTTGTCGATGACGATCCCGCAGCGGGCACCCAGGTCGGCGAGGATAGAGAGGTCGTCGGCGTTGAACGGGGTCTGCTCCGGCCCCCTTCCGGCGATGACGGTGGCTACCCGGGTGGCACGGGTGGTGCACGGCGCGACCATCGCGCTGCGCAGCCCGACCACGTCGTACAGCCGGCGCACCTCGTCGCTGGTGGTCGACTCGTGCCGGCGCGCCTCGCCCACCTCGGCCAGCAGGACCGGCTGCCCACCTGCGAGCACCTGGCTTAGCGCGGAGTCCGGCTGGGCATACAGCGGAAGGATCTCGGCGAGCCGCCGCAGCTCGGGCTCGACGTCGGGATTGCGGTGGGCACTGGCCCGAAGCCCCGGCACGGTCGGCTTTGCCGGATCGCTGGCGTAGATCACGCACCAGTCGGCGAGGTGCTCGACCAGCACCCGGGCCAGGCCGGCGAGGGCAACCTCAATGTCGCTGCTGCTCGCCAGCGCGGTGTTGGCGTTGGCCAGCAGCTCCAGCCGCAGCCGCGCGCGTGCGTCGGCGGCGCTGGCCTGCACCGCCACCTCGCGTGCCTGCCTGAGTTCGGTCTCGTAGGCGCGACGATCGGGCACGGTCATCAGTGCGATGCGGGCACCGGCGCGGCGGCTGTCGGGGTCGACGACGCGCGCCGCGTTCAGCAGGGCAGGCATGCGTGAGCCGTCGGCGGCCCGCAGATCGATCATCACCTCGTCGAGGGCACCGTCGAGTTCGAGGACGGGAGCAAGCTGGGTCTCGTAGAACAGGCGGCTGCCGACCGCCAGCAGGGTCGTCCAGTGCATCACCCCGACCAGCGCCTCGGCCGCGTACCCGGTCCGGTTCAGGAGCTGAGCATTCACGGCGGTGATGATGCCGTCGCCGTCCACCGTCAGCAGGCCGCAGGGGGCGGCGTCCCAGGCCTCGACCTGTCCTACCGGGTCGCTACCGTCGCGCGGCATGCACATCGAGATAGGTGCGGATCGCGCCGGCCGTCTCGTCGGGTGCGCTCAGGTTCGGGCAGTGCCCGGAGGCGTCCAGGGTGACGAAGTCGCTGTCTCGAAGATGCTCGTGGACGTACCAGCCGACCTCCTCACCGGCGATCGCGTCGGCGCGGCACTGCAGGATCAGCGCCGGCGTAGAGACACGTTCGAGATCGGCCCGGTTGTCGGAGAGGAACGTCGCCCGTGCGAACGCCAGCGAGACCGCCGGATCGGAGCGGCAGAAGCTCGCCTCCAGCTCGGCTGCCAGCTCGGGACGCTCGGGGTTACCCATGATCACCGGGGCCATCCCTGCCGACCAGCCGAGGTGGTTCGCATCCAGGGTCTCGAGAAGCTCCTGGATGTCCGAGGAACTGAACCCGCCGACGTAGCCGGCGTCGGGGTCGTCGACGTAGCGGGCCGAGGGCCCTACCAGCACCAGCCGGGCGAAGCGCTCCGGCACCTTGATCGAGGCCAGCACGCCGATCATCGCCGCAACCGAGTGTCCGACGAAGATCACCTCGCGCAGGTCGAGCTCCTCGATGATCTCGACCAGATCCTCGGCGTAAGCGTCCAGCGTCTGATAGCGCTCTGCCGACCACGCACCCAGGTCGGAGCCGCCGAAACCGACATGGTCGAAGAGGACGACACGGTGCTCGGCCTCGAAGTGCGGGGCGACGTAACGCCACATCGCCTGATCGCAGCCGTAACCGTGCGCGAAGACCATAGGGGGTCCCGTCGGGTTCCCACTCTCACGCACGTTGTTCCGCGCCACCACGTCGGTCACTGCGTCACAATACGTTGCCGCCGGAGTTCGAGGTGTTCTACCGCCGCCCGGTGACAACTCCGTTCCCCCGCAGCGACTCACCTCTGACGAGTCCTGCGACTGGCTACTGCAGCACCTTGTAGTTGACCTTCAACGTCAGGTACTCGAGATCGAAGTCGTTGAACTCGTTGCCGTTCTCGTTGCTCATGTCGAACTCGGTGAGCACGTGGTGGTTGGTCGAGATGTGGAAGGCCGGGCTCACCGTGCCCAGCGAGTAGACCTTCGTCGAAGCGCTGGTCACGGATGTCCCCTTCTGCGGGTAGGTCTGGGCGCCGCCGGCGCTGCCCGAGGTGGGGATGAGGTCGTAGCCGCCGTAGATCACCGCCGACCTGCCGCCGGAGCTGCCGGTGGCGCTCAGGCTCAGCGACGTGTACTCCGTGGCGTTCGGCACGGTGAACGTGTAGAGGCCGCCGGAGACCTCGAAGCCTGCCTCGTCGACGCTGCACTGGTCCCAATAGTCCACGCCGTACTTGTAGATCTGCCCCGAGTCCTTGTGGTCGTCGTAGAAGACGCAGCTGCGGTCGGGGGTGTTGTTGATCGCGAAGTAGTTGGGGTAGCCGGCGCTGTCCTTCGAGACGCCGTCGGCGTTGTGCACGACGTTCGCGGTCTTGGCGACGAGGCGGCGCACCGAGGTGGAGACGGTGTAGGTCGGGGAGTGTGCGGAGTTGCCCGCTGCGTCGACGGCCGTGAAGTGCCAGTCGTACTTCGTCCCCGGCACCTCCTTGCCGTCCGCGTAGTGACCGCCCCAGGTCAGCGCGTGGGTGCCCGCGCCGGGTTTGGGCCCGCTGAGCGTGCGCACCGCCTTGCCCGTGGTCGTGGTGATCACCAGGGTCAGGGTGGAGGACTCGGAGATCTTCACGCTGGGCACGAAGGTGTCCTTGTACCCGTCGGCGTAGGGATAGAAGTACGCGCCGTTGCCCGTGACCGCGGTGAGGCTCGGGGAGACGTTGTCGACGGTCACGGACGTGATCACCGAGCCCTGCTGGCCGGCGCCGGTGGTCGTGACGATGAGCTGGTAGGTACCGCTCGGCTCGGGCTTCTTGGTGGCGCCGAGGCCGTGCCAGGTGACGGTGTGCTTGCCCGGAGCGAAGCTGCCGAGCGACTGGTGGTCGACGACCACGGTGCCCGAGGCGGTGGCCACCGTCAGGTAGGCGGCCTCGGTGACCTTGCCGGGAATCGTCAGCGTGGTGCTCACCGACGTCTTCGAGCCGTGCCCGGTGGAGCTGAACGCGCTGGGCGATGGCGTCGACAGGGTGGGCAGCAGCGCATTGGTGGTGAAGTCCAGCAGAGCCGACACCGGTCCCGAGCAGGCACTCCCGGTGCTGTTGCACTCGTGCGCGGTGACGTGGTGGGCGCCGTTGGCCAGCGAACTCGTCCCGACCAGTAGCGAGTAGGGGGCGGTGGCGTCGAATCCGACCCGCTTGCCGTCGATGTAGAAGGTCAGCCCACTACCTGCCGGTGCCGTGGCGGTCGGGGTGAGGATGCCCTGGACGGCCCCGGCCGGAGCAGTGATGACCGGGGCGTCGTTGGCGACGATCACGTGCGCCAGCGCCGGGGCCTGCGCGGCGTCGGTGTTGCACTCGGTGAAGGCGTCACAGTCGTGGGCGGTGACGGCGTGCGAGCCGTTGGCCTGGCCGAGGGAGTTCCACGACGTGGTGGCCACGCCGTCGACGACCGGCACCGGAGCGCCGACAGCTGCCCCGCTGACGTAGAACTGCACCTTGGGCGCGGTCGAGGTGGCGGAGAGGGTGATCGTGCCGGTGCCCGTCGCGCCCTCCTCCGGGCTGGTGACCGTCGGCACGGTGGTCGGTGGCAGGTGCTGGAGCGCCAGCGCGAAGTCGACCTGCCCGGTGCCCATGCCCTGCCCGGCGAAGCCGTGGGCCGAGTTGACGATGGCGGCGCGGATCTGGCTCGGCGAGGCCGTCGGCGACTGCGCCTCCAGCAGCGCCACCTCACCTGCCACGATCGGGCTGGAGAAGGAGGTGCCGTCGCCGGAGTTGTAGGAGGCGGCGGGGAAGTAGGCCGACCCGGCGGGGTTGGTGGTGGAGTAGATGTTCACGCCGGGGGCGCCGACGGTGATCGCGGTGCCGTACTCGGAGAAGCTCGCGCGCTTGGTGGCGCCGTCGGTGGCGCCGACCGAGATGACGCCGGGGTCACTCGCCGGGTACTCCTTCGGGTCGCCGATGTTTCCGCTGTTGCCGGCCGAGGCCACGACGATGACGCCCGCGGCCTCCGCCTTGGCGATCGCGCGGGCCTCGGCGGGGCTGGCGACGTCGCTGCCGAAGCTCATGTTGATGACGTTGGCGCCGTTGGCGGTGGCCCAGGCGATCCCCTTCACCACGTCGTCGATGTCGATCTCGTCGTCGTCGTTGGCGACCTTGACCGCGAGGATGCTCGAGTTGAAGCCGGCCCCGGCGATGCCCTGGCCGTTGTCCGTCGATGCCGCCGCCACGCCCGCCACGAAGGTGCCGTGGCCCAGGGTGTCGTTGACGTCGTCGTCGCCGTACTCGGCGTCGTAGCTGCCGGCGATCTTGTCCACGAGGTCGGGGTGGTCGATCGTGACGCCCGAGTCGAGGATCGCGATCTTGACGTCCGGCGATCCCTGCTGCGTCGACCAGGCGGCGGCTGCGTCAACGCCGCGCACGCCGAGGTAGCTCGCCTGCTTGGTGGCCCAGTAGGGGTCGCTAGGCGTGTAGGAGTCGAAGTGCGCAGGGGTGTCGACCTCGACTGCGCTGACCCCGCTCTGCTTGCGCAGGGCCGCCGCGGCCGAGTCGGCCTGTGCGCTCGGTACCTGCACCGAGAACGCGCCGATGCTGGGCAGCGAGCTGCGGAAGCTGGCCTCCGCCTGCGAGTCGCCGGCCGCGGCCATCGAGTGCAGGTGCCGCACCGAGCTGGTGAGCCTGGCCTGCGCGGCCTTCGAGGCGGTGACGATGAGGACCGTCTGCCCGGTCTTGCGCTGAGACCCGACCGTGGGTGTGCCCCGATAGGCGGACGGCACCTGCTGGGACCGGGTGCCGGCGGGTGACGCCGCGCTTGCAGGCGTGCCGGCGGGCGACGCCGCGCCAGCGGGCGTGACGGCGACGGTGCCGGCAGCGAGGAGGCCGAGGGCGGCCACGCCCGTTACGAGACGGCGGGAGGTTCGGGGCACGACAGGTCCTGACTCGATATGTGCGGAATAAGCCGAGCGTGACGCTTGCACGTAGCTGAGTAATGATCAAGCTCGCCCAGATGACGATGTGGTGATCTTGCCGTGCCCGCCTCAGGGTTCCTTCAGGTGGCGGCTCGGCGCCGTCGTCGTCAGCTGCTGGCGTCCCTCCGCAGAACCATCCTGTCGCCGGCGCTGAGCAGAGCGGCTGCCGATGGTGGAAACTCGTCACCATGACGTCCAGCGATGAAGTACCGACCGAGTCCCCGGCAACCTGGGAGAACGTCGTCGTGGGCAAGGTGAAGGAGGCCGCCGGTCACGCGCTCGGTGACCGCGAGCTGATCGAGGAGGGCGAGGAGCAGGAGGAGATCGCTCACGAGGTCCGCGAGGAGTTCGACGAGGAGCATCCGCACTGAGCAGACGGTCATTCCGCGCTTCCGCGCGTGACAGTGATACGTGCGCACCACGACACGCCGCCGCAGCGGTGCCCGGGTATCACTGTCACGCGGCTCCCGAGACGGGAGTGAGTTCGAAGACCTTGATCTCGCGCTGCGTGCGGCGGGCGTAGAGGGCGAAGTTGGGCCAGACGAGGCTCAGCTCTGCCCATGCCGCGGAACGCTCTGCGCCGGTCAGCGGCCGGGACGTGAACGGCGTCGTCCGGCGCTGGAAACGCAGGCGGCCCGCACCGGCTGCCTCGAGGTTGCCGACCCACGCCGGCTCGACGGGCCCGCCGAAGTACGACCCTGCGACGAGGTAGCTGCCTTCGCGCGGGACGCAGAGCAGGGGAGTGCTGCGTGGTAGCCCGCTGCGCCGCCCCGGCACGGTGAGCATGAGGTTGGGCAGGCCGGCGATGTCGAGCAGGGTCAGCCGGCCTCCGCTGGTGCGCTGCAGCGTCTTGTCGATGGCGGTGATCTGCGGCAGGTAGCGGGGCAGCCAGGACGTCGAGCCGAGACGGACAGCAAGTGGCGTCAGCAGGCCCATCGAACCAACCTACCGGGCTGGCTCATTCGGCCGGCGCGTCTGGCCCCTCCCCGGCTGCAACGGGAGAGAGCTGACGCCGCCACGGAGCCGGATCCAGGCGCAGGCCGGGGCTGTTCGGCGAAACTGCGGCGACCAGGCGCCCGCGATGAGGAAGACTTCATGATCGTGCTCCTCACGATCTCGACCACTCGCGTGCCTGCCACCGACCTGGGCTTCCTGCTGCACAAGCACCCGGGCCGCGTGCAGTCCTTCGCCGAGTCGGTGGGCACGGCACACGTCTTCTATCCGGAGAGCACGGATGAGCGGTGCACGGCCGCGCTGCTGCTCGAGGTCGATCCGATCGCGCTCGTGCGCGGCCGCAAGGGCCCCTCCGGTGACGGCTTCTCCCTCGGGCAGTACGTCAACGATCGCCCCTATGCCGCGTCGAGCATGCTCGCGATGGCGCTGAAGGACGTCTACCGGACGGCGCTCACCGGCAGATGTACGGCGCGACCCGAGCTTGTGGAGATCGCCTTCCCGCTGGAGCTGCACCTGCCGGCGGTGCCGTGCCGTGGCGGCGCCGGGCTGCTGCGAGACCTCTTCGAGCCACTCGGCTGGGCCGTCGAGGCCACCGCTGTGCCGCTCGATCCGACGGTGCCGGAGTGGGGCGACTCGCGCTACCTCGACGTGCGGCTGACCGGGCAGCTGCGCGTGGCCGAGGCGCTCAACCACCTCTACGTCCTGCTACCTGTGCTGGACGACGCAAAGCACTACTGGGTGAGCAGCGATGAGGTCGACAAGCTGGTCCGCGCCGGCGCGGGGTGGCTGGCCGGCCACCCCGAGAAGGCACTGATCACCCGCCGCTACCTGGCGCATCGCCGGGAGCTCACGCAGTCGGCCCTGGCCCGGCTGGCCGAGGTCGACGACACCGACCCGGACGAGCTCGACAACGCCGTCGACGGCGCGGCCGAGCTGGACAGCCCTGACCGTCCGGCACCGCTGGCCGAACAGCGCCGGGGCGCGGTGCTCGCGGCCGTGCGAGCCTCGGGCGCGCGGACGGTCGGGGACCTGGGGTGCGGTGAGGGCGTGCTCGTCCGCGACCTGCTGGCCGAGCGTGGCATCGACAGGGTGGTGGCCACCGACGTCTCGGCGCGGGCGCTGCTGATCGCCGGGCGGAGGCTCAAGCTCGACAAGATGACCGACGTTCAGCGGGCCCGGCTCGACATCTTCCAGTCGGCCCTGACCTACCGAGACGACCGGCTTGCGGGCCTGGACGCCGCGGTACTGATGGAGGTGATCGAGCACGTCGACGAGCCACGGCTGGCTGCCCTCGAGCGGGCGGTGCTCGGCCACGCGGCACCGTCGACGGTGATCATCACGACCCCGAACGTCGAGTACAACGTGCGCTTCGATTCGCTGCCGCCCGGTGAGTCGCGGCACCGCGACCACCGCTTCGAGTGGACGCGCGCGGAGTTCGCGCGGTGGGCCGAGGCGGCCGCGGCGCAGTATGGCTACTCGGTGCGGTACCTGCCGGTGGGCGCCGAGGATGCCGAGGTCGGTCCGCCGACACAGCTGGCCATCCTGACGAAGGTGGTCACATGACCCGCGAACTTGCGATCCCGGAGCTGAGCCTGGTCGTGCTCATCGGCGTCAGCGGCTCGGGCAAGTCGACCTTCGGCCGCGCCCACTTCCGCAGCACCGAGGTGATCTCGTCGGACTTCTGCCGCGGCATCGTGGCTGACGACGAGAACGATCAGGCAGCAACCCCGGCCGCCTTCGAGCTGCTGCACTACATGGTCGGCCTGCGGCTGCGAGCCGGCCGGCTGACGGTGGTCGATGCGACGAACGTGCAGCCCGAGGCGCGCCGTGCGCTCGTCGAGGTCGCGCGCGCCCACGACGTGCTGCCGGTGGCGATCGTGCTCGACGTCTCCGAACGTGTCTGCCTCGCCCGCAACGCCGAGCGGCCGGACCGCGACTTCGGCGCCCAGGTCATCCGCCGCCAGCGCGATCAGCTCCGCCGCGGCCTGCGTGGCCTGCAGCGGGAGGGGTTCCGCACCGTCCACACCCTGGGTGAGGACGAGATCGACGATGTCACGATCACCCGTACCCGGCTCTTTAACGACCTCCGCCACGAGACCGGGCCGTTCGACGTGATCGGCGACATCCACGGCTGCCGGGCCGAACTGGAGAGGCTGCTGGTCGAACTCGGCTACGACCTGACCCGTGACGAAGCGGGCCGGCCGGTCGGGGCGCACCGCGCCGGCCGCCGGGCGGTGTTCGTGGGCGACCTCGTCGATCGCGGCCCGGACACCCCGGGTGTCCTGCGGCTCGTGATGGGGATGGTCGCCGCCGGCGACGCGTTCTGCGTACCGGGCAACCACGAGAACAAGCTGCTGCGGGCGATGCGCGGTCGCAACGTCCAGGTGACGCACGGCCTGGCCGAGTCCCTTGCCCAGCTCGCGGCGGAGACCGAGGAGTTCCGCGCCGAGGCCGCCCGGTTCATGGATGGCCTGATCAGCCACTACGTGTTCGACGGCGGGAAGCTCGTCGTCTCCCATGCCGGCCTCACCGAGCGGTACCAGGGCCGGGCGTCGGGGCGCGTCCGGGAGTTCTGCCTCTACGGCCAGACAACCGGTGAGACCGACGAGTATGGCCTGCCCGTGCGATACCCGTGGGCGGAGGAATACCGCGGCAGGGCGACGGTGCTCTACGGCCACACTCCGGTGCCCGTGCCGGAGTGGATCAACAACACCCTCTGCCTCGACACCGGCTGCGTCTTCGGTGGCCGGCTCACCGCGCTGCGCTACCCGGAGCGCGAACTCGTCTCCGTCCCGGCCGCGGAGGTCTACTACGAGCCGGTCAAGCCGTTCCCGGCTAACGCCGACACCGCCGGGAGCGTCGCCAGGCGTGACGCGGACGTGCTCGACATCAGCGACGTCGTCGGCAGCCGAGTCCTCGAAACGCGCTACCAGAAGCGGATCGGGGTGCGGGCGGAGAACGCGGCTGCCGCGCTCGAGGTGATGAGCCGCTTTGCCATCGACCCGCGCTGGCTGGCCTACCTCCCGCCGACGATGAGCCCGGTGGCCACCTCGGCGCGCCCCGACCTGCTGGAGCACCCGGAGCAGGCCTTCGAGTACTTCCGCACCGAGGGTGTCGGCGAGGTGATCTGCGAGGAGAAGCACATGGGGTCTCGCGCGGTGGCGCTCGTCTGCCGCTCGGGCGAGGCGGCGCAGGCGCGCTTCGGACTGCCAGGCCTCGGCGCGGTCTGGACGCGTACCGGCCGCTCGTTCTTCTCCGCGGGTCTGACGGCGCAGTTCGTCGACCGGCTCAGCGTCGCCATCGAGTCGGCCGGCCTCTTCGACGAGTTCGACACGCCCTGGCTGCTGCTGGACGCGGAGATCCTGCCGTGGAGCGCCAAGGCCGAGCAGCTGCTGCGTGACCAGTACGCCGCGGTCGGCGCGGCGGCACGCTCGTCGCTTCCCGCCGCCGTGGCCGCGCTCGACCGGGCCGCGGCGTCCGGTCTCGACGTCGCCGGCCTGCGGGCACGTACCGCGGCCCGTGCTGCCAACGCCGACGCCTTCACCGAGGCCTACCGCCGGTACTGCTGGCCGACCGACGGCCTGGCAGGGGTGCGCCTCGCGCCGTTCCAGCTGCTGGCCACCGAGGGTGCCGCGCACCACGAACGTCCGCACTCCTGGCATCTCGACGCCGCTGACCGGCTCGTGACGGCTGACCCCGAGGTCGTCGCGCCGACCCGCCGGCTGACGGTGGACACCACCGATCCCGAGTCGGTGGCCGCCGCGACACAGTGGTGGAGCGAGCTCACCGCCGCCGGTGGTGAGGGGATGGTCGTGAAGCCTGCGGCCAACCTGACGCGAGCCCGGAAGGGACTCGTTCAGCCCGGCCTCAAGGTCCGTGGCCGCGAGTATCTGCGCATCATCTACGGACCGGACTACACCGAGCCGGACAACCTCGAGCGGCTGCGCGCCCGGGGCCTGGGGCACAAACGTTCGCTGGCGCTGCGCGAGTACGCGCTCGGGCTGGAGGCCCTCGATCGGCTGGCGCGCGGTGAGCCGCTGTGGCGCGTCCACGAGTGCGTCTTCGCCGTGCTGGCGCTGGAGTCCGAGCCGGTCGATCCGCGCCTGTAGGGGTTAGCTCACCCCCGCACGGATTGACCGGCAGCCCGTGGGCGCCTTAGTCTCAGGTCTGCGTGGCGGTGCGAGGAACCCGGTGTGAGTCCGGGGCGGTCGCGCCACTGTCAAGCCGGGCCCGCAAGGTCCGGTTGAGCCAGATACTCCGCCGTCACGACGCCCATCCACGACAGGGACGCACTATCCCTACAAGGAGGCTCCACGGTGACAAGCATTCCCGTATCTGGCACGTCGGTGATCCCGAAGGTCACCGTTTCGCCGGAGGCACTGTCCCGCACCCGGGTGCTCGTGCTGCTGGGCACCACGCTCTTCCTCGCACTCGCGATGTACTACTTCATCGGTGTCGACGAGGGAATGACCTCGGTGTTCGGCAAGACGATGATGATCCACGAGTGGGTTCACGACTCGCGGCACTTCCTCGGCTTCCCCTGCCACTGACGCACCGCCACCTTCGTGGAACTCCGCGTCATCCTTCGTGGCGCGCTCTCCGGGTTGATCGCCGGTGTGCTCGCCTTCGTCTTCGCGAAGATCTTCGCCGAACCGGTCATCAACAAGGCCATCGCCTATGAGTCGGGCCGCGACGCGATCCTCGACAAGCTGAACAAGGCCGCCGGGCGGCCCGTTGCCCCGGACGGCCCGGAGATCTTCAGCCGCCACGTCCAGTCCACCGTCGGCCTCGCGTCCGGACTCATCGGGTTCGGTGTCGCGATGGGCGCCATCGTCGCCGTGGTCTACCTGGTGCTGCACGGCCGCACCACGATCCGGCCCCGGGTCATGGCGATCTGCCTGGCCGCCTTCGGCTTCCTGGGTGTCTTCCTGCTTCCGTTCGTGAAGTACCCGGCCAACCCACCGGCGATCGGGCACTCGTTCACCATCACCACCCGGGGTCATCTCTACCTCGCGATGGTCGGCGCCTCGATCGTGCTGCTAGCCCTCGCGGTCTATCTCGGCTACCGGCTGCATCGGCGCTTCGGGGTCTTCTACGCCTCGCTGATGGCCGCGGTGGCCTTCCTGATCCCGTACTGCGTGCTGATCGGTGTGCTGCCGTCGCTGGGCGACCTCTCGGCGAACGTCGCTCACCGGGGGCAGTTCGGCTATGCGCGAGCCGCCACCGAGACCCCGCAGCCGATCACGAACGTCCTCTCCACGCCGCTGGTGATCAACGGGAAGACGATCGCGCCAGGGCAGCTCGTCTACCCCGGATTCGACGCGGACGTGCTCTGGAAGTTCCGCTGGTACTCGCTGCTCAACCAGCTGCTGATCTGGGGTGCCTCCAGCTTGATCTTCGGCGCCCTGCTCGAGCGCTTCTTCCGCACCCCGCGGACGCCCTCGCCGGGGCAGGCCGATCGGGCCGCCGCGTTCGGCTGACCCGGGGGTCAACCACTCGACGAGGCCGCCGACGGGCGCCTCAGGCCAGCAGGGAGATGAGGGGGCAGTCCGGGTCCAAGCCGGCCATTACGCCCTGCGCTGCTCCGACCACGACGGTGGTGAGGTGCTCGACGAGCCGGGGCCGCGGCATCTGCGCGTCGGGTGACTGGAGCAGCCACCAGTCGGTTGCCCCGAGGATCGAGCCGATCATCGCGTGGGCCAGCGGCTCGGCGGCGTCGCTCGGGGAGTCGCCTGCGTTCATCAGCGGCACGAGCAGCCCGGCGATCATTCGGCCCTGGTCGATGATCACGTTCTGCCCGTTGGTCGACCCGACGCTGTTGAGCAGGAAGCGGACCGTGTTCGGGTTCTCCTCGACGAAGCGGAGGAAGGCGTCGAGCCCCGCCGCGACCGTGGCGCGCAGCGAGAGCACCGGGTTCGCGACGGCACCCAGGCGATGTGCGACCTCGCGCCCGCACCGATCCCCGACCGCGTTCACCAGGTCGGCGCGGTCGGCGAAGTAGCGGTACAGCTTGGGCTTGGCCACTCCGGCGACCGCCGCGATCTGCTCCATCGTCGCCTCGGGGCCGAACTCCTCGAGGGCCCGGACCGCGGCATCGATATAGCCGGCGCGGCGATTCTCGCGATGCTCGCGCCAGCGCTCGGCCCGGCCATCGGCCGGAAGCGAGTGCTTGACAGCGGCTGCCATACGGCGGACAGTACCAGAAGTCCCAGTAACGTCGTGTCTCATATACTTTTGCAAGCACCCCCGCCCGGCCCCGGAAGGACCAGTAATGCCGACCACCTCGAAGACGGGCACCTCCACGGAGGCGGTGGCCGAGAGGTCCATCGACCGCGGCGTCGAGCGGATCGTGCGTAACGGCGAGATCGACCTCGCGGTCTACGAGTACGGCCACCCCGAGGGCGAGACGATCGTGCTCATCCACGGCTGGCCGGACACGCACCACCTCTGGCTGAACGTCATCCCGCTACTGGCCAAGCGGTTCCACGTCGTCGCCTACGACACCCGGGGGCATGGCCGGAGCACCCGGCCCGAGCACTGGAAATCCTTCACCCTCGCCGAGCTGGCCGGTGATTTCCACGCCGTGATCGACGCGGTGAGCCCGGAGCGGCCGGTACACGTGCTCGCCCACGACTGGGGGTCGGTACAGGCCTGGGAGGTCGTCTGCGAACCCGGTGCCGAACTGCGCGTCGCCTCGTTCACGTCGGTTTCGGGGCCGAACCTCGACCACTTGGGGGCGATGCTGCGGCACAGCCTCAGTCATCCGACGCCGAAGAACCTGGCCGCGGTCGGCAACCAGCTCGCGGCCTCCAGCTACACCTTCTTCTTCCAGGCCGGGGTCGCACCGAGGCTCTTCTTCGGTGCGCTGGCCACGCCGGCGCGGTGGCGGCAGTTCCTCAGGCTGATCGAGGGCACGCCTGCGTCGCAGATCCACCTGGCCGACACCTTCAAGCAGGACTCGATCAGTGGCCTGCGCATCTACCGTGCCAACATCAGGGAGCGGCTTCGGCATCCGCGCAGCCGGCACACGAGCGTGCCGATCCAGCTGATCGTCAACGAGCGCGACGTCGCCGTGAAGCCGGGCACCTACGCCGACGAGGCGAAGTGGACCGATCAGCTCTGGCGCCGCGACATCCCGTCCGGGCACTGGGCCCCGTTCAGCCATCCACAGGTGCTGGCCACCGCCACCGTCGAGCTGATCGACGCCCTTGCCGGGCGCGAACCGGCCCGCGACCTGCGCAGGGCGCTGGTCACCGACGAACCGAAGCGACGCTTCGAGGATCAGCTCGTCGTCATCACCGGCGGTGGCAGTGGCATCGGTCGGGAGACCGCCCTGGCCTTCGCCCGGGAGGGAGCCGAGATCGTGCTCTGCGACCTCGACCTGGCCAGCGCCAAGGAGACCTCGGCACTCGTTGCGGAGCTCGGCGACGGCACCGCGAGTGCGCACGCGTACGAGCTCAACGTTGCTGACGAGCCGGCGATGCAGGTCTTCGCCGACCTCGTCCGCGCCAAGCACGGCGTCCCGGACATCCTGATCAACAACGCCGGCATCGGCCACGCGGGCCGGTTCCTCGACACCCCTTCGGAGGAGTTCCAGCGGGTGCTCGACGTCAACCTCAACGGCGTGATCTTCGGTTGCCGGGCCTTCGGCCAGCAGATGGTCGAGCGAGGCGTGGGCGGGCACATCGTCAACCTCTCCTCGCTGGCGGCGTTCTCTCCGCAGCGGAGCATGGGCCCGTACGCCACGAGCAAGGCCGGCGTGCTGATGTTCTCCGACGTCCTGCGCGCCGAGCTGGCCCACGCCGGCATCGGGGTCAGCGCGATCTGCCCTGGCATCGTCCACACCAACATCGTGCGCACCACCACCTTCTCCGGTGTCAGCGAGGAGGAGGAGGCCGCCAAGCAGGCCAAGTTCGACAGGCTCTACAAGGCCCGCCGGTACACCCCGGACAAGGTGGCCAAGCAGATCGTGAAGGCCGTCGTCACCGACCGCGCCGTCATGCCAGTGACCCCCGAGGCCTATCAGGGCTACTACCTCAGTCGGTTCGCGCCGTCCGTGACGCGGCGCATGGCGAAGTTGGACGTGCTCTCATGACAGCTCTACAGGACATCGGGCCCGTCGCGCTGCGGCCCCGGGACGTGCAGTTCGACTGGGACGGCGTGCCGCTGCACTGGATGCCGGGCGAACCCGTGGCCACGCACGTGATCAATGCGCTCAATCTGCTGCTGCCTGCGGGTGAGCGGATGTTCGTGTCGACCTTCAAGGAGGCACTCGCGGAGGTCACCGACCCGGAGGTCCGCGAGGCCATGATCGGCTTCATGGGCCAGGAGGCGGTGCACGCGGAGACGCACGACAAGGTGCTCTGGCAGTTCCTCGACAGGCGTGGCATCGATCCGCGCCCCTATGTCGCCCAGGCCGACTTCATCTTCGGCGCGATCGGAGCAGCGGCCAAGCGGCTGCCGGCGCCCGCGCGGTACCGCAACCTCGTCGAACGGCTGGCCTTCATCGCCGGCATCGAGCACTTCACCGCCGTCCTCGGCGACTGGATCCTCAACGCTGATCTCGAGTCCTTCGGCGCCGATCCGACGATGGCCGATCTCTTCCGCTGGCACGGCGCGGAGGAGGTCGAACACCGCAGCGTCTCCTTCGACGTCGCCACCCACTTCGGCATGGGCTACGTCCAGCGCTATGTGATGTTCGTGCTGGGCTCGGGCGGCCTGCTGGTCACGGTGGTACGTGGGACGAAGTTCCTGGTGCACCAGGACCCGACGCTGCCGAACTACGGCTACCCGCGGGTGCTGGCCGAGATGACGCGGGCGATGTCGCACGGCGCGCTGCCGAAGTGGCGCTCGCTCGCTGCGGCCAGCATCCGCTACCTGCGGCCGGACTACACGCCCGAGGTCGAGGGCAACACGGCGCAGGCCACGGCGTACCTGGCGAAGTCGCCCACCGCGCAGGCCGCGCTGGCATGAGCACGACGCAGGACCTTCCGCCGCACCTCTACGGCAGAGGGAATCGGCACGACATGGGTGTCACCCTGGTGATCGCCGCGGCCAGTGCGCTGGGTCGCCTCACCTCGCACCTGTCGGCACGGGGGCCGGAGCGGGTCGAGGACGCCGGCCGAGTGCTCACCGTTGAGCGGCGCACCCGCGAATCGCTGGACGGGTCGGTGGTGGGCCTCGTGCTGACGTCGCCCGACGGCGGCCCGCTGCCGCGGTGGTGGCCGGGCGCTCACCTCGACGTCTACCTGCCCTCGGGCGCCATGCGCACGTACTCGCTCTGCGGCGATCACCGCGACCGCAACGAGTACCGCATCGCCGTGCGGCGGATCGACGGCGGTGGCGGCGGCTCGGCCGAGGTGCACGACGTGCTGCAACCCGGTGCCACCGTCACCGTCCGCGGACCGCGCAACGCCTTCCCGCTGGCGCCGCCCGGTGCGGGCTCCACGGCGCGCCGGCTGCACTTCGTGGCGGGTGGCATCGGCATCACGCCGATCCTGGCGATGGTCACCCTGGCCGAGTCGCGCGGCATCGACTGGTCGCTGGTCTATACCGGCCGCGACGCCGCGTCGCTGCCCTTCCTCGACGAGCTGGCCCGCTACGAGGACCACGTCACCGTCCTCACCGACGACCGGCACGGCGTGCCCACCGCCGCGACGCTGCTGGCGGGGGTGGAGGCCGGTGACGCGGTCTACTGCTGCGGGCCGCCGCCGATGATCGCGGCGGTGCGGGCGGCCGTGCGCGCCCTGCCGGAGACGGAGCTGCACGTCGAACGCTTCTCGCCGGCCCCGGTCGTGGACGGTGCCGCCTTCGAGGTGCAGCTGGCCGACGGGACGCTCGTCGACATCCCGGCCGACCGCAGCGTGCTCGACGTGCTGCGCGAGGGCCGTCCCCAGGTCGCTCACTCCTGCCAGCAGGGCTTCTGCGGCACGTGCAGTGTCAGGGTGCTGGCCGGCGAGCCCGAGCACCGCGACACCATCCTCACCGACGAGCAGCACCCCGACGAGATGTTGATCTGTGTCTCCCGAGCGGCCGCCGGTACCCGGCTGGTGCTGGACCTCTGACCGATCGTGCAACTTCTGCCGCCCGTGCGGCAGCGGAAGTTGCACGATCGGCGTTAGAGTCGCCGCCATGGAGCGGGCCGACAGCGGGATGGTCGGCACGACCGACCTCTGCGGGGTTACCCCGCGGGACGCTTAGAACGCATGGCATCGCAGCACACGCCACCGTCCTTCGCTTCGCGAAGTTTTTGGCGCGCAGGGCAGGGTTCGGCCGCTGACGGTCCGCTCCACTCATGACGTCCCCGTTCGCCGACGTCGCACGTGCACTCTGGTCGGGTCCCTGGCGCCTTCAGCTGATGTGCCGACGGGCCTCGCTGGCCCGCGGTGAGTTGATCGTCAGCCCGCGCGCGGAGGAGCTCGTGCGCGATGTCCTCGACCGCTTCCCCGAGCGTCCCGACGAGGCGCAGCTGGTGGCCTACCTGGACCGGCGCGGCGAGCGGGCACCGGGCGAGCGGAGGCGGGTCCCGACGCGGGTGGCCACCGCGGAGCTGGGCTTCGAGCTCGCGGATGTGAACGCGGTGGCGGCGCTGCTAGACGTCGACCGGGGCGAGCTGGAGTGGCTGGCCGACGAGCGGGGCTGGTCGCGGCGCGCACCTGAGCCGCTGCTGCACTACCGCTGGCAGACCATCCCGAAGGCCGGCGGGGTACGTGTTGTCGCCGCCCCCAAGCCACGCCTGAAGGAGGCCCAGCGACGGCTGCTCAGGCACGTGGTCTCGGCGATCCCGCTGCACGACGCGGCCCACGGTGCCGTGCCGAAGCGGTCGGTCCGCACCGCGCTCCTGCCGCATGCGGGGTCCCGGGTCGTGCTGCGGATGGACCTCGCGGCGTTCTACCCGTCGATCACCGCACCCCGGATCACCGGGCTGCTGGAGACCGTGGGCGTCGAACCCGCCGTGGCCCGCGTCCTCTCCGGCCTCGCCACCACCATCGCCCCGCTCCGGTTCTGGCAGCGCCTGCCGCTGCCGGCCGACCGGGTGGCACACCGCAGGCTGGGCGAGCTGCTGCGCACGCCGCACCTGCCCACCGGTGCGCCGACCTCTGCCGCCCTCGCCAACGCGGTGTCGTACCGGCTCGATCGCCGGCTCGCGGCCCTGGCCGACCGCAGCGGTGCCCGCTACACCCGCTATGTCGACGACCTGATCTTCAGCGGTGGGCCTCGGTTGGCGCGGCAAAGGTGGTTCGCCGGTGCGGTCGAGGCGATCGTGCTGGACGAGGGCTTCACGGTGGCTCGCCACAAGACGGCGGTTCGCCCGGCCCACACCCGTCAGGCCCTGCTCGGGGCGGTCGTCAACGAGCGGCCGGCGCTGCCGCGCGTCGAGCGGGACCGGCTCCGGGCGATCGTCCACAACTGTGTCGTGCACGGGGCGGCGAGCCAGGGTGTCGACCGGGCCCGCCTGCTGGGGCGCGTCTCTGCCGCTCAGGCACTCGATCCGGCCTGGGGCGCGAAGCTGCGCGACGACTTCAACCGGATCGCCTGGGATTAACGACGATCGTGCAACTTCTGCCGCCGTGAGGGCGGCAGAAGTTGCACGATCGGGGCAGTGCGGGGAATCAGGCGTTCTTGACGGCCGAGATCTCGAACTCGAGGGTGATCTTCTCGCTGACCAGCACGCCGCCGGTCTCGAGCGCGGCGTTGAAGCTGACGCCGTAGTCGCTGCGGTTGATCGCCACGGAGCCCTCGAAGCCGATCCGCTCGTTGCCGAACGGGTCCTTCGCGGCGCCCTGGAACTCGAGCGGGATCGTCACGGACTTGGTGACGCCCTTGATCGTGAGGTCGCCGGTGACCTGGAAGTCGTTGCCACCGTCATGCGTGATCGAGGTCGAAGTGAAGGTGATCTTCGGGAACTTCTCGATCTCGAGGAAGTCGCCGCTCTTGAGGTGACCGTCGCGGCCCTCGTTGCGGGTGTCGACGCTGTCGACGTCGATGGTGATCGAGACGGTGGACTTGCTCGGGTCCGTGCCGTCGATCGTCGCGGTGCCCTCGAAGACGTTGAAGGCGCCGCGAACCTTGGTGACCATCGCGTGCCGGGCGACGAAGCCGAGGCGGGTGTGCGCGGCGTCGAGGGTGTACGTGCCGGTGAGGGCGGTGAAGTCGGTGGTGGTTGCGGTCATGAGACTCGCCTCTTCCTTACTTCGAGTAGATGGTTGATTGTTCAACCAAGACCCTAGCCCCACCTACGTGATATGTCAACAAACTGCGGACGACTCTTCCACGGCTCTCGGGACGGTAGGGTTTTCTGGGCTGGAGAGATGCCGCGACAGAAACGGAGCGAGTCTTGAGTGACGCGCCTGCGCGGGTTCTCCTGGTAGAGGACGACGAGGGCGACGCCCTGCTGGTGCGGGAGTGTCTGCGGGAGGCCGGCCTGACCGAGCCTGAGATCAGTTGGCAGCGCACGCTCGGCGACGGCCTGGCCGCGCTGGCCACGCCGCCGGAGTGTGTGTTGCTCGACCTCGGACTACCCGACGCCGAGGGGCTCGGGGCGCTCTACCGGATCGTGGCCGCAGCCGGCGAGGTGCCGGTGATCGTCCTCACCGGCCGCCACGATCGCACCGGTGACGACGCCGTGGCCGCCGGGGCGCAGGACTACCTCGTCAAGGACGACATCACCCCCGAGCTGCTCGACCGCTCGATCCGTTACGCCCGCGAGCGCAAGCGCGCCCAGCGGGCCGAGCTGCGGCTCCGCGCCGAGCAGTCCCAGACCGCCGAACGGGCCCGGCTCGAGCGCGGCCTGCTGCCCACCCCGCTACTGCACGGTGACCGGATCACGTGCGCCACCTATTACCAGCCGGGCAGCGACCTGGCCGTGCTCGGTGGTGACTTCTTCGACGTCGTCGAGACACCGGACGGCCGGATTCGGGCGGTGATCGGTGACGTCATGGGCCACGGACCGGACGAGGCAGCCCTCGGCGTCCACCTCCGGGTGGCCTGGCGGACGCTCGTCCTCGCGGGCGCACCCGACGACTGGATCCTCGGCACCCTGGCCCGGCTGCTGCACGCCGAGAGCGGTGACAGCGGCCCGTTCGTCACCGTCTGTGACCTCTCCATCGAACTCGACTCCACCGTCTCGCTGCGGGTTGCCGGGCATCCGGCGCCGCTGCTCTGCGCCAACGGCGAGACCCGTTACCTAGAGGCCGCAGTGGGGCCGCCGCTCGGCGTCCAGGGCCTTGCGCCGCAGTCGGCCACGACCCAGTGGCCAGAGACGCGGACCAGCCTGCCCTCCGGCTCGTCACTGATCCTCTACACCGACGGCCTCCTCGACGGCTACCGGCCGCTGACCGACGACGGTGGCCTCGGCGTCGCCGAGCTGCTGAACGCCACCGATCGGTGTGTGAGCGCCGACAACACGGTGGAGTCCTGGCTGCCAGGCCTGGTCGACAGCGCACCGGCCCGCTCCGACGACGACACCGCCGTGGTAGTGCTGACGAGCCGGTCATGACCGAGGAGCTGCGCCGCAGCCCGGTGGCGGCGATGCGGCGCTGGAGCCTGCGTGCCCGAGTGGGACGGGTGGTACTGGCGCTCCTCGTCTTCGTGGCCCTGCTGCTCACCGTCGTCGGCGTCTCCTTCGTGCGGTTCATCCACCGGGGCGACGACGTGATCAAGCGCTGGCAGCCGGCGGTGAGCCTGAGCCAGGACGTCCTCTCCGATCTGGTGAACCAGGAGACCGGGATCCGCGGGTACGCGCTGAGCGGAGTCAGTAGCTTCCTGCAGCCCTACGACCAGTACCGCACTCAGGAGACCGCCGACGAGGCGCAGCTGCGGCGGCTGATCGGCAACCGCTCCAACCTGATCGCCGACGTCGATGCCTTCGCGGCGGCGGCGAAGACGTGGCGCACCGACATTGCCGCGCCCTTCATCGAACGGGTGCGCGAGCACGATCCCGATGTTGCAACGGCGGTGGCCGGGCTGGAGGCCAAGCACCGCTTCGATGCCATCCGCGGCCGCGCCGCCAGGCTGACCGCCGACCTCACCGCGGTGCGGCACCAGGCGGGCGTCGATCGTCGGAATGCGGCCGTCTACGTCTGGACCACCCTGGGGGTCACCGCCGGCCTGATCCTGGTCGTCTTCTACGCGGTGTGGCGCGGGCTACGCCGCTCCGTCCTGGACCCGATCGAGCGGCTCGCCCAGCAGACACGGCAGGTGGCTGGCGGCGACACCCAGCAGCACATCGTGCCGTTCGGTCCCCCTGAGATCGCGGCGCTCGGGGCCGACGTCGACGCGATGCGCTCGCGCATCGTCGACGATCTCGACGTGGTGGAACGGGCGCGGCTCGACCTGCTCGCGCGCACCGGGGAGCTGGCCCGCTCCAATGCCGACCTGGAGCAGTTTGCGTACGTCGCCTCGCACGACCTCTCCGAGCCGCTGCGCAAGGTGGCCAACTTCTGCCAGCTGCTCGAGCGGCAGTACGGCCCACAGCTCGACCCCAAGGCCCGCCAGTACATCGACTTCGCGGTCGACGGTGCCAAGCGGATGCAGGTGCTGATCAACGACCTGCTCGCCTTCTCCCGGGTGGGGCGCACCACCGAGGACTTCGCGCCGGTCGAGCTCGCCCAGGCGCTGCGCCGCGCGCTGGCCAACCTCGACGCCGCGATCGCCGAATCGGGTGCCGTGGTCGAGCACGGTGAGCTGCCGACGGTGCGCGGCGACAGCACCCTGCTCGTGGCCCTGCTGCAGAACTTGGTCGGCAACGCGATCAAGTACCGCAGCGCGGAGCCGCCGCGGGTACAGGTGGTCGCCGAGCTCGCCGACGGCGTCTGGACGGTCAGTGTCAGCGACAACGGCATCGGCATCGAGCCGCAGTACGCCGAGCGGATCTTCGCGATCTTCCAGCGGCTGCACCTGCGCGACGAGTACGGCGGCACCGGCATCGGTCTGGCGCTGTGTCGCAAGATCGTCGAGTTCCACGGCGGGCGGATTTGGCTCGCGGACCACGACGGCCCTGGTGCTACCTTGTCTTTCACGATTCCCGACAAAGAGGAAATGGTGGGAACCGATGCCCCCGAGAGCTGACGCCGCCACCGATCCGGTCCGCCGCCTCGGAGTGCTGCTGGTCGAGGACGATCCGGGCGACGTGCTGATCGCCCAGGAGGCGATGGCTGCCGGCCAGCTCTCCACCCAGCTCGACGTGGTCAACGACGGGGTCGAGGCGATGGCCTACCTGCGTCGCACGGGCAGCTACGCGGGGGCCACCCGTCCCGATCTGATCCTGCTCGACCTCAACCTGCCGCGCATGTCCGGGCACGAGGTGCTGGCCGAGGTGAAGAACGATCCGCTGCTGCGGCGCATCCCCGTGGTGGTGCTCAGTACCTCCACCGCGCAGGAGGACGTCATGCGCAGTTACGACCTGCACGCGAGTGTCTACGTGGCCAAGCCGGTGGACTTCGACGCGTTCACCGACGTCGTGAAGCAGATCGACGACTTCTTCGGAACCGTCGCCCAACTGCCGATGGCGTAGGCAATCTAGTGTTAACCAACGCTTTGCTGATGCTTGGTTAGAGCGCGAAGAAGCCAGGGAAGAGTCGTGCCATGACTCGACGAACCGCCGCCTCGGCCAACGACACGTCCCCGATTTCGCAGACCGATCGCCTGCGGATCGAGGCCGAAGAGCGCATGCACGCCGAGCATCAGCGGCGCACCGCGCGCGTGGTGGCCGCGGCCGCGCAGGACGCCGAGGACTGCCGCATGCTCCTCGACATCCTGGGCCTCGACACCGACGTGGTCGCCGCGGCTCGGATCGAGCGCGCGACCAGCGTGCCGCGCCGCCGTCGCAGCGCGGCCTGAATATTTCGGCGGTGTAAAACCGTCTAAACGTGGGCATAACGGCTGCTGTCAGCGACCTTCTCGCTGAACGAAGCAGAGGAGCCGGCGATGTCCACCTCGGTAGCGTCCAGCGCACAAGCCCATAGCGGAGCGGTGCGCAGTCTGGTCCCGGCCCGGATGGATCGGCTGCCGTGGACGCGGTTCCACTGGCTCGTCGTGGTGGGACTCGGGGTGTCCTGGATCCTCGACGGGCTCGAGATCCAGATCGTCGCGCTCGTCAGCGGTCCGCTCACCGACAAGGGCACCCTCGCGCTCACCACCGGCGAGGTGGGCTTCCTGGGCACCGGCTACCTGCTCGGTCAGGTGGCCGGCGCGCTGTTCTTCGGGCGCCTGACCGACAAGCTCGGTCGCAAGAAGCTCTTCATCGTCACCCTCGCGATCTACCTGATCGGGTCGGGCCTGGGCGGCTTCGCCTTCAACTACTGGTCCCTGCTGCTCTGCCGCTTCATCGCCGGCACCGGGATCGGCGGCGAGTACACCGCGATCAACTCCGCCATCGACGAGCTGATCCCGTCCAAGTACCGCGGCCGCGTCGACATCGCGGTGAACGGCACCTACTGGGGTGGCGCGGCAATCGGTTCGGCGCTCGGGCTGTACCTCTTCTCCAGCCACGTGCCGATCGACTGGGGCTGGCGGATCGGCTTCTTCATCGGTCCGGTGCTCGGCCTGATCATCATCTTCGTCCGCCGGACGATCCCGGAGAGCCCGCGGTGGCTGATGACCCACGGCCGCACCGACGAGGCCGAGCGCACCGTCGACGAGATTGAGGAGCGGGTGCGGGCCGAGGGCGTGGATCTCGCCGAGGTCGACGAGAGCAAGGCGCTGGAGGTCACCGAGTCGCCGAGGCTGGGCTTCATCGAGCTGACCAAGATCTTCTTCGGAACGTATCCGCGCCGCTCGATCCTCGGCTTCACGATGATGGTGACGCAGGCCTTCCTCTACAACGCCATCTTCTTCAGCTATGCCCTCGTGCTGAAGGTCTTCTATCACGTTCCGGCGGGCAGCATTCCCTACTACTTCTTCCCGTTCGCGATAGGAAACCTGCTGGGCCCCCTGCTGCTCGGGCACCTCTTCGACACGGTGGGCCGTCGCAAGATGATCTTCGGCACGTACGCGCTCTCCGGCACGCTGCTGTTGATCTCGGCCTACCTCTTCGACCAGGGGACGCTCTCCGCGGTGTCGCAGACCATCGTCTGGTGCGTGATCTTCTTCTTCGCCTCGGCCGGAGCCTCGTCGGCCTACCTCACCGTCAGTGAGATCTTCCCGCTGGAGCTGCGTGGCCAGGCGATCTCCTACTTCTTCGCCATCTCGCAGGGAGTGGGCGGGGCGCTGGCGCCGTCGGTCTTCGGCCACCTGATCGGGGGCGCCAACAACGTTCATGCCCACCGTGGTCCGCTCTCCCTCGGCTACGTCTTCGGCGCTGCGCTGATGATCACCGGTGCGCTGGTGGCCTGGTTCTGCGGGGTCAACGCGGAGGGGCAATCGCTGGAGGACGTCGCCACCCCGCTGTCGGCAGCCAAGCCGCAGGCAGAGGCGGAGGCGGCATGAGCGTCGTCGTCGGGGTGAGCCCGACCTCCGGTTCGCCGGCGGCACTGCGCTGGGCCGCACGAGAGGCGCAGCTTCGCGGCGTGCGGCTGCGGGCGGTGCAGGCGTGGCGCTCACCGCGGATGCCCGGGTCGCCGGGCGTCCGGCCGCCGCTGTCGGTGGTCACCGGCGAGGACCAGGTTGCCGACGCGGAGCTGGCACTGCGCGAGCACGTCGTGGATGCCCTCGGCAGTGCCGACGGGGTGGAGTGCGTGGTGGTGCACGGTGGTGCGGCCAACGCGCTGCTCACGGCGTCGGCCGGCGCAGAGCTGCTCGTGCTCGGCGAGGTCGGCTCCGGTGCGCTGGGTGGCGTCCGGACCGGCTTCATCGCGCCGCAGGTGGTACTCAAGGCCAACTGCCCGGTGGTGGTCATGCCGTCATCGGTCGGGGCCGAGCTCGAAGAGGAGGAGCTCTGATGTCGTCCACCACCGCCCACCGACCGGTCGCTGAAGCGCCGGGATCGACCCGGCGAGCAGTCACCGTCGCCGCCGCGATCACCGCCCTCGGCGGCCTGCTGTTCGGTTACGACACCGGCGTCGTCTCCGGCGCTCTGCTCTTCCTGAAGGACGACTTCGGTGGCCTCTCCTCGATTCAGGAGGAGCTGGTCACGAGCCTGCTGCTGGTGGGTGCTGCCGTGGGTGCCCTGGCAGCGGGGCGGATCGCCGATGCCGTGGGGCGCCGGCCCGCGATCGTCCTGACGGCGAGCATCTTCATCGTCGGGGTGCTGCTGGCCGCCCTCGCCCGCATACGGGGTACTGATCGTGGCGCGCTTCGTCATCGGCCTGGCGGTGGGCGCGTCGTCGATGGTCGTGCCGCTCTACATCGGTGAGCTGGCCCCGCCGCGGCTGCGCGGGGCGCTGGTGAGCCTCAACCAGCTCGCGATCACCCTGGGCATCCTCGTCTCGTACCTCACCGATTACGGGCTCGCCGCGCATCACAACTGGCGGCTGATGTTCGGCCTGGCCGTCATCCCGGCGGCGCTGCTGCTCGTCGGGATCCTGCTCCAGCACGAGAGCCCGCACTGGCTGATCCGGCAGGGACGGATCGACGAGGCCCGCGACGTGCTGCGACGGGTGCGTGACGAGGGTGACGACGGCCTCGACAAGGAGATCGACGAGGTCCGCGGCGTCGCTGACCGGGAGGCCGGCGCGAGCGAGCTGCTGAGCCCCCGCGTCCGGGCCGCCCTGATCGTCGGCATCGGCCTGGCGGTCTTCCAGCAGGTCACCGGCATCAACACCGTCATCTACTACGCGCCGAGCCTGTTGAAGGGCGCGGGCTTCGGCAACAGCAGCGCGCTGCTGGCCAACGTCGCCGTCGGTGCGGTGAACGTGCTGCTGACGATCGTGGCTATCCGGCTGCTCGACAAGGTGGGCCGCCGACCCCTGCTGCTCACCGGGACCGCCGGGATGGTGCTCGGCATGATCGTCACCGCGGTGGCCTTCACCGGGCACGCCACCACCCTGCACGGCGGGCACGCGATCGTCGCGGTGGTGGGGCTGATGATCTACACGGGCTCCTTCGCCGTCGGGCTGGGGCCGGTCTTCTGGCTGATCATCGCCGAGATCTACCCGCTCTCGGTCCGGGCCCGGGCGATGAGCGTGGCCACGATCGCCAACTGGTCGGCCAACTTCGTCGTGACGGTGTCGTTCCTGACGATCCTCAACGCGGTCGGCGGAGCGGCCGTCTTCGGCGGCTTCGCAGTGCTCTCCGGGCTGGCACTCTGGTACTTCTGGCGACACGTCCCGGAGACCAAGGGCCGGAGCCTGCAGGACATCGAGCGGGACCTGAACGACTAGGCCGTGCGCCTCGGCGCCCTGCCGGAGTCCCGTAGCCTCGTCCAGCGTGGGGGACCAAGTAGTACGACGGGCCGTGCGCCTCGGCCATGACTGGGTCTCCTACCTCGAGGCGGGGCCGCGCGACGGGCCGCCGGTGCTCCTGCTGCACGGGCTGCTCTCCGATGCCACGACCTGGGAGCTGGCCCTCCCAGCCCTGGCCTCCCACGGGCTGCGGGTGATCGCTCTCGACCTGCCGGGGCACGGGGACTCGGCCAAGCCGAGGGGTACCTATCTGCTCGACGACTTCGCGATCGCCCTCGACCGGGTGCTGCCGCTGCTGGGCATGGAGTCGGCGACGGTGGTCGGGCACTCCTTCGGCGGCGCCATCACCGTGCACTTCGGCTACCACTACCCACACCGGGTGCAGCGCCAGGTGCTCGTGTCTGCGGGCGGCCTCGGGCGTGAGGTGAACGTCGGCCTCCGGCTGCTGACGGTCGACGGCGCCGAGGCGGTGGTGGGGGCGGTGCTCGACCGGCGCATCATCCGCCGGCTCCTCGGCAGCCAGCGGCTGCACCGGGCGGCGGGGCTCACCGAGGACCGGCTGGTGAACCTGCGGCGGATCTTCCGCAGCCTCGCCGATCCGCCGGCCCGCTCGGCATTTTTCGCCTCGGCCCGTGGGGTGATCGAGCCGTCCGGGCAGCGTGGCTCGTTCCACGAGATGGAGTACCTCGTCGAGCACCTGCCGACGATGCTCGTCTGGTCGAGCCAGGATTCGGTGATTCCGGTGGCCCACGCCCGTGACACGCACCTGCGGCTGCCACAGAGCCGGCTCGTGGTCTTCCCTGGCGGCGGCCACGAACCGCACCGGCGCAATGCCCAGCCCTTCGCCGACGCGGTGGCATCGTTCGTCTACGCCGACGACCCTGACGTGCCGGGCGGAGCCGACATCGTCTCATGAAGTGAGATGATTGTCCTGAGGTATGGGATGATGATCTAAGCTTGGTGGGTGCCCGACAACCGGAGATGGACGATCCTGGCGGTCGGCGTCTTCGCCCAGGCCGCAACCTGCTCCTTCCTGTACGGCATGCCGATGCTCGTGCCTGCGCTACGCCACCACGACCACCTCACGCTCTTCCAGGCCAGCCTCATCGTCTCCTCGCCGATCACCGGGCTGCTGCTCACGCTGATCGCCTGGGGGGCGCTTGCTGACCGGTACGGCGAGCGCATCGTGATCTTCACCGGAGTCGGTGCCGGCGCGGTGCTGCTAGGGCTGGCCCCCCTGCTGAGTTCGACGGCCGGCCTGGCGGTGCTGCTGGGGCTGGCCGGTGCGGCGTCGGCCTCGGTGAACGCGGCCAGCGGCCGGGTGGTGATGGGCTGGTTCCCGGTGGAGGAGCGCGGGCTGGCGATGGGCACCCGCCAGACCGCCCAGCCGATCGGGGTGGCCTTGGCTGCCCTGGTGCTGCCCACGCTGGGTGCGCACTTCGGCCCGCGCGAGGCGCTGCTCTTCCCGGCGGCGCTCTGCGCTCTTGCCGCGCTTGCGGTGCTGCTGCTCGTCACGGACCCGCCACGGCCGGTGCGGGCGCCCGGTGAGGCGGCCCCCGTGTCGCCCTACCGGGGCACGTCGACGCTGGCTCGGGTGCACCTGGCCAGCTCGATGCTGGTCGTGCCGCAGTTCGCGGTGGCCACCTTCACGTTGGCCTACCTCGTCGGGGCCCGGCACTGGGACGCCGCCGTGGCCGGCCGCTGGATCTTCGGCTTCCAGGTGGCCGGCGCCTTCGGCCGGGTGGCCTCAGGCGTCTGGTCGGACCGGGTGGGCTCGCGGCTGCGGCCGATGCAGCAGCTCGCCGTGATCAGCTTCGTCCTGATGGCACTGCTGTCGGTGGGCGCCGCCGTGCACGGGGCGTGGATCGTCGTGATCTTCGCAGTCGGCGCGGTGGTGACGGTGGCCGACAACGGGCTGGCCTACACCGCGGTGGCCGAGCTGGCCGGCTCGTCGTGGTCCGGGCGGGCACTGGGCGTGCACAACACGTCACAGAACATCGCCGCGATCGCCACCGCGCCGATGCTCGCGGCCGTGATCGGCACGTCGCACTACACCTGGGCCTTCGCCCTCACCGCACTCTTCCCACTGCTCGCGATCCCGCTCACGCCGGTGCGCTCCGAGACCGTCAAGAAATGACAAGAGCCCCGATTTCTCGGGGCTCTTGTGCGGCGGAGGATAAGGGATTTGAACCCTTGAGGGGTTTCCCCCAACCCGCGTTCCAGGCGAGCGCCATAGGCCACTAGGCGAATCCTCCGTCGGCGAGTTTACGGGGTCGCGGGAGGACTCTGCGCCACGAGGGTGTGCGCGGGGCCCCGGGCGGGCCGTAGAGTAAGCGGCCGACCCCCCGTGCGGCGTCCACCCAGTGAACCTCCCCAGGGCCGGAAGGCAGCAAGGATAAGCAGGCTCTGACGGGTGCGCGGGGGGTCCCTGCACGTTCCAGGGGCAGGCGGGGTTAGTCGGGCTGAACCGACCCGGGCGGTGCCGGGGGCTGCCAGCTGCCGCCGTGGCGCGTCCAGCCCGGTCCGGGCTGCGGTGAGAGCGAGTCGATCCGCAGGTAACCCTGCGTCGCCGCGAACGACGGCGTCGCCACCACTACGTTCGTGATCACGTTGCCGGAGACTCGGGCGTAGACGTGGGTCGGTTCCTCAGGGAGCTCCTCGATGGTCATGACACCCACCAGATCTGTACGCCACCGGCCGCGCCCGCACCGCCGTTGCCACCGATGCCACCCGAGCCGCCTGCCCCGCCGCCGTTGCCGCCGCAGCCGGGCAGCACCGCAGTGGCGCCGTTCGATCCGTCCGGCGTCAGGTTGGTGTTCGCGCCGGCGGTCGCCCGCTGTCCGAGGCCGAGCGCGGCGCTGCCCGGCCCTCCGCCGCGGTTCGACGACGAGCCCGCTCCGGAGGCGCCGCCGCTCATCCCGTTGAAGGTGGGGATGGCGCTGTACCCGGACATCGAGCCGCAGCCGGGCGAGGAGTTGGCCCAGCTGAAGTCGTTGCAGCCGAAGGCACCCGCGCCGGCCGGCGGCGCTGCCGAGACGACACCCGCGCCGGGAGAGCCGGCACCCCCGCCGCCACCGACCGCCGTCACCGCGACCCGCCCCGCGGCGGTGATGACACCGCTCGTGCCACCGGTGGTGCCAGCCTGCCCGGCGTTGCCGGTCAGCCCGATGTTGGCAGCCCCGCCCTGCCCGCCGACCCCGCCGGCGCCGATCATGATCGTGAGGACGTCGCCGGGCGTCACCGCGAGATCGATGTCGATCATCATCCCGGAGCCGCCGCCGGCCCCTCCGTAGCAGGTGCCGCTCAAGGTCAGCAGGCCGATGTTGCCGGCCCCGCCACCGCCACCGCCGCCCCCGATGGCACGGACGCGAAGTGCCGTGACCCCACCTGGCACGGTGAACGTCGAGGAGGAGACGAAGGTCTTCGAGCGCTGCGCCGGGGCGTACCAGATGCCGCCGTCGGTGACCTCGAGCTGCTTGGAGTCGGTGTTGAACCGGATGGCACCAGCCATCGATCCCGTCACCGTCGGGCGCGTTGCGGTGGTGCCGTAGCCCGTGGCCAGTAGCTGCCCCCGATCCACGCCGAGCGCTCCGACGTCGCGGCGGCTCAGCGCCACGTCACCCACGTAGTCGGTGCCCGAGCCCCAGACCTTGCGGCCGGCGGCGGTCTCGAACGTCAGATAGCCCGCGGCGCTCGGGTTCAGGCTGGCGTAGCTCAGGTCGTTGGAGGTCCGCCGGGTCGAGGCGATCACCTCACTCTGCGAGTTGGCGATGAACGTCTGCGGGTCCATGCCCGGATCTGCGGCGTAGCGGCTCGCGCAGTTGTTGTACTGCAGCACGCCCTTGATGTCGACGATCGGCTTGCCGCTGGTGAGGTAGATCGGCGAGGTGAGGTTCTGGAACGTCGTGAAGCCGGTGCAGATGAGCTGGGACCCCGAGTCGACCTGGACGCCGACGCCGCCCTGGCTGGCCGACGTGCTCTGGAGGAGCACGTCCTCGAAGACGATGTCGATGGACTGGTCGGTGAGCTGGACGAGCGGGCCGCTGGTGGCCATCGAGGCGTAGAACGAGGCGTGGTCGAACTTGATCCGCACGGCGCTGTTCAAGTAGACGAGGCTCACCGAACTCGAGCGCGTGTACTCGATCAGGCACTGGTGGAAGACGTGGTTGGAGGGCGTGTTGAACGGACCGCCGGTGAGCTGGCTGTCGATGCGCAGGTTGTAGCGGCCGGCGTCGGCGAACTCGCAGCGGCTGAAGAGGGCGCTGCCGTAGCCCTGGTCGAGCACCCACGAGTCGCGCGCACTGGCGATGCCGACGACGTTGTACCAGGCGTCGTTCTGGCAGCCGAGGCAGGTGATGCCGTCCTGAGCGGAGTTGATCACGGTGATCGCCTGGAACGTCCGGCCCACCCAGTTCCCGATGCCGCCGTTGCGCAACAGCGGTTGGGTAGCGATCAGGTTGCCGTCGATGCGGAAGTTGCCGGTGAGCCCGCCGCCGGCGGAGATGGTGACGCCGGCACCCGGAGTGGTGCACTGCAGCACGGTGGCGGACTTGCCGTAGCCGCCCCCCGCGCCGCTGAGGTCCTGGCCGGAGCCGACCATGAGCTGGCCGGCGAGCTGGTAGGTGCCTGACTGGAGGTAGAGCACGCCCTGCGCGGGCAGGGCAGCCTGCAGGGCAGCCGTGTCGTCGCCTCCGGACGGCGCCGGTGCGTAAGTGAGCACGGCGGGGGAGGAGCCGTCGGCCGAGGCTGCGCCCGGGAGCATCGTCGAGCCGGCCAGGGCGGCGAAGGCGGCGGCGCCCCCGGTGAGCAGGGCGCGTCGTCCCACGCGTCGCTGCCGGACCTCGTCGACGGCGAGCGGGACGTCCACGGGCCGCCGAACGGGAACCGTGGTGCGGTCGGCAGAGGGCCGCGCGTCGAGCGCGGGGCCGGCTTGGCACCAAGGCGGCAGGTTGCCGGCGGGGGCGGGCAGTGGCACGTGGGGCTCCTCAGGTCTGACTCGCGCCCCCGCGCCAAAATCTCACACAAAAAGTACATCGCCCTAAAGCGATATTTAACCCAGGTGATCGGACCACACCTTTCGTTGCAACGCAAGAGCCCGAGGGTTGGTGGCGAGCTGTCGGAGTTGGTCGTTAGGGTCAGCTGGTGGCAAGCAATCTGGCGTTGTACCGGAAGTACCGTTCTGCCACGTTCAGCGAGGTCATCGGCCAGGAGCACGTCACCGAGCCGCTCCGTGCTGCCCTCAACGCGCAGCGGATCAACCATGCCTACCTCTTCAGTGGTCCGCGCGGCTGCGGCAAGACCTCCAGCGCCCGGATCCTGGCCCGGTCCCTCAACTGCGCCGAAGGGCCGACCGCCGATCCGTGCGGCGTCTGCCACTCCTGCATCGAACTCGCGCCCAACGGCGCCGGGTCGATCGATGTCATCGAGATCGACGCGGCCAGCCACAACGGCGTCGACGATGCGCGCGACCTTCGGGAGCGGGCCTTCTTCGCCCCGGTGCGGGATCGCTTCAAGGTCTACATCATCGACGAGGCGCACATGGTCACCACGGCAGCGTTCAACGCGCTGCTCAAGCTCGTCGAAGAGCCGCCGGACTTCCTCGTCTTCGTCTTCGCCACCACTGAGCCGGACAAGGTGCTCACCACCATCCGCTCGCGCACCCACCACTACCCGTTCCGGCTCATCCCGCCGGGCGTGATGCGCACCCACCTGGAGGCCATCTGCCTGGCCGAGGGGATGACGGTCGAGCCTGCCGTGCTGCCGCTCGTCGTCCGGGCCGGCGGTGGTTCGGCGCGTGACTCGCTCTCCATCCTCGACCAGCTCCTCGCCGGGGCCGGCGACGACGGCGTCACCTACGCCCGCGCGGTCGCGCTGCTCGGCGTCACCGACTCCACCCTCCTCGACGACATGGTCGACAGCCTCGCCGCCGGTGATGCCGCCGGCGTCTACGGCACGGTCGACAAGGTGGTGGAGGCCGGCCATGATCCGCGGCGCTTCGCCGCCGACCTCCTCGACCGCTTTCGCGACCTCATCCTGCTCGACGCAGTACCCGATGCCGCGGTACGGGGGCTCATCGACGCCCCGCAGGACCAGGTCGCCGGGATGGCCGACCAGGCCGCGCGCATCGGGGCGGCCTCGCTCACCCGCTACGCCGAGATCGTCCACACCGCGCTGCTCGAGATGCGGGGCACCACCGCCCCGCGGCTGGTGCTCGAACTGCTCTGCGCCCGCATGCAGCTGCCTGATGCCTCGGCCGACGCCGCGGCTGTGCTGCAGCGCGTCGAGCGGCTGGAGCGCCGTCTCTCGGAGTCAGGCGGCGGGGAGGCCGCGCCCGTCGCTCCCAAGACGCCATCCGCAGCCCGTGCCGAGCCGGCCGCGGGCCGCACGGTGACCGCGGCAGCAACACCTGGGGCGGCCCGACAGCCACGTACGGCCACTCCGGCTCCGGTACCGCCGGTGCCGATGGCGGCGCTGAACACCGCACCCCACGTCAACGAGCCCGCCGCCGAGCGGCCGGCAGCCGAAAGGTCACTGGCTGAGAAGCCGGCGGCTCCCGTCGAGCCGCCGGCTCCGGAGGTCGCGACACCCGCCGCTGCCCCGCCGCCACCAGCGCCGCCGGCACCGACACCGACAGTGGCCGCGGCGGCGGTCGAGGCGCCGGTGGTCGCTGCCTCGGCGAGCGAGCCAGCCGCTGCGGGTGAGCTCGACGCCACCGCGCTGCGCCGGATCTGGCCCGAGGTGCTGGAGGTGGTCAAGCGCTCCAGCCGCCGTACCAGGGCCCTGCTCGACAATGCCCAGATCACTGCCGCCCAGGGTGTCCACGTCACGCTTGCCGCCCCGGCCGCGCTGGCAAAGATGATCAATGAGGAGAGCAACACCGCGGTACTTCGGGCGGCGCTCACTGAGGTCGTCGGGGGCTCGTGGCGGGTGACGGCGGAGGCCGGCACCGGCAGCCCGCCGCCCAGCGATCTTCCGGACGAGCCCGATGCCCCGGCCCAGGTGGGGCGCGGCCCTGCGCCGCAGCGCGAGCCTGAGCCCGACCCCCGCGACACCACCGACCTCGACGCCGAGCCCGACCCGAACGCCAAGGCGCACGACCCCGAGGCCGAGGCGATGCGGCTGCTGCAGGACCAGCTCGGCGCACGCCCCGTCGAGGGTCAGTGAACCGCGCCATCGGCTCACCCCCGCGAGCGCGGTAGGTACTGCCGACTTTGTCCGACGGGTTGTACGACAACGTCGTACAACCCGTCGGACAGATCCTGACTCCCCCTACCCTCGGCCCGCCCGAACCGCGGTCCCGGAGACGTGGTTGTCGTATTCGCGAGTTACCCTGAGCACCCTTGGGCGGATCAGCCAGACAAATCGGTGAACGGAGTACGGCGTGGCCTCGCGTGGTGGTGGATTCGGTGGCGGTCAGCCGAACATGCAGCAGCTGATGAAGCAGGCTCAGAAGATGCAGCAGCAGCTTGAGTCTGCGCAGGCCGAGCTTGCGGTCACCGAGGTCACCGGCTCGGCCGGGGGTGGGCTGGTCACGGCCACCGTCCTCGGCTCAGGTGAGCTCCTCGCGCTCACGATCGACCCGAAGGCCATCGATCCTGACGATGTCGAGACGCTGCAGGATCTCGTGGTTGCTGCGGTGCGCGATGCGAACCGTGCCGCCACTGAACTCGCCAACGAGAAGATGGGTCCGCTCACGGCAGGCATGGGTGGGGGCCTCGGCGGTCTCGGCCTCCCGGGCCTCTAGACCGGCCGGGCATGTACGAAGGCGCAGTTCAGGACCTGATCGACGAGCTCGGCAGGCTGCCCGGTGTCGGGCCGAAGAGCGCCCAGCGGATCGCGTTCCACCTCCTCGCCGCGGAGTCCGCTGACGTCACCCGGCTCGCCGAGACGCTCATCCGCGTCAAGAGCTCGGTGAAGTTCTGCTCGGTCTGCGGCAACGTCGCCGAGGCCGACATCTGCCGGATCTGCGGCGATCTGCGCCGCGACCCCACCGTCATCTGCGTGGTCGAGGAGCCCAAGGACGTCGTCGCCGTCGAGCGCACCCGCGAGTTCCGCGGGCGCTACCACGTGCTCGGTGGCGCGATCAGCCCCATCGACGGCGTGGGCCCGGATGATCTGCGCATCCGTGAGCTGCTCACCCGGCTGCGCGACGGCGTCGTCACCGAACTGATCCTGGCCACCGACCCGAATCTCGAGGGTGAGGCCACGGCCACCTACCTCGCTCGTCTGGTGAACCCGATGGGGCTCACCGTTACCCGGCTGGCCAGCGGCCTGCCGGTGGGTGGCGACCTCGAGTACGCCGACGAAGTCACGCTCGGTCGGGCCTTCTCCGGCCGTCGGCGGGTCGACTAGATCGGTGGTTCTCCGGTGACCAGGTGGCGGGATCGACGACACCGAGGGCTGTTCTGGACAGCGGTCCTGGTGGCATTGCTCGTTGCGGTGGGCGGCTTCACCGTCGCCTACGCGAGCTATCGCGACAGGCAGGGCCCAGCGGGTGCCGTCCGCGGCTACCTGAAGGCCGTCGCCCGCGGCGACGCCTCGGCGGCGCTGGGCTACGGCCGGCTGCCCGCCGGCGGCACCCCGTTCCTCACCGCGGCCGTCCTGCACCAGCAGCTGCAGATCGCCCCGCTGCGCGACGTCACGGTCGTCAGCACCTCGACGCACGGAAGCACCGCCAAGGTCACCTATAGCTACTCGCTCGACTTCAGCAGCGGTGAAGTGCGGATTAGCGACACGGTGGGGGTGGTGAAGGAGGGCGGGCGCTGGGTACTCAGCCGGGTGGCCGCCACACCGGATCTCACGATGACGCAGGCCTCCGACCGCGCCAGCCTGGCGGGCGTCGCCGTGCCGACCGGCCGTACCGCGCTCTTTCCCGGCGCGATTCCCATCACCTTCGACACCCCCTATCTCCGGCTGACGCTCGACACCGAGCAGCTCCGGCTCAGCGACACGAGCACGGCCGATCTCACCGTCGAGCTGACCGGCACCGGCAACAGCCACTTCAAGAGCGCGCTCTCGGCCGCTCTTGCCGCCTGCGCGTCCGGTGCGAGTGCCGTCGTCAGCTGTCCGGTGCCGTCGAGCCAATTCGTGCCGGGGAGCATGCGGGGCACGCTGCACCTCGACTCGAAGGGCCTGGCGTTGGGCGTGGAGCCCAATCCGGCGGGCAGCGTCTCCATCGCGGGTACGGCCAACTTCGTCGGCACGTACCGGACCCTCGACTTCAACGACATCGCCCAGAGCAAGAAGGGCAAGCTCACCGTGCCGTTCCAGGCGGTCGGGTACGCCGTAGAACCCCTTTCGCTGCGCTTCGTGGGGTTCCTATGAGACGGCTGATCGCGTGGCTGACGGTCCTCGCCGCCGTGGCGCTGATGGCCGGCGTGGGTGCCCCCGCGGCGTCCGCGGCCCCAGGTCCGGCGGATGCTCCGGAATATTGGTTCGACAGCTGGAGGCTGCAGCAGCTCTGGGACAGCGGGGCCGACGGCAGCGGGGTCACCATCGCCGAGATCGACACCGGGGTGAACGCCGCACTGCCCGGCCTCGAAGGCCGGGTGCTCGCCGGCACCGACCTCGGCAGCAGCGGGAACGGCCACGTCGACCGCGACAAGGACGCCTTCGGTCACGGCACGGCGATGGCCTCGATCATGGTGAGCCGGCCGTCGTCCTTCGACGTCACCGGCATCGCCCCGGGGGCGAAGATCCTGCCGATCGCCGTCCCGCTGATCGGCACCACTGACGCGGCCAACGACGATCACCTGGCCGAGGCCATCCGTTACGCGGCCGACCATCACGCCAAGATCATCAGCATGTCGCTGGGCGGCGCGCGCACGCCGTCGGCCAATACGCAGGCCTGCTACTCGGACGAGCAGGCAGCTATTTACTACGCCCTGCGCAAGGGGGCGCTGCTCTTCGCCTCCTCCGGCAACAGCGGCGCCAAGGGGAGCCCCGTCGAGGAGCCCGGCGTCTGCCTCGGAGTGGTGTCGGTGGGCGCCGTCGACCGCTCCGGGACGGTGGCCTCGTTCTCGTCGCGGCACCCGTACCTCACGCTCACAGCCCCGGGCGTGAACATCCCGTCACTGGGCCGGATCGCCGGTCAGGCCTACTCCGGCGAGGGCACCAGCCAGGCCACCGCGATTGCCTCCGCGGCGGCGGCGATCGTCTGGTCGGCCAAGCCGAAGCTCACCGCGGAGCAGCTGCTCACCAGGCTCATCGCCACCACCGACCATCACCTCAGCACGCACAGCACCAGCTATGGCTATGGCATCGTCAACCCGTATGCGGCGATCAACGACGCCGTGCCGGCCAACGCCCCCAACCCGGTCTTCTCCCTCGTCGCGCCCTTCCTCGCGCGGTCGGCCGCCAGCAGCACCAGCGGCCTGACGAGCCCTCCCGCGGCGACCAAGCACAGGGCGAAGCCGCCCGGCACGGTCACGGTGGGGTCGGCACCGTCGCGCTTCGGTCCGCGGGTGATCGAAGGCGGGCTGGCGGGCCTGCTGGGGCTGCTGGCCCTGCTGGCGCTCTCCGTCGGCGGAGCCCGCCGCGCGCGCCAGCGTGTCCGACTGGCCGTCGCGGCACGAGCGGCGGAGCACGCCCCGCCACCCGCGCCGGTGATGGACGCCGAGGGCGTTGAGTGGCACCAGCTCTGAGACCCGCAGTCGGCAGGAGTCAGCCGCGGGCGCGCAGCACCCGGTTGATCGCGCTGACGACAGCCCGCAGCGAGGCCTGCGTGGTGGAGCCGCTGACGCCCACGCCCCAGAGCACCTGGTCGCCGATCTCGATCTCCAGGTAGGAGGCGGCCTCGGCGTCCTGGCCGGCGGTGAGGGCGTGCTCGGCATAGTCGAGCACCCGGACATTCAGGCCGCCCGCCCCGAGATCGACGGGGGAGACGGCCGCGCAGAACGCCGCGATCGGCCCGTTGCCGCGGCCGCTGAGGACGTGCTCCACGCCCGCAGCCCGGACCGAGGCGGTGATCGTCGTCTCGCCGTCGTCGCTGCTGGTCGTGGTCTTGATCAGCTCGAAGTCGCCCGGCGCGAGGTACTCCTCCGCGAAGATGTCCCACATCGCCGCGGAGTCGACCTCGCCGCCCTCGCCGTCGGTGTGCCGCTGGATCACCTGGCTGAACTCGATCTGGAGCCGCCGCGGCAGGTCGAGGTGGTGGTCGACCTTCATCAGATACGCCACGCCGCCCTTACCGGACTGCGAGTTCACCCGGATGACGGCCTCGTAGCTGCGGCCCACGTCCTTCGGGTCGATCGGCAGGTAGGGCATCTCCCAGCGCAGCTGGTTCACCGGAAGACCTGACTGCCGGGCTTGCTCCTCGAGGTCCTCGAAGCCCTTCTTGATCGCGTCCTGATGCGAGCCGGAGAAGGAGGTGTAGACGAGGTCACCCGCGTAGGGGTGCCGCTCGTGGACGTCGATCCGGTTGCAGTACTCGGCCGTCCGGCGGATCTCGTCTAGGTCGCTGAAGTCGATCATCGGGTCGATGCCCTGGCTGTAGAGGTTCAGGCCGAGGGTCACCAGATCGACGTTGCCGCTGCGCTCCCCATTGCCGAACAGGCATCCCTCGACGCGCTGCGCACCGGCGAGCACCGCCAGCTCCGCGTCGGCTGTCGCGGTGCCGCGGTCGTTGTGGGTGTGCACCGAGAGTGCGATGAACTCCCGCCGCGACAGGTTGCGCGACATCCACTCGATCTGGTCGGCGTACACGTTCGGAGTGGAGCGCTCGACGGTGCAGGGCAGGTTCAGCACGATCTCGCGGTCTGCCTCGGGCTGCCAGACGTCCATCACGCCTTCGCAGATCTCGAGGCTGAAGTCGAGCTCGGTGTCCATGAAGATCTCGGGGGAGTACTCCAGCCCGAAGTCGGTGCCGGACAGGTGCACGTCGGAGTACTTCATGATCGCCTGCACGCCGTCGACGGCCACGGCCCGGCACTCGGCGCGCCCGTCGCCCTCGAAGCCGAAGACGACGCGGCGGAACATCGGAGCAGCGGCGTTGTACATGTGGACGGTGGCCTGGTTGGCGCCGACGAGCGACTGGATGGTGCGCTCGATCAGCTCCTCGCGGGCCTGGGTGAGCACCGAGATGCGGACGTCGTCGGGGATGCGGTCGCCCTCGATGAGGCTGCGGACGAAGTCGAAGTCGGTCTGGCTCGCTGCCGGGAAGCCGACCTCGATCTCCTTGTAGCCCATCTTGACGAGCAGGTCGAACATCTTGTTCTTGCGGGCGGCGTTCATCGGGTCGATCAGCGCCTGGTTGCCGTCACGCAGGTCGGTGGAGAGCCAGCGCGGCGCGGCGGTGATGGTGCGCGAAGGCCATTGCCGGTCGGGCAGGTCGACGGCGGCGAAGGGGCGGTAACGGTGGCAGGGCATGCCGGAGGGCTGCTGCCGGAAGTGCGAGTGGGCGGTGCTCATGACGTACAACTCCTGAAGCGAAGGACTGGCTCGGGCCAGTGGAGTGTCGGTCAGCGCAGCGCGAATGTTCAGCGCGAGATCCCGCGGCGAGGGGCCGACCGGTTAGCTGGCCTCGCCGCGGCCGCGAAGAAGCAGCGCGCGCGTCATGATGACAACAGCATAGACCCCCGTTGACTCGGCCTTCTGCGGCGTTCGCCGATAGACTGCCGCGACGCCCCCGGCACTATCGTCGAATCCAGGCGTCGCCAGCTCGACACACCGTGAACGCTCGACAACCTGAACGACCCCGAGGGAGCCCAGTGCCACGCGCGCTCATCACCGGCATCACCGGCCAGGACGGCCTGTACCTCGCCGAGCTGCTGCTCTCCAAGGGCTACGACGTCTTCGGCATGGTCCGGGGCCAGAACAACCCGAAGATCGAGCTCGTCGAGCGCACCGTGCCGGGTGTGCACATCGTGGCCGGCGACCTCACCGACCTCTCCAGCCTGATGCGCGCGCTCAACACCTCCCGGCCCGATGAGGTCTACAACCTCGGTGCCATCAGCTTCGTCGCCTACTCCTGGGAGCAGGCGGCCCTGACCTCCGACGTCACGGCCAAGGGTGTCCTGAACATCCTCGAGGCGGTGCGCCTGTACTGCGGCGACGACCTGTCGAAGGTGAAGTTCTACCAGGCCTCCAGCTCGGAGATGTTCGGCAAGGTGCAGCAGGTGCCGCAGAGCGAGGAGACGCTGCTCTGGCCGCGCTCGCCCTACGGCGTTGCCAAGGTCTACGGCCACTACATGACGATCAACTACCGCGAGTCCTACGGGATGCACGCCTCCTCCGGGCTGCTCTTCAACCACGAGTCGCCGCGTCGCGGACCGGAGTTCGTCACCCGCAAGGTCTCGCTCGCGGTGGCCGGCATCAAGCTCGGGCTGCAGGGCAAGATCGTCATGGGCAACCTCGACGCCCGCCGTGACTGGGGTTTCGCCGGTGACTACGTCGACGCAATGTGGCGGATGCTGCAGCAGCCCGAGGGCGGCGACTACGTGGTGGCCACGGGAGAGACCCACTCGATCCGCGACCTGCTCGACCACGCCTTCCGGGCCGCTGAGATCGAGGACTGGGAGCCCTACGTCGACCAGGACCCGAAGTTCTTCCGCCCGGCCGAGGTCGACCTGTTGATCGGCGATGCCAGCCGCGCCCGGGACGTGCTCGGCTGGACGCCTACCGTCACCTTCTCCGAGCTGGTGGCCATGATGGTCGAGTCCGACCTCAAGGCGCTCTCCGACCGCATCGCGTGACATGCCCCGGGCGCTGATAACCGGGATCACCGGTCAGGACGGCTGGTACCTCAGCGAACTGCTCCAAGCAGACGGTTACGACGTGTTCGGGCTCGCCCTCGCCGACGACGTCAACCCGGTGCCGCCAGGTTCGTCGCGGATCGTCGGGGACGTGCGTGACTCCGGCTCGCTACGTACCGCCCTGGACGAGTGCGAGCCCGACGAGGTCTTCAACCTGGCCTCGATCTCCTCGGTGGGCGAGTCGTGGTCGCGCCCAGAACTCGCCGCCGACATCAACGGCCTCGGCGCCATCCGGCTGCTCGCGGCCATCCGCGACATCGGGGCCTCCTCCGGGCGGGAGATCCGCTTCGTCCAGGCGAGCTCCGCGGAGATCTTCGGCAACGCTGCGGCACCGCAGACCGAGCAGACGCCGATCCACGCCGTCTCGCCCTACGGGGCGGCCAAGGCCTTCGCGCATCACGCGGTGTCGGCCTACCGCGCCGCGGGCGTCTGGGCCGGGGCGGCGATCCTCTTCAACCACGAGTCACCGCGCCGTCCCGAGCAATTCGTCACCCGCAAGATCACCCGTACGGTGGCCCGGATCGCCGAGGGCAGCGGCGAGACGCTCACCCTGGGCAACCTCGCCGCCCGTCGCGACTGGGGCTATGCCCGCGACTACATGCGCGCGATGTCGCTGATCCCCCGCCAGGAGCAGCCCGACGACTTCGTCATCGCCACCGGGATCGCCCACTCCGTAGGGGACTTCGTGGCAGCGGCCTTCGCCCACGTCGGCATCTCCGACTGGCAGCCGCACGTGGCCACCGACCCCGCCTTCGAGCGCGCCGCCGACGCCGCCGAGCAGCGTGGCGACGCCACCAAGGCCCGCTCCGTCCTCGGCTGGGCCCCCAGCATCGACTTCGCAGAGCTGGTCGGACTCATGGTCGATGCCGACCGCGCCGAGATCGCCACCTCGGCCTGACCGCCCCGGCCGTCTGCAGCCCGACTTTGTGCGCGGTGTCGGGGTATTGCGGCCCTCGCAGTGCGGACAGCGCGCACAAAGTCGCGTCGCGCTCGGTCTGCCGCTCAGGCGTCGCGGATTCGGTTGTTCTGGAGCAAACATTCGGCGGTATTCGTCGTAGATAGGCGCCTGAGCAACGTGTAACGTCCGAACAATGACGCGACGGGTGCAGAACTTCATCAATGGCGAGCTGGTCGACGCGGTCGACGGGCGGACGTCTGATCTCGTCGACCCGAGCACTGGCGAGGTATTTGGCAGCGCCCCGGTCTCCAGCGAGGCCGACGTGGACAAGGCCTATAAGGCCGCTGCGGCCGCCTTCGAGACGTGGCGTGACAGCACGCCGGCCGAGCGCCAGCGGGCACTGCTCAAGATCGCCGACGCGATGGAGGAGCGGGCCGAGGAGATCATCGCGGCCGAGTGCCAGAACACCGGCAAGCCGATCGCGGTGACGCGCGACGAGGAGATCCCGCCGACGCTGGACCACCTGCGCTTCTTCGCCGGAGCCGCCCGGCTGCTCGAGGGCCGTAGCGCCGGCGAGTACATGGCCGGGCACACCTCTTACATCCGGCGCGAGCCGATCGGTGTCGTGGGGCAGGTCGCGCCCTGGAACTACCCGATGATGATGGGCGTCTGGAAGTTCGCCCCGGCGCTGGCGGCGGGTAACTGCGTCGTCCTCAAGCCGTCGGACACCACGCCCGTCACGAGCTCGCTGATGGCCGAGATCGCGGCCGAGTTCCTGCCGCCGGGGGTCTTCAACGTCGTCTGCGGCGACCGCGACACCGGTCGCGCAGTGGTCAGCCACAAGACACCGTCGCTGGTCTCGATCACCGGCTCCACGCGCGCCGGCTACGAGGTGGCCGCCGCCGCAGCCAAGGATCTCAAGCGCGCGCACCTCGAGCTCGGCGGCAAGGCCCCGGTCGTCGTCTTCGATGACGCCGACATCGAGTTCGCCGCGGAGAACATCGCCATCGGGGGCTACTTCAACGCCGGCCAGGACTGCACAGCCGCCACGCGGGTGCTCGTCGGCGCCGGCATCGCCGACGACTTCGCCGCCGCGCTGGCCGAGCAGGCCAAGGCCACCAAGACCGGCATGCCCGACGATGACGAGGTGCTCTACGGCGCGCTCAACAACGCCAACCAGCTCAGCCACGTCACCGGCATGATCGACCGGCTTCCTGACCACGCCCAGGTGCTGGCCGGCGGTCATCGGCAGGGTGCCAGCGGTTTCTTCTGGGAGCCCACCGTCGTCAGCGGCATGCGCCAGGACGACGAGGCGATCCAGAACGAGATCTTCGGCCCCGTGATCACCGTGCAGAAGTTCACCGACGAGGACGAGGCCGTCCGCTGGGCCAACGACATCGAGTACGGCCTGGCCTCGAGCGTCTGGACGCGCGACCACGGCCGGGCGATGCGGATGACGCGCCGCCTCGACTTCGGCTGCGTCTGGGTCAACGCGCACATCCCAATGGTGGCCGAGATGCCGCACGGGGGCTTCAAGCACTCCGGCTACGGCAAGGACCTCTCGGTCTACGGCCTGGAGGACTACACCCGCATCAAACACGTCATGCACAACATCGAGTTCTGAGATCTACCCACAAGTAGGACATCAGGGCGCACGACGACCGGTGCTGGTGGAAGAGTTCGCGGTATGACGCACACGATCTCGGCCGAGATGGTTGCCAACGTCGGCGCCGTCTACGTCTCCGTCGGCGACCAGGTCGGACCCACCGACACACTGGTCCTGCTGGAGTCCATGAAGATGGAGATCCCGGTCCTCGCCGAGGTCGGTGGGGTGGTCGTCGAGGTCGCGGTCAACGCCGGAGACTCGATCCGTGAGGGCGACATCATCGCCATCATCGAAGAGGCTTAAGGCAGCGAAGAGTCGTAGCTAGGCAAGATCGGCGAAGGAGAAGGTCATGACCGTCGAACAGAAGCGTGTGCTCGCTACGGCGATTCCCGGCCCGCGGTCGGTGGAGTTGCATGCCCGCAAGACCGCGGCGGTGGCCTCGGGCGTGGGGACGACACTGCCGGTGTACGTCACTCAGGCCGGTGGCGGCATCGTGGTGGACGTCGACGGGAACCAGCTGATCGACTTCGGCAGTGGGATCGCGGTGACGTCGATCGGCAATGCCGCGCCGCGGGTGGTGGAGGCGGTGTCCGAGCAGGTGGCGGCATTCACCCACACCTGCTTCATGGTCACGCCGTACGAGGGTTATGTGGCCGTCGCCGAGGCGCTCAACGAGCTGACGCCGGACGATCACGACAAGCGGTCGGCGCTCTTCAACTCCGGTGCCGAGGCGGTGGAGAACGCGGTGAAGATCGCCCGTTCGCACACCGGCCGTCAGGCGGTGGTGGCCTTCGACCACGCCTATCACGGCCGGACGAACCTCACGATGGCGTTGACCGCGAAGTCGATGCCCTACAAGTCCGGGTTCGGGCCGTTCGCGAGCGAGATCTACCGGGTGCCGATGGCCTATCCGTACCGCTGGCCGACGGGGCCGGAGAACTGCGCGGACGAGGCCTTCGAGCTCTTCGTCAGCCAGGTGCACGCGCAGGTCGGGGAGGCCAACACCGCGGCGGTGCTGATCGAGCCGATCCAGGGCGAGGGTGGTTTCATCGTCCCGCCGGCGGGCTTCCTCAAGCGGGTCTCGGACTGGTGCGCCGAGCACGGCATCGTCTTCATCGCCGATGAGATCCAGACGGGCTTCTGCCGCACCGGGGACTGGTTCGCCAGTGACCACGAGGGCGTGGTGCCGGACCTGATCACCACCGCGAAGGGCATCGCCGGCGGGCTGCCGCTGGCCGGGGTCACCGGTCGCGCGGACATCATGGACTCGGTTCACGGGGGTGGGCTGGGTGGCACCTACGGCGGTAACCCGGTGGCGTGTGCCGCGGCACTGGCCTCGATCGAGACGATGAAGGCTGAGAACCTGGTGGGTGCGGCCCGGGACATCGAGGCGGTCATGCTGCCCCGTCTGACCGCATTGGCCGAGAAGTACGACGCCATCGGCGACGTCCGGGGCCGCGGCGCGATGCTGGCCGTCGAGCTCGTCGAGCCGGGCTCCAAGACCCCGAACCCAGCACTCACCGGCGCAGTGTCGGCGGCCTGCCACCAGGCTGGCGTCATCACGCTGACAGCGGGCACCTACGGCAACGTCCTGCGTTTCCTGCCGCCGCTGGTCATCGGTGAGGCCCTCCTGCACGAGGGCCTCGATGTCCTGGACGAGGCGTTCGCCGCCAACGCGTAGCGTGCCGGTGACGGCCGATCGTCACCGGCTCAGTCATCGGTCGTTAGTCTCGGTGGTTCCCCGCACCTGCCCGGTCGACTGATCTCGGGTGCGGGCGGGTCAGCGGTGACGAGAGGGCTTGGGATGGGATTTCGTAGCACGCTGCGCCGCCGGCGGCAGTCGATCCTTGCGGTCGTCACTGCGCTGGCGGTCTTCGCGCTCGTGCTCTTCCTCTGGATCGGCCGCGGGCCATCCGGTGACGGCCCGGCCATCGCCATCCCGTCGAACAACGCACCCTCCGGCGCCACGCTGCCCAGCGACGAGCCACTGCCGAGCTCGTCGGGATCCCCTTCGGCCACCGGCAGCGGCTCCGCCTCCGGCTCGGGCTCGGCCGCGCCGATCGGCGGCGCGCCGCTGCAGCTGCCGCCGTTCAGCTCTGACATCAACGCCGCGGGTGCCAGCACGCATGTGGTGACGATGTCGATCACATCCGACACGACCATCCTGCAGACGGCCTTCGCCATCAAGGGCGGCAAGACGGCCTCGGGCTACCACACCTACGTGAAGTCGCCGTTCGGGATCACCGAGGTGGCCCACGGCGACGGCATCGTGGCGGAGTTGGCGGCGCAGTCCTCCCCGAAAGCCCGGTCGATCACCTGCACGTTGACGGTGGACGGCGTCACGAGCACGCACACCGCCAAGGGCGGCTTCCAGGTCGTCCTCTGCCTCGGCTGAGCCCCGCCGGTGGCGGTGGAGATTGCATTCGCCTGCGGCCGGTATCCTTGAGACGTAAAACGCAGGCGTCGGAAGGACTGTCGTGGGGCTCGTCGTCCAGAAGTACGGCGGCTCCTCAGTCGCCGATGCTGAGCGGATCAAGCGCGTAGCGGAGCGCATCGTCGCCACCAAGAAGGATGGCAACGATGTCGTGGTCGTGGTGTCGGCGATGGGTGACACCACCGACGAGCTGATCGACCTCGCCAAGCAGATCGTCCCCGTGCCCAGCGGGCGCGAGTACGACATGCTGCTGACCGCCGGCGAGCGGATCTCCATGGCGCTGCTTGCGATCGCCATCAACTCCCTCGGCTACAAGGCCGAGTCGTTCACCGGCTCGCAGGCCGGGGTGCTCACCACCTCGGTGCACGGCAAGGCGCGCATCGTGAACATCACGCCAGGCCGCGTCGAGACCTCGGTTGCCGAGGGCAACATCGCGATCGTCGCCGGGTTCCAGGGCTTCTCGAAAGAGACGATGGACATCACCACGCTCGGCCGCGGCGGCTCGGACACCACGGCCGTGGCGCTCGCCGCCGCCCTGCACGCCGACGTCTGCGAGATCTACACCGACGTCGACGGCGTCTTCAGCGCCGACCCCCGGATCGTGCCGACCGCCCGCAAGCTCGACCGCGTCACCTACGAGGAGATGCTCGAGCTGGCGGCCTGCGGGGCCAAGATCCTGCACCTGCGGTGCGTCGAGTACGCCCGCCGCTACGACATCCCCATCCACGTCCGCTCGTCGTTCAGTCACCTCGACGGGACCATCGTGGCGGGCAGCATCAACGACCAGGCCCACCAGGAGGCAGGAATGGAAGCC
>JAOPUX010000228.1 GCA_025963285.1 Jatrophihabitans sp.
GAGGTCGTGCGCGTTACCGAGCCGATCCGCGACGGCGAGAGCCTCCGCGGTTCCCTGACGGCATCGGTCCTGGTCCTGTCGTAGGGATGATCTTGGACGACGTCCGTGCCTCATGCCAAGAATGCAGAGAGGTCCCAGGTGTCCAGACCGCTCGATGAGGGTCCGTTCTTCCACGGCACGATCGCCGATCTGAGCGTGGGTGAGTTGCTCACAGCGGGCCGACCATCGAACTACCGTCCCGAGATCGTGATGAACCACGTCTACTTCACCGCTCTGGTCGACGGAGCCGGCCTTGCAGCCGAGATCGCTGCCGAACTCGCAGCCAGTGAAGCGACTCCGAGGGTGTACGCGGTCGAGCCAACCGGGGCGTTTGAAGACGACCCGAACGTAACCGACAAGAAGTTCGCCGGTAACCCCACCAGGTCCTACCGCAGCACGGCTCCGTTGCGGATAGTCGGCGAGGTTCCCGAATGGACGCGGCTGACGGTCGAGCAGCTTCAGGCATGGCGGGAGCGGCTGTCGGTGCTTCTGGCCGACGGCGGCGGCGAAATCATCAACTGAGCTGCGGGGCGGCTGTCCTATGAGTCAGTGGCCGACAGTCAGAGGCCGGCAGTCAGAGGCCGACAGTCAGTGGGTGACGGGGCAGCGGTACTGCATCGGGAAGTCCTTGATGCCGTTGAGCCAGCCTGACCGGAGGCGGGTGGGGTCGCCGAGCTTGCCGATGTCCGGGAGCACGTCGGCGATCGCGTTGAAGATCAGGTTGATCTCGGTGCGGGCCAGCGTGGCACCGATGCAGTAGTGCGCTCCGGTGCCGCCGAAGCCGAGGTGCGGATTCGGGTTGCGGGTGATGTCGAAGCGGTACGGGTCGTCGAAGACGTCAGGATCGAAGTTGGCGGCCGCGTAGTAGAGGCCGACACGCTGCCCCGCCTTGATCTGCTGGCCGCCGAGTTCGGTGTCGACCTTCGCCGTGCGCTGGAAGGCCACAACCGGTGTCGACCAGCGCACGATCTCGTCAGCGGTGGTCTCGGGACGTTCCCGCTTGAACAGCTCCCACTGATCTGGGTGCTCCATGAAGGCAGCCATCCCGTGGCTGATGGCGTTGCGGGTCGTCTCGTTGCCGGCGACGGCGAGTGCGACGGTGAAGAACCCGAACTCGTCCGAGGTCAGCTCCTGCCCGTCGATGTCGGCGTTGACGAGCTTGGTGATGATGTCGTTGGTCGGGGTCTGCTTGCGGTCCTCGGCCATCTCCATGAAGTAGGACATGATCTCGAAGACGGCCGTCTCGGCATCGGCGGTGTCGTAGTCCGGGTCGTCGTAGGAGACGGTCCGGTTCGACCAGTCGAAGAGCTTCATCCGGTCTTCCTGCGGCACGCCGAGGAACTCGGCGATTGCCTGAAGCGGCAGCTCGCAGGCGATGTCGCGGACGAAGTCACCGCTCTCGAGGGCCGCTGCCTCTTCGACGATGGTGCGCGCGCGAGCGGCCAAGGCGTCCCGCAGCCCGTTGATCACGCGCGGGGTGAAGCCACGCGAGACGATCGAGCGCATCCGGGTGTGCTCGGGCGGGTCCATGTTGAGGATCACCACCCGCTGCATCTCGATGTTCTGCCGCGGGATGCCCTCGCTGAAACGGATGATCGAGGTGTTCTCCCACGCGGAGTAGACGTCATCGTTGCGCGACACCTCGCGGACGTCGGCGTGCCGGGTCAGCACCCAGTGCCCGTCGTCGTCGAAGCCGTCCCGACCTGGCGGCTGGGCCTGCCACCACACCGGGGCCGTGCGGCGCAGCTCCTCCCACTCCGCACGTGGCAGGCCCCTTGCGTAGAGGTCGGGGTCGTTCACGTCGAAGCCGGCGGGCAGCTGCGGATGCGGCATGGGTGCTCCCAGACGTAGATGTTGTACTGAGAGTACAAACTCATTGTCCAGCCGTCTAGACTCGCTCCGTGGCAGGACAGACGGGGCGGACGGTGCCCGCACAGGTGGCGGCCAAGCTCTACGGCGCAGTCGACGTCATCGCCGAGAACGGGCTGGCGAACACCAAGATCGAGCAGATCGCCGCTGCCAGCGGCGTGCCCAAGGCGACGCTCTATTACTACTTCGCCGGCAAGGAAGAGATCCTCGCGTTCCTGCTCAGGGACTCCCTCGCCTACCTCGCGGGCGCCGTGGCCACAGCCGCCGAAGCGCCCGGCAGCGGCCGTGATCGACTGGCCGCCGTCGTCGCCGTCCAGATCGAGCACACCCTGTCGAACTCCGCGACCAGCCGCGCGCTGATCGGTGACCTCGGCCGCGCTGCCCAGCTGCCCGAACTCGCCCAGGCCGTCCAGGCCGCGTTCTACGACCCGATCGCCCAGGTCCTGCGCGACGGTGCGGACGACGGATCGCTGCGCGCCGTAGCCGACCCCGACGAGGCCGCGCTCAGCATCTTCGGCACCGTGATCATGACCGGACTCATCCACGCCGTCGTGGGCACCGAACGCAGCGCCGAGACGATCACCGCCAGCGTGCTCGACCTGCTCCTCCAGGGCCTACGACCCGGCTGACCCCGAACTCCGGGTCGGCGCCCCCGTCAGGCAGTAGGTTTCGGTCATGAAGACGCTGCTGAACCTCCTGTGGCTCGTGCTGTCCGGGCTATGGATGGCGATCGCCTACGTCTTGTTCGGAATTCTGGCCTGCATCCTCATCATCACGATCCCGTTCGGCATCGCGTCCTTTCGTATCGCGGGATACGCGCTGTGGCCGTTCGGGCGCACGGTCATCCGCCGCGATGACGCCGGCGTGGCCAGTGCCATCGGCAACCTCGTCTGGCTCGTCTTCGCCGGGGTCTGGCTCGCCATCGGGCACCTCGTGACTGGCCTCCTGCTGTGCCTCACGATCATCGGAATCCCCCTGGGCGTGGCCAACTTCAAGATGGTGCCGATCTCACTGACGCCTCTCGGACGGCAGATCGTACGAACCTGAGCCGGCTTCCGATCGAATGCGATGACGCAGCCGCCGCTGGACAGGCTCTCGCCGCCCCGGACGGGGCCCGGAGCCCCGCGGCGCGCAAAACGTAGGGATTCACCCGATTCGTTGCCGGCGTCTTCGGCTCAGACTAGGGGGCCGTGCACCACCCCGTTCGCCGGTCCGATCAGTAGAAGAGCGAGAACGACATGCCCGTGAGGCCCCGTCAGGTTTTGGTCGTCGTCGGAGTCCTCGCCGTCGCCGCGGGCAGCCTCGTGCCGCTCGCTTCGCGGGCGGAAGCCGCCCGCGGGGTGGTCGTCAGCTCGTGCACCGAGTCCGCGCTGCGCAGCGCGGTCGCGGGCGGCGGCACGATCACGTTCTCCTGCGCCGGCACCATCAAGGTCTCCTCGCCGCTCGCCATTCCGGCGGGCACGACCATCGACGGCGGCAACACCGTCGCCATCTCGGGCAACAAGCAGAGCCAGATCGCAACCGTCGCCGGTGGCACGGTCGTCCTTGAGAACATCACGCTCGTGGACGGCCTGGCCACGCCGAAGTCGGGCGACAACGGCACGGACGGCGGCGACGGCACGGCGGGAGCGGGTGGGAAGGGCGGCGTCCAGGGCATCCGGTCGAACTTCGCCCCCACCGACGGCACGGACGGCACGGCGGGCACGGCTGGTACGGCCGGCACCAGCGGCAAGGCAGGGCAGGCAGCACAGGGCGGCGCGCTGGCGATCGCGAAGGGCAGTGACGTCACGCTCACGAACGTGTCGTTGGCCGGAAACCAGGCCGTTGGCGGCGACGGCGGCAACGGCGGGCAGGGCGGCAACGGCGGATTCGGCGGCGGCGGCGGAGGCGGCGGCGGGGACGGCGAGGGCGAACTCCAGCCAGGGGGTTCCGGGAGTGTCGGCGGCGGCGGCCCCGGCGGCGTCGGCTCGTTCAGGACGTCGTCCG
>JAOPUX010000269.1 GCA_025963285.1 Jatrophihabitans sp.
TCCAGTGCAGGAGATTTATATTCTGATAGTAAGCAGTTGTTTTCTTCATATTAGTTGGCTTAACGATATAAATATTAGCTTGATGCCGGTAGCAGGTTTTGATATCATCGTAATAGTCTGAACCACTAAAAACAATAATAGGAACCGAAGAAAGATGTCTGTCATTTAAAAATTCCCTTAAATGGTCCAACAGAATCAACCCATGTTCACGTGTGGGCAGATAAAGATCCAGAAGTATCATTCTTAAAGGAGCCATTGCTGTCTGCCAGTCAGATTTAAGAAAATTTAGCGTGCTTTGTATATCCTTCATGTGCAGCAGATTTGCTTCCGGCATGCTCTGCTTTAAAGTAAGGCGCATAAGCTCCCAGTGATCCTGATTATCTTCAATGACCAGAATACTTTTGTTGCTAAAATTTCGGACATAATTTTTAACCTCGTCCAAAGAAGGAGCATTATTTAAAAAGCAGACGTTAATCGCTTCTGCAATTAGAGTGTATTCAGCAATCGAAACCGGTTTCGTAACATAAGCGTTAATGCCTTGCTGATAAGCGCTGCTAATTTGCTGCTGATTAGAGGAAGTTGAAATCATAATGATGGGGATATGCTTTCTCTCCAACCGGGACCTCACCAGGAAAAGAGCTTCGAGTCCGCTCATCCGTGGCATATTCATGTCCATCAGGATCAATTTAGGCTGCTGGTCTTCACCTTCCGAGTCAAGCAGACTAATCAAATCATGACCACTACGTACTTCCACAATGTGAACATTTTCAACAATTTCTTCTAATGCAGCACGCATGATCATCCGGTCGTCTTCATCATCATCTACTATATAAATCGACCTTCCACTTCTCATAAGATTAGCTTTTGCAACCAGTATAAATATTATTTTTACAAGATAAGGGTTAACTGCAAGATGCTCTTACATTCCCAGTTCCTTCATCAAAGCTTCAAGCTTTGCTCTGCTTTCGGGCGAAACTGTGTTATCATCCGTATCGTCGTCTTCATTAAAAAAACCTGTTCTATATTCGCTTACTTGCTTTTCGAGTTGTTCAACCCTTGCCACTAGGCCGGTTACAATTTTTTTTAAGTCTTCAATTTCCTGATTCATGATTTTATTAGGTTAGTGATTACATTGAATTAAAATTTAACACGAAACACCAAAAACGGAGGTTGCCGGGTTTACTGCAATATAGGCCGAATTCATTGAAGATTTGACCTTTTGTGATCTGGCTGAGATCATTTTTTTATTTAGAAATCGCATTAAAAACATAGCTGCATCTGTATAATATATCTTACCAAAAATTAGGGAATCGAACCAGGTTAGGTATTGACAGGCTTGATACCCTATATACGACAGAACTCATGATGATGGCAGCCTAACTACCGTAGCATAACAATAGCCACCGCTACGCTAATTCATATCCAGGCATTTGTAGGATCCAGTTATATATTATTTTATTTCTGAGTACCTCCATCGTTGCGGGCAAACGGGTGAAGCTCTTGTTTGCTTTTCTTAGCAAACAATATTGATATTCTTTCAAATATTGATTTTGACTGCTTTACAACCGGCACTTCATAGGGAGTTATTGTTTTTTCTCCAATTTGCTTATGAAAAGGTTTTGGACGTAACATTTTTTTGAAAACTACCATGGAATCATAAAATGAAATCGACTGTATGTTTTGAGTAATATTGTCAATTCTCACGTTATCACCTGCTAATAAATGATGTTCATACAAAGAATCAATTAATGCTTTTGATTTTTCAACAAACGTTCCATTCGTACGTAGTCCTCCGCCAAATTCGGGCCAATAGGAAGTGTGAGTATCTTCAACAATATAAATACCTCCCTGTTTAACTTTTGGAAAAAGTATTTCAAATGAGACATCCTGCTGATCCATAAAATGTCCACCGTCATCAAGTACAAAATCTAAATCGGGAATTTGCTTTGTAACATTAGTTAGAAAAGCAGTATCGGCCTGTGAACCGATAAAAACCTTGACATTATCTTCTGCGAATTTGATACATTCAGGATTGATGTCAATGGCGAATATCTCACAATCTTTACCAAAATATTTTTTCCACAATTGTATAGAACCGCCATGAGAAATACCAATCTCAAGCATGGTGACCTTTCGCCCACGATATTTAGATAAATACTCAGAATAAATGTCTAAATAATGGTCCCACTTATGAATCAAATTTCCTGAGTGTTGATAAAACAGATTTCTTATGTCACTATCTGAATTATTCTCATTAGTACTATTTTCTGTAATTTTTGAGTTCATAACGTTTAGAAGTGTTTATTTTATAATTAATCTGGCTGGTGGTGTATATCAGAAAAAATTGCTTGAAATGAAACAACCAAAAGTATAAAGGATTATTACAAAGTTCATTGCAATAAAACACCTTATAGAAAGAATGTGAAGATAAATATAGGAAAGTCCATTTAAACGGTAGTATTAAGGAGAATACTGGAAATAACGATTGTATAGAAATTAGATATTTATATGATTGTAACCGATATAATTAATTCGGTAATTTAAATATATTCCATTCGCTAAAACGTTTTTCAATGGTTAATGCCCATGCAGGGAACGTCACATCTCAGTTTGTGTCCATTTGCAAACCCACGGTAGCCCCAATTACTAAGTTTTTTTGAAAGTATGTCTTGCAAATAGCTGTAATAGTGCTCCTGCGGCAAGGCTACGTTGGGGTCCGTGTTTCTAAGAATTCTTACAAGTTATGGATATCCGGTCTCAAAAGTTTACTTTTTTCATTTCTTTCAATCGTATAATCGTAGCTTTGCGGCTTCAAAAAATTAGAAGATGATCACAGTTGAAAATTTGGCCGTTGAATTTAGCGGTTCTGTCCTTTTTAGCGAAGTTTCCTTCGTTATAAATCCTACTGATAAAATTGCCCTGATGGGTAAAAATGGAGCGGGGAAATCCACAATGATGAAAATTATTGCGGGTGAACAAAAAGCCAATCGCGGCCATGTGCGTGCACCTAAGGATGCCGTTATCGCTTATTTGCCGCAGCATTTACTTACCGAAGATAACTGTACCGTTTTCGAAGAAGCTGCCAAAGCATTCAAACAGGTTTTTGAAATGCGTGCCGCAATGGAAAAACTGAATCTTGCGCTCGAAACCCGCACAGATTACGAGAGCGATGAATATATGGCCATCATCGAACAGGTTACTGAACTGGGTGAAAAATATTATCAACTGGAAGAAGTTAATTATGACGCGGAGGTTGAGAAAGCCTTGAAAGGATTAGGGTTCAGGCCGGAAGATTTTCAGAGACAAACCAAGGAATTTAGCGGTGGCTGGCGTATGCGTATAGAGCTTGCCAAAATATTATTGCAAAAGCCAGACCTGATTTTACTGGATGAACCTACCAACCATATTGACATTGAATCGGTGATGTGGCTGGAAGATTTTCTGGTGAATAAGGCAAATGCGGTAATGGTCATTTCGCACGATCGTGCCTTCATCGACAATATCACAAACCGTACCATTGAAGTTACCATGGGGCGGATTTTTGACTATAAAGCCAACTATTCACATTATCTGATATTGCGTGAGGAGCGAAGGTCACATCAGGTGAAGGCCTATCAGGAACA
>JAOPUX010000025.1 GCA_025963285.1 Jatrophihabitans sp.
GACCCGGGCCTCCCGACGCGAGCTGCTCTGAACGCCGAATGCTGCTCTGGCGGGAGGGGGAACCATCGTGACCACGATTGCCGGGCCGGGTCGACCAGGCATCGTCGTCGGTGTGGACGGGTCGGGCCAGGCCACGCGCGCACTCCAGTGCGCGGCGGGTCTTGCCAAGGGCCTCGACGCACGCGTTGACGTGCCGGGCATCGGGCACAGTCCCGGCTGACCTCTGGCGCGACCGGGCCGCGCAACCTTGTGCGCGGCCTCGGGGTCGGCGCGCCAACTTTGTGCGTGTTCCAGGCGCGGGAGTCGGTGCAGGGCACCGGCTGCGCGCACAAACAGCGCGCCGCCAGCCGGGCACCCACGAGCACCGGGCACCCACGAGCACCAGGCTCCTACAGCACCGGGGACTAGTGGTGCATGCTGCCCGTGGCCAGGTAGCGCGAGTGCCACGACAGCGCCTCGTCCAGCAGGTGCGGGGTCTGCAGCCCATTTTCTCCGTGCAGGGCCCTGTCGAAGTAGTCCTGCAGCTCGTCCCGAAAGCTGGGGTGGGCACAGTGTTCGATCACCTTCGCCGCGCGCCGGCGCGGCGCCAGGCCGCGCAGGTCGGCCAGGCCCTGTTCAGTGACGAGGACGTGGACGTCGTGCTCGGTGTGGTCGACGTGACTCACCATCGGCACGATCGAGGAGATGGCCCCGCCCTTGGCGGTGGACGGCGTCACGAACATCGAGATGTAGGCGTTGCGGGCGAAGTCGCCCGAGCCGCCGATGCCGTTCTGGATGCTCGAACCCATGATGTGGGTGGAGTTCACGTTGCCGTAGAGGTCGGCCTCGATCATGCCGTTCATCGCCAGGCAGCCGAGCCGGCGGATGACCTCCGGGTGGTTGCTGATCTCCTGCGGTCGCAGCAGGATCCGCTCGCGGTAGTAGTCGATGTTGGCCAGGAGCTCCGCACTCGCCTCCTCGCTGAGCGAGAACGCCGTGGCCGAGGCGAAGGACATCGTCCCGGACCGGAGCATGGCGAGCATGCCGTCCTGGATCACCTCTGTGTAGGCGGTGAGGGGTCTGAGCGGGCCGGCGTCCAGTTCGGCGAGCACCGCGTTGGCCACGTTGCCGACGCCAGACTGCAGGGGCAGCAGCTCGGCCGGCAGCCGGCCGCGCTTCACCTCGTGCCGGAGGAAGTCGACGAGCTGCTCAGCGATCAGCCGCGAGGTCTGGTCCGGCTCCTTGAAGACGGTGCAGCGGTCGGGAGCATCGGTGGGGACGACCGCGATGACCTTCTCCGGCGGGCACCGGAAGTGCGGGATGCCGATCCTGTCGGAGGCGCGCACGATCGGGATCGGGACCCGGTGCGGCGGCAGGGCGGTGCCGTAGTAGATGTCGTGCATCCCGTCCAGGGCGGCGGGCTGCCCGGAGTTCACCTCGAGGATCACCCGATCGGCGAGGTCCAGCCACGTCTTGTTGTTGCCGACGGAGGAGGAGGGGATCAAGTCGCCCGCCTCGGTGATGCCGGAGACCTCGATCAGCGCCACATCGAGATGGCCGAAGAACCCCTCCCAAACCATCTGCGCGACGTGCGACAGGTGCACGTCGAGGTAGTCGATGAGCCCGGCGTTGATCTTTGCCCGGCTGATCGGGTCGGATTGATAGGGCATGCGCAGCTCGATGCCGTCCACGGCCGCGAGCGCTCCGTCGAGCTCAGGTGCGGTGGACGCGCCGGTCCAGAGCCCGACCGAGAACCTCTCCCCACGCTCGCGGGCCGCGGCGATCCGGGCGGCGAGGGCGGTAGGCACCGCCTTCGGGTGCCCCGAGCCGGTGAAGCCGCTCATGCCGATGTTGGAGCCGGCAGCGATGAGCCCGGCCGCCTCCTCGGCTGTCATCACCTTGCCCAGCAATGTCTTCGAACGGATCCGGTCGTAGGGCCCGGGTTCGTTGATCATGAGGTCACTCTGCGTGACGGGGCGGGGACCAGCCAGGGTCCTAAGTCCTGCGTGCGGCGAGCCCCGACCGGGAGACCTCGACAGCCAGCTGCCGCACGCACGCGACCGTGGCACCGAACGCCAGTACTCCGAGGACGGTACCGGTCGTGGAGTCCGCGGCTGTGGCCGCCACCTCAATCGCGAGCCCGGCAATCAATCCGAGGACGGCCCACCCTGCCCGCAGCCATCGCCGGCCCCGACCCGCAGACCTCGCCAGCTTGGCGGAGAGCGTGGGACTCGATGCGTTCAGGCCGCTCTCGATCTCGGCTAGCTGACGCGTCTCATCGTCGGACAGTTCCATGGAGTGCCTCCCGTCGAGGGATCTCTCGCGCCAGACCTCGCGCTTACCGGCTCACCGTAGGACGCAAGATCGGCCGCTCAACAGGGCATAAAGCCCTGACTTTCCCGAGCACGGCGGCAAGCCACCCGGTCGCGAGCTGTATACCTTGATCAAGGACGCATTCGCTTCACCAGCAGGCCTGATCCGTCCGTCAGGCCTACGCAGTAAGGAACCAGGACATGTCCACCGGATCGAGCGACGAGATCGACCCAGCACGGCGGTCGGCCCGCTCGGCCGGCCAGGCACGCCCAGACGACTCCATCGACAACGTCTTCGTCTCCCAGGTCTCCGAGTACGCGATCATCGCCCTCGACCCGAGCGGCACCATCCAGTCGTGGAACCTCGGCGCCCATCGCCTCAAGGGGTACACCGCAGCCGAGGCGATCGGGCGGAAATTCTCGATGTTCTATCCGGAGGACGACCGCCTCGGCGGCCTGCCCGACCGGATGCTCGCGATGGCGCGCCAGCTGGGGTACGTGGAGCACCGGGGCTGGCGGGTGCGCAAGGACGGCACGCGGTTCTGGGGCGACGTCGTCATCACCGCCGTGCGCGGCGATGCCGGCCAGGTGATCGGCTACACCAAGGTCACCCGCGACCTCACGCTCCAGCACAGGATGGAGCAGGAGCAGGCGGCGCTCTACCGGGTGATGTCGCACGACATCAGAACCCCGGTCACCTCCATCGCCATGTTCGCCGCCCTCATCGCGATCACCGACGACCCGGCCGAGCGGAGGGACTACGCCGAGCGCATTCAGGCCAACGCGTTCCGGTTGGACCGACTAACCAGGCAGATGGTCGACTTCGCACCTGCGGCATTCGGCGGAGCGACACCGCTTCCATCACCGGCGTTGCCGCCGGCGATATTTCAAAACATGATTGGGGTCCTGCCATATCGACTAGACAAGATTCATCGGGATCGACAGGGGTCACTTCGCGTGGCGGATCGCACGTAGACCCTGTGCCCCGCAATAGAGAGGGAACTTATTTTGGATTTGGCCGGCGGCTGAACTGTCGCTTAGGGCAGCGCTCGA
>JAOPUX010000036.1 GCA_025963285.1 Jatrophihabitans sp.
GGCATGTGTGCCGATGATCGCCGCTCCGTCTGGGCTCAGCTCACCCCCGCCGGCGCTCAGCGCTACGCCGAGGCCAAGCCCACCCAGCGCGCGATCCTGCGCGACCAGGCCGGCCCCTGCATCGAGCGGTCCGCCCGCATGCTCGACGCCTGACTTTGCCGACGTCGCCGCCGCCTGCCGGCGCTGAACCGGCAACAACCTAGGAACTCAGCGGTGGTTCGGCGCGCCGCTCAGCCACTCGTCGAAGGTCATCGTGCCGCGCGGCCCGTCGCCACGGGGCACCAAGGCCCCGCCGAGCATGGCCTTTCCTGCGGCACCGGGCACTCGTAGCCGCAGTATCGGCCTCGAGCTGCCGCGCTTGGTGAGGACGGCCTTGGCCAGATCGGTGAGCTGGTGCACCTCGGGGCCGCCGAGCTCCGGGGCGACGCCCACCGCAGGGCCGGCCACCAGGGCCACCAGGGCATCGGCCACCTCGCTCGCGGCCACGGTCTGCACCGTCATCCGCGGCACGACCGCCACCGGACCCCGCCCGCGATCGAGCAGCTGCCCCGGAAACTCGTGGAACTGGGTGGCGCGCAGCACGCTCACCGGGACGCCGCCGACGAGCGCGAGCTCCTCCTGGCGCCGCTTGCCGAAGTAGTAGCCGAAGTCGACGTCGTAGATCCCGACGATCGACAGCACCACGTGATGCTGCACGCCGGCCCGGGCCCCCGCGCTGAGCAGCGTGGCGGTGCCGGCCTCAAAGAAGTCGATCGACGCGCGCCTCCTGGTGGTCACTACGTTGCTGACGTCGATGACGGCCTGGACCCCGCCCAGCGCCGCGTCCAGCCCGGCGCCGGTGGTGATGTCGATCCCCGCCGCCCGCGCGAGCGTCACCGGCTCGTGGCCGGACTTCGCCAGGGCGGCCACCACGTGACGTCCCACCACGCCGGTGCCACCGGCCACTGCCACCTTCACCGTCTGCCTCTCGTCGAACGCCGCGGTCGTCGGTCTCTCGTCCGAGCCGCAGTCTCTCGTGTGAGGTCGGCCGACGGAAGTGCGGCACCGGCACTAGGGTCGCCCCCATGGCTGGCTTGCAGGCTCGGGCGCGTGCTCGAGTCGCCGGCGCCTTCTCCCGCGTGATGCGTACCCGCCCGATGCAGCGCTACTTCGCACCTTTCTTTCCCGGCCTGCAGATGCGGCTCTACCGGTGGAGTGGCGGCCGCTTCCAGCTCAGCGCGCTGCTCGTCCCCTCGCTCGTGCTCGTCCACCTGGGCGCCCGAAGCGGCCTGCGCCGCGAGACGCCGCTGATCTGCTGGCCGCAGCGTGATGGCAGCTACCTCATCGCCGGGAGTAACTGGGGCCAGCCGAGCCACCCTGCCTGGACGGGCAACGTGCTGGCCCATCCGGACGTCGAGATCGTGATCGCCAGGCGGCACGTCGCCGTCACGGCAGTGCTGCTCTCCGGAGATGAGCGGGAGCGGGCCTGGCCGGTCCTCGAGGCGCAGTGGCCCGGCTATCGCGACTACGAACGACAGGCCGGGCGCGAGGTACGGATCTTTCGACTCGTGCCGCGCGCCTGACGCCGTCGCTGCCTACGATGGCCTGATGTCCCAGCGGCTCGTCCCGTGGCCGCGTGCCGCCGCCGCGGTCCTGGCCGGCTGCGCCCTCGTGGTGGCGGCCATGTCGATCGCCTACCACCGCGAGCGCACCGGCACCGCCTTCGACGACGTCGTCGACCGTTTCATCCGCAAGGGCAGCCCGCGGCTGATGAACGACATCGTGCACGTCGCCGACCCGGAGTTCGTGGCACTGCTCTTCCTGGTACTGATCGCTGTGGCGCTCGTCCGGCGGCGGCCGGACATCGCGCTGCTCGCGCTCCTGACGCCGATCGGCTCGGTGCTGCTGGTAGAGCACGTGCTCAAGCCGCTGGTGCACCGCACCCAGAGCGATCCGTACGTGGTGCACGCCTTCGGCTACGAGCCGCTGGCCTTCCCCAGCGGACACGAGTCCGGCATCGGCTCCTTCATCGCCGTCTGCGGTCTGCTGGTACTCGGCTCCGGCTGGCGGCTACGCACCAGGGTCGGCGTGCTCGTGGCGATGGCGCTGGCGGGGCTGGTGGCCGCGATCGGTCTGGTCGGCCGCTACTACCACTACGCCACTGACACGATCGGGGCGATGCTCGTCTGCACGGCGGTGACACTGACGGTCGGGTTCGCCGTCGACGCGATCTTCCTGCGGATCCGGCCCCATGACCGCGCCACGGCAGGAAGATCGCCCGCGGTCAGTTGATCTGCCGCCCGTGTCCTGCCCAGAACGGCTCGCGGAGCTTGAACTTCTGCAGCTTGCCGGTGGCCGTGCGCGGCAGCGTCTGCATGAACTCGATCCGCTTCGGGCACTTGTAGCCTGCCAGCACGGTGCGGCAGTGCGCGATCAGCTCGTCGGCCGTGACGCCGTCCGCCACGACGAGCCCGGTGACCAGCTCGCCCCACTTCTCGTCGGGGATACCGATGACGGCCACCTCACGCACAGCCGGATGTGAGGTGAGGGCGTCCTCGACCTCGATCGAGGAGACGTTCTCCCCACCGGAGATGATCACGTCCTTCTTCCGGTCGGAGATCACGACGTAGCCCTCGTCGTCGATCACGCCGCCGTCGCCGGTGTGGAACCAGTTGCCGGCCTGCGCCTCAGCGGTGGCCTCGGGCTGCTCCCAGTAGCCCTCCAGGTTGTGGTTGGAGGCGGTGAGGATCTCACCGTCGACGTCGAGGCTGACCCGGACCCCAAGGGCCGGCACGCCCGCGCGCCCCAGCCGCCGGGCCCGCTCGTGGCTGTCGAAGCCGTCCCACTCCTCGCGCTGGCGGTTGATGGTGATCAGCGGCGAGGTTTCGGTGAGGCCGTAGATCTGGATGAACTCCCAGCCGAGCTCGTCGAGCACTCGCTCGATCGTGCGCGTGGGCGGGGGAGCGCCTGCCGCGACGATCCGCACCGTGTCGCGCCCTGGGACGGCGCCGTCGTCCCAGCCGGCCACCGCGTCGAGCGCGGCGTTGATGACGGCCGGCGCCGCGCACATCAGCGTGACGCCGTGGTCCCGGACCCGCCGCAGGATCTCGGTGCCGTCGACTTGGCGCAGCACGATGTGCCGGCCGCCCATACCGGTGACGCCAAAGGGCATGCCCCAGCCGTTGGCATGGAACATCGGCAGGGTGTGCAGCAGGACGTCGCGGTCGCTGACCCCGGTGTGCAGCGCGAAGGTGGTGGCGTTGAGCCAGAGGTTGCGGTGGGTGAGCTGCACCCCCTTGGGACGGGCGGTGGTACCGGAGGTGTAGTTGATCGTGGCGGTGGCCGCCTCGTCGGGCGCGTCCCACGGCCGCGGGTCGACGCCGTAGCGGTAGAGCGCGTCGTCGTCGCCGAGCAGGAACTTGTGCGGGACGTCCAGGGAATCGAGGATGTCCTTGCACGCCGGGTCCGCGAAGACCACCTCGGCGCCGGAGTGGCTCACGATGTAGGCGATCTCTGGCTGGGAGAGGCGGAAGTTGATCGGGACCAGGATGCGCCCCCACGCCGACACCCCGAAGAAGGACGTGAGGAGCCGCGCGGAGTTGTGCGAGATCACCGCCACCCGGCCGCCGACGGGCACCCCCAGCTCGTCGAGTCGGGCGGCCTGGGCACGGGCGTTCACCGCTAGCTGTCGATAGCTCAGCGAGCCCAGGCTGGGTGCAGGCTGATCGGGCTCGTCGACCACCGCGACCCGATCCGGATAGACGTGCTCGGCGCGATCGAGGAAGTCAGCGACGGTGAGTGGGTAGTACATGGAGCGAACCTAGGTCGCTCAGATCCAGGAGGGCAACCACATGTGGGCGTGCCAGGACGCATTGCTCAGCGGACCGCCGGTGAAGATGGGGAACATCCAGGCGAAATCCACGAGCACCAGCGCGAGGAAGACGGTGATTGCGGCCGTGCCCCAGGCCCGTCGCCGGCCGACCCTGGCCACCGGGTAGCGCCAGGTCAGGTCGGCGAGCCAGGGGCCCAGGTCGCTCCACGACCGCGGGCGCCCCGGACGGCCGGAGAGCCCATCACCGCCGAAGAACAGGGCGGTGCCCTCTGCTCGCACCGGGCCCAGGATCGTCCCCATGGCCAGCACCAGCCCGAAGATCAGGAACGGGACGAGTGGGGCCATGTAGAAGAGGAACATCGTCCGCTTCAGGTTCTGGAACCAGAACACCCAGCCTGCGAGGAAGGCGACCCAGATGGCCCCGGCCCGCCAGTCGCGGGTGGTGAGGTAGTGCCAGGCCAGCCAGAGCAGCATCGGTACGAAGGCCCACCACAGCAGCGGCGTGCCGATCAGCAGCACCTGCTTCGAGCAGGGCGCGGAGCAGTCCGTGCCGGGGCTGCCCTGGTAGTAGAAATCGACGGGCCGGCCGAGCACGAGCCAGCTCCACGGGTTCGACGCGTAGGCGTGGCCGCTGTCGAGGCCCTGGTGGAAGCGGTAGGCCTGCAGCGTGTAGGCGCCCAGGGAGCGGATCGGACCGGGGACGAACGCCCAGTCCCACGGCACGCTGATGCCGAAGGGCAGGTTCAGGTGGGTGTGGGTGCTCGCGGTGTCGGCGTAGTGCCGACCCCACGAGTTCTCGCCGGCGAACCAGCCCAGGTAGCAGAACAGGTAAGCAGCGAAGGGCGCCACGATCAGCGAGCCGAGGCCCGGCAGTGCCGAGCGGCGCAGCGTCCACCGGCTGGGCCGGGACACCCCCGCGGCCCGCAGCGCGGCGCGGTCCCAGAGCACCGTCAGGACGATGAAGACGAGGAAGAACGCCAGGGCCGTCCACTTCACCGCATCGGCCAGGCCGAAGCAGACCCCGGCCACCAGCCGCCAGGGTCGCGGGCCGAGCGAGGGGACACCGTCGCTGAGGTCGGCGCCGTCGGCGATCAGCCCCGCCAGCCTGGCCCGCACCTTGTCGCGGTCGATCACCATGGCGCCGAAGGCGGCCGCGATGAAGAACTCCAGGAAGACGTCCAGCAGCGCGGTGCGGGCAAGCACGAGTGACATGCCGTCGCAGGCGATCAGCAGCCCGGCGATGCCGCCGAAGAGGTTCGACCGGGTGAGCCGCCGCGCGGTCCGCGCCACGATGATCACGGTGCCGCAGCCGAAGAGCGCCGGCATGATCCGCCAGCCGAAGGAGTTCGTCAGGTAGTCGGACTTGTTGTCGTCGGCCAGCCATTCACCGAAGGCGATCAGCCACTTCCCGAGCGGCGGATGCACGATGAACATGTAGCCGCGGTTGTCCTCGTAGCCGTAGCGCAGGATCTCCTGTGCCTCGACCGGGTAGTACGCCTCGTCGAAGATCTTCTGCTTCGGGAAGCCGAGCGCCCAGAACCTGGTGATGCCGGCGAACGCAGTCAGCGCGACGACGATGAACCAGCCGATGCGCGGGTTCGGGTCGCGCCACGGGACGAGGGCGGCGGGGACGGGGTGGCGTGGCTGCTCGAGCTCGGTCGGGGCCTCGGGCGCACCCGGAGCCTCCAGCGTCGCCGTCACGCGGTAGATCCTAGGCGGTGGGTACGGTTCTCAGGTGAGCGACGGCGCGGCAGGCGGATCGGGGCAGGTGATTCTCGCCGGGGTGCCGCTGGGCAATCCGGGCGACGCCTCGGCGCGGCTGCGCTCGGCCCTGGCCACCGCCCCGGTGATCGCGGCCGAGGACACCCGGCGGATGCGGCGGCTCTGCAGCGACCTCGACATCACGCCGACGGGGCGCGTCGTCTCTTTCTTCGACGCCAACGAGACCTCCCGGGTGCCATTGCTGCTCGACGCGCTGGCCGCCGGGGAGGACGTGCTGGTGGTGACCGATGCCGGCATGCCCTCGGTCTCCGACCCTGGGTACCGGTTGGTGGTCGCGGCGGTGGCTGCCGGGTACCCGGTGACGGCGCTGCCGGGGCCGTCGGCGGTGACCACCGCGCTGGCGCTCTCCGGGCTGCCCTGCGACCGCTTCTGCTTCGAGGGCTTCCTGCCGCGACGGGCGGGAGAGCGGGCCAAGGTGCTGGACGGGCTTGCCCGCGAGCCTCGCACGCTCGTCTTCTTCGAGGCGCCGCACCGGCTGGCCGAGTCGCTGGCGGCGCTGGCCGCGGCCTTCGGCCCGGAGCGGGCCGGGGCGGTCTGCCGTGAGCTCTCCAAGACCTATGAAGAGGTGAAGCGCGACAACCTCGGTGCGCTCGCCGAGTGGGCCGCCGGGGACGTCCGGGGGGAGATCACGGTCGTGGTCGCCGGTTTCGTGGCCGGGGCGGAGGCCTCCTCGGTGGATCTCGCGGCGGCGGTGGCGCTGCGCGAGAGTGCGGGGATGCCGCGCAAGGAGGCCATCGCCGAGGTGGCCCAGAGCCTGGGCGTCCCGAAGCGGGCCGTCTTCGACGCCGTGGTCGCCGCCAAGTCCGCCCCACCCGCCTGACCCAGCCTCGCTCCCTCCGCCGAGTGGCCCCTCCCAGCCTCGGCCCTCCGCCGAGTGGCCCCTCCGCCGAGTGGCTAGTTCGGACGCGAGTGGCTGGGCGACACGCCACCACTCGGCGCCGAACAAGCCACTCGGCAGAGGGTTGGGGCGGAGCAGGCGGGGCGGGCTCCAGCCTCGAGGGAGATTTGGGCTCTGCCCGGATCACTAGGATCGGGTCGTGAGCGAGAACATTCTGACCGCGGTGGCGTGGCCCTACGCCAACGGACCACGGCACATCGGCCATGTGGCGGGCTTCGGCGTCCCCTCCGACATCTTCTCCCGCTACCAGCGGATGGCCGGCAACAACGTGCTCATGGTCAGCGGCACCGACGAGCACGGGACTCCGATCCAGGTGCAGGCCGACAAGGAGGGCGTCACGCCCCGTGAGCTGGCCGACCGCAACTCGCTGATCATCGCCAAGGACCTGCAGCAGCTCGGGCTCAGCTACGACCTCTTCACCCGCACCACCACGAAGAACCACTACGCCACGGCGCAGGAGATCTTCCTGGGGCTGCTCAAGAACGGCTACATCTTCAGCCACACCCAGCTCGGGGCCATCGACCCCAGCACTGGACGTGGCCTGCCGGACCGCTACATCGAGGGCACCTGCCCGATCTGCGGCTACGACAGTGCCCGCGGCGACCAGTGCGACAACTGCGGCAACCAGCTCGACCCCATCGACCTCATCAACCCGCGGTCCAAGATCAACGGAGCGACCCCGAAGTTCGTCGAGACCGAGCAGATGATGCTCGACCTGCCCGCCTTCGGTGAGGTTCTCGCCGAGTGGTTGAAGAAGCAGAACCACTGGCGGCCGAACGTGCAGCGGTTCAGCCTCAACCTGCTCGACGATCTCAAGCCCCGCGCCTACACCCGTGACCTCGAGTGGGGCATCCCCGTGCCGCTGGACGGCTGGCGGGACCGCTCCGACAAGTCCATCTACGTCTGGTTCGACGCGGTGGTGGGCTACCTCTCGGCCTCCATCGAGTGGGCGCAGCGCTCCGGCGACCCCGAGGCGTGGCGGCAGTGGTGGCAGAACGACGCCGCCAAGCACTACTACTTCATGGGCAAGGACAACATCGTCTTCCACTCCGAGATCTGGCCGGCGATGCTCTTCGGCTACTCGGGGATCGGGGCGAAGGGCGGCACTCCCGGCTCGCTCGGCGCGCTGAATCGCCCGTACGAGGTGGTCAGCAGCGAGTTCCTGACGATGGAGGGGCGCAAGTTCTCCTCCTCCCGCAACGTCGTCATCTACGTCGGCGACCTGCTCAGCCGCTACGACGCCGACGCGCTGCGCTACTACCTGGCCATCGCCGGCCCGGAGAACCAGGACACCGACTTCACCTGGGCCGAGTTCCTGCGGCGCAACAACGACGAGTTGGTCGCGGGCTGGGGCAACCTGGTCAACCGCACGATCTCGATGACGGCGAAGAACCTCGGGTCGATCCCCGCTCCCGGGGCCCTCACCGACGCCGACCACGAGCTGCTCAAGGCCTCGCAGGCCGCCTTCACCACCGTAGGCGACCTGCTTGCCCGCTCCCGCCAGAAGGCGGCCCTCGGCGAGGTGATGGCCCTGGTCGGCTCGGCGAACAAGTACCTCTCGGACACCGAGCCCTGGAAGCTGGCCAAGACCGACACCGAGCGCATGGCGAGCGTCTTGCACGTCGCCCTGCAGACGGTCACGGACATCAACACCATGCTGACGCCGTTCCTGCCGTCCTCGGCCGCCAAGGTGCATCAGGCCCTCGGCGGTACCGACCGCTGGGCCGCCATGCCCGAGCTCGTAGAGGTCGACGAGGAGACCGCTCCCGGCTCGCCGTCCTACAGCGTCCTCACCGGCGACTACCAGACCGCGGCGCGCTGGGAGTCTGCCCCGATCGCGGTCGGCCGGCCCATGCAGGCGCCCACGCCCGTCTTCACCAAGCTCGACCCGTCGATCGTCGACGACGAGCTAGCCCGCCTGACCGCGGAGTAGGCGGGGGTTCGGGTGTCCGACTCCGGAGCGTGGATGGGGCTGGCGGGAGCCCGAGGAACGGGCGCAGGAGTCGGAGACCCGGAGCCCGCCGTCCCCACGATCTTCGACTCCCACACGCACTTGGATGCGATGGCTCAGAAGGCTGGTGTTGCGGCTTCTAGCGAGTTCGTGGCTGGCGTGATGGACGAGGCGCGGGCGGTGGGCGTGGTCCGGGCGATCACGGTGGGCGACACGATGGGGTCGTCGCGTTGGTGTGTCGGGGCGGCGAGGCAGCATCCGGATGTGTATGCGGCGGTGGCCGTCCACCCGACGGAGATCGCGGGTATCACCGAGGACGACTACGCCGAACTCGAAGCGCTGGCCCGCGACCCCCGGGTGGTGGCGGTGGGCGAGACCGGGCTGGACTACTACTGGGATCGCACCGCGCCGGCCGACCAGCAGCGGGAGTTCCGGCGGCACATTGCGCTGGCCAAGGCGGTGGGCAAGCCGCTGATGATCCATGACCGGGACGCCCACGCCGACGTGCTGCGCATCCTGCGCGAGGAGGGCGCGCCGGAGCAGGTGGTTTTCCATGCCTTCTCCGGCGATGCGGAGATGGCCCGGGCATGCGTCGCGGCCGGCTACGTCCTCTCCTTCGCGGGCGTGGTGACCTTCAAGAACGCCCCAGCGCTGCGCGCGGCGGCCGCGGTGACGCCTGCCGAGCACCTGCTGGTCGAGACCGACGCGCCATTCCTCACCCCGCACCCGTTCCGGGGCAGGCCCAATGCTCCACGGCTGCTTCCGCTCACCGTCGCCGGGCTCGCAGCGGCGGCCGGACTGGAGATCGAGGCGCTCTGTGCGGCGGTTTCGGCCACCGGATCACGGATTTTCGGCCTCCCGACGCCCTAGACCTGTCCGTTTCGGGGCTTATTTCGACCCAGGGTGGCCTCGTTCACAAAATTGGCCACTTGTTGCCGCACGTGATCATGTGAATGGGCAAAGGGGACCAAAAGGGTTGTTGAAGCGCGCGATTCCGCAGGTGCCTCTAGCCCCTAGCCCTTGGGGGCTGCGTCCACTCGGCCGTCGAGCGTCCAGGTGAAATCCGGGCGAAGTCAGCCGCTCGGCGCGATGTCAAGGCGGGGAGCGATCCAGATCACCATAAGACGCCGAAAACGGACGAAACGCGTGTTGGTGGTTTGGAGGGCACGTGGACGTCTAGTTACCGTTCCGTGACCAAAGAAGTGCGCGAAGCGTGCGACAACGAAAGGGAGTTTCCTGTGCGTCGCAGCGTCAAGTACGGCCTCTACGGTGCGGTACTCGCCGGGGCAGTGGTAGCCAGTACGGCCGCCTTTGCCACCGACAACGGCATCACTGTCAACCTCGCGGTTGATGGACACACGCAACACCTCAAGACCACTGCCAGCACCGTGGAAGGTGCGCTCAAGGCAGCTGGTTACCAGCTCAACTCGCACGACATCGTCGCCCCCTCGGCGACTTCGAAGCTCAAGTCCGGGGAAGAGATCGTCTTCAAGCGCGGTCGGCTGCTGCACCTGAGCGTCGATGGCAAGGAGAAGGACGTCTGGACGACCGCCCCGACCGTCTCCGGTGCGCTGCTTGCGCTGGGGTACTCGCAGGCCGACTTCGTCTCGGTCTCGCGGTCGAAGCGCCTCCCGATCGGCACCACGTCGCTGACCCTGCGGGCGCCCAAGAGCGTCGAGGTCGCGCATGACCACAAGACGTCGGCGATCACCACGACGGACGCCACCGTGGCCCAGGTCCTCTCCGACCTGGACATCGTCCTCGGTTCCCACGACACCGTGACTCCGGCGCTGACCGCGCCGGTGGTGCCGAAGCTGAAGGTCGTCATCCACCGCGTGCAGCTCAAGCAGGACGTGGTGCGCCAGGCGATCAGCTACTCGGTGACCAAGCACAGCGACTCGTCGATGTACGTCGGCCAGACGAAGGTCACGACCTCCGGCGCGGAGGGGTCGAGGGAGGTCACGTACAGCGACGTCTACACCGACGGCAAGCTGACCAAGCGGACCACCGTCTCCACGACCGTGGTCAGCAACCCGAAGACCGAGGTCGAGACGGTCGGCACCAAGCAGCGTCCGGCGCCGACGGTCTCCGCGAGTTCCAGCGGTCTCGACTGGGACGCTGTCGCCCAGTGCGAGTCGGGCGGCAACTGGCACATCAACACCGGCAACGGCTTCTACGGCGGCTTGCAGTTCGACAGCGGCACCTGGTTGTCCAACGGTGGTGGCGCCTACGCGGCCCGGGCCGATCTGGCCACCCGCGAACAGCAGATCGCCGTCGCGACCAACTTGTACAACCACCGGGGCGCCTCGCCG
>JAOPUX010000049.1 GCA_025963285.1 Jatrophihabitans sp.
TCGGGGAAGTCGTAGCCCAGGGCCGCCATGGTGAACTGCTCGGCGGTGACGAGCGCGTCTGCCACGTCGAACGCCGTGTCCGGGGCGGTGTTGGACGCGACGAGGATCGGGAAGGCGACGCTCGCCCCACTCACGGTCAGAGGCGCGGAGTCCTTGTGCTGGGCTGTCGCCACACCGGGCGCATGGACGACGAAGCCGGTGGCCCCGGCCGTCGCGGTCTCGAAGGCGCATGGGGTCGCGTTCGTCGCCGGGACCACGGATTCGGCCAGGGCCCGGACGAAGATCGACGTGCCGATCGCTGTAGTGACCGGAGCCTTGAAGACGCCTGAGCCATCCGTCGTCGCGCAGGTCAGCGGCGGATCGCCGGCGGCGGCTCCGGCCGCTCGAATCTCGATGCCGATGTCCCGCGCGGGATGTGGATTGCCGGCGCTGTCGAGGTATTCGACCTGGCCGGAGACGGTGGCGGTACCGGGCGTTGCCGGCGTGATGCGGGAGCCGCCCGTGAGGGCGCCGAGGGCAGCGGCGTAGGCCGACTTGTCCAGCCTGGGGCGCTCGAGGGCTAGCACCTGCTCCTGAGCCTGCAGCCGACCACTCGTGGAGAGCACGACCGTCTTGCCTGCCGTGTCGAGGTCCAGTTCATCGCTCCCCCGGATCAGCTTGCCGGCCGGATCCCGGCCGGTGACCTGGGCGGTCACCGTGCCGAGCCCGGCGCCGATGACCTGAAGCGTCACCGGTACGACCCGGCCGTTGCGACCCAGCGTCGGAGTGGCAGTCGCCCCCGTCACGTGAGCAACCGGGCCGGAGGAGGTGAGCCGCAGCTCCACCCCGTGCAGGGCCTGCGAGGCCAGCAAGGTCACCCTGGCATGGATGATGTGACCGGCCGCCGACGAGCGCGGTGCGGACCAGCGGGCAGCCACGACGTCGGCTCGAGCCGCCGGCCGTCTCGGCTGCGTAGCCGGCTTCGACGCAGGCCTCCCCGGATTCGAGGCGCCCTCGATGGGGACGGCGGTAGCGACCAGCGCAACCACCACCCACAGCAGCATCCATGGGCGTCTGCCCATGCTGTCCCCCCAAGCCCTGCAAGCAGCAGCGCGAGAATCGTGGCCCTGCTACGCAAGCACTGACAAGGACACCCGATTGGCGAAATCTCAGATGTGAGACTGCTGTGAGGTTCCACCGGGGGGATGACCCAACTCTCGTCGAGTAGTCGTCTGCGGTGAACGACCAAGCTCGGCTCAGCTGCTGATGATGAGTGCGAGGAGAGTGTTGAGCGCGGTTTCGAACGGACGGCTGTCCCGCTGTACCTGGGCGAGTAAGAGTCCTCCTTGGAGCGTCGCGAGCAGAGTAGTGGCGAGATCGTCCGCGTCGATGTCGGATGAAAGCTTCCCCTCTGCACGGGAGGAACTGACCCCATCGCTGATTGCGGCGGCCCACTTACCGAACCCGGCCGCGATGAGCGCTCGGGCCGCGGGGTCGCTCTCGGCGAGTTGACCAACGAGCGAACCAAGTTGGCAGCCCCCCTTTGCTTCGGTGCGCTTCGCGGCCGTGATCACCATCTTCCGCCAATCCTCGACGCCGTTTGCGCCGTCGAGGGCCTCTCGGTTGCGACTGACGATGCCGTCGGCGTGGTAGTCGATGACTGCTTGCACGAGGTCGTCCTTGTCGGGGAAGTAGTGGTACAGCTGCGAGCCGCTGACTTCCGCCGCCACCTTGACGTCTTCCAAGGTCGTGCCCGCTACCCCACGTTCATGGATCAGGCTGGCTGCCTCCTCCACTATCCGCGCCCGGGTGCGCGCTCCCTTGGCGGTGAGCCTCGGTCGTTCAGTTGTCTCGTTGTCCATGTCCTCATCTTAACAGATTCTGAGTTTGACAACTCAGTTTGCTGCCCTCATAGTGAGTCGTGCAACCCACTTTGGCAAGAGAAAACCTGAGCGACGAATGACTGACCCTGGGGGCAAGACTGCTTCATCCACGGCGTCACGCTCGCGGTCGACGAGGGCCGAGTAGCGACGTAACGCCAGCTGGCGTTGCCGTTTAGGTGTGAACGCCAACACCACGGAACACAACTAAGGAGTTTCACATGAGCGCATATCTCATCGTCGAATTTGCGGTCAAAGACCCGGATCTCTATCGGGAGCAGTACGCCGCCAACGCTGGTAAGACCGCAAAGCAGTACGGGGCAGAGGCTCTGGCCAACAGCAGCTGGGAATCCCTGCACGGCGATGGCTCGCTCACGTCAGGAGCACTCATGCGGTTTCCCGACCGTGAGTCGGCCCTCAAGTGGTACAACTCGCCGGAATATCAGCAGTTGATCGAGCTTCGAGGTATCGCGATGGATGCCCGTTTCAGCGTGCTCGACGGCCTTCCTACTCCCGCAGACGCGCAGCAGGCAGCCGAATGAGCGCGCCTTCGGGAAAGACAGCGCTGATCACCGGCGCGAACGCCGGGATCGGCAAGGAGGTGGCCCGGCAACTCGCCTTACGTCCCGAGTTGGCGCACATCTACTTGGCGTGCCGCAACCGAGATCGGGCGATAGCGGCGAAGGTCGAGCTTGAAGCGGCGACCGGCAGGCGCATCTTCGACATCGTTGTCATGGATGTCGCCGATCTGGACTCGGTCCGAGCCGGACTTGCGGCCATCGACGGATCGGTCGACGCGCTGGTCATGAACGCTGGTGTAATTGGCCCGCAGACGTTGGACCTGACCGCTGACGGCGTCACCACCGTGTTCGCGACGAACATTCTTGGCCACGTCGTCCTCCTCGAAGGTCTCCTGGCCGAGGGGCGGCTTGGCGAGGTTGCGGTCCTCGTCGGAAGTGAAGCAGCAGTGGGAGTTCCGAAGATGCGGATGGCACGGCCGTCCTTTGACTCAACCTCAGTCGATGAACTCGCCACCGTCATCGACGGCAGCTACTTCGCCGGCGGAAAGCCTGACTTCAATCTCGCCTTCGGACAGGCCAAATACATCGGCGCGCTGTGGATGGCTTACCTGGCCCGCCAACACCCTGAGCGCCGCTTCATCACCGTGAGCCCCGGCGCCACCACCGGCACCCAAGCCTCCAACGGCCTCGCGCTCCCGCTGCGTGTCGCGTCCAAGTACGTCCTGCCCGCTCTGGGGATCTCCCACAAACTTGACGCGGGCTCGAAGCGCATCGTGGACGGTGTCACCGACCCGACCCTGTCCAGCGGGGTGTTCTACGCCAGCGCGGCCAACAAGCTGAAGGGTCCCATGGTCGACCAGACAACCATCGTCCCCGACTTGGCCAACCCGTCCTTTCAGGATCACGCTAACGAGGCCATCCACCGCTTCATCTCGTGACGGCTCCTGGGCCAGGGGAGGCGTTCCACCTTGACCTCGACGGGACGGTGATCGCCGGTCGCTACATCGAGGTCGATTCCCCGCACCGCCTGTTGATAGCCCGGCGCGTAAGGGCTACCTCGCTTTAGGCCGCGAGAGGCCCTAAGGCAGTCGGAAGGTGGACCGTGGGATCAGGCTTACCAGGTCTCCGGCGATCAGATGGGCATCGTCTTCGGTTAGCTGGTGGGACACGACGAGCTCGGCCAGGTAGTGGGCGTCGAGACGGCGGCTCATGTCGTGCCGGGCGGGGATCGAGCAGAGCCCACGGGTGTCGTCGATGAAGCCGGATGTCTTGTAGAACCCGATCGTTTCGGTGACGGCGGCCCGGTGCCGCAGGATCGCGGCGGGGGCGTCGAGGAACCACCAGGGTGCACCCGCGAACACGGTCGGGTAGAAGCCGGCCAGCGGCGCGATCTCCCTGGAGAAGGCGGTCTCGTCGACCGTGAAGAGCACGATCCTGAACTGCGCCGCTGTCCCGAAGTCGTTGAGGACCTGACGGAGCGGTTGGGTGAACGAGGTTGCCAGGGGTAGGTCGTGACCGGTGTCCGGCCCGAAGCGTCTGCGAGTGGGGTCGTGGTGGTTGCGCAGGACGCCCGGGTGCAGCTGTATGACGAGCCCGTCCTCGGCGCTCATGGCCGCGAACTGGTACAGCATGTTGCGCCGATAGGCGGTGGCGCCGGCCACGCTGATGACGCCGTCAAGCCCGTCGGCGTGCAGGCGCTGCGCCTCGGACTCGCTCAGCGGTGTCGCCCAGGCATCGACGTGGCCGCAGTCGATGGCGGTCGCGCCCTGCGCGCGGAAGTACTCGCGCCGAGCCTGGAGCGCGGCGAGCAGGCCGGCGTAGCTGCCGCAGTCAACCCCGCTGCTCCGCCCGAGCCGTCCCAACGCCTCCTGCCACCCGGGCAGCGACGGGTCGGTGTAGGCGTCCGCCCGCATCGTCGGTAGGACGGAGTAGCCGGCCTCGTTCAGTGTGCGGTGCGCCGCGAGGTCGTCGGCTGGGTCGTCGGTGGTCGCCAGGACGGCGATGCCGAACTGGTCAAGTAGCGCCCGTGGGCGGAACTCCGGGAGACGCAGCCTCGCACAGAGATCGTCGTACAGGTCGTCGGCATTGGCGGCCGATGGCTGCTCCCTCACCCCGAAGACCGAGCTCAACTCGTGTTCGAGCCAGAGCCGAACGGGAGTGCCCAGGAATCGCCCCCAGTGGTCGCAGAACAGCCTCCACGCTGCGCGAGGGTCGACGTCGTCACCGAGGAGCTGTCGGAGCTCCACGCCGCTGGCGTGCAGCAGTCGAGTGACGTAGTGATCGGGCGTGATGAGCAGCTGCGTCGGATTGATGAACGGCTCGTCATCGGCCAGCATCCGCGCGCTGACGTGTCCGTGGGGGGAGATGATCGGGCTGTCCCGCGTGCCCGCATGGATCGAGCGGGCCAGGTCACGGGCTGCGGGGTCGACAGGGAACAGCCGGTCCGGGTGCAGCGTCAGTGCGGTCATCGTCCACCTTCCGGCTGCGCGCCGCGGCGGCCGCGAGCCCACAGGACTAGCTTCCTCTAGGGGACAAGTGGTCGATACCGGAGGGAGGGCGGCGTGGCAGCTTCGCCGGATGTACCCCGTCTGAATCGCCGAACCCGACCCACGCCGATGGCGCCGATCCGGATCGTCCACGTGGGTCTCGGAGCCTTTCATCGAGCCCACCAGGCGTGCTACACCGAGCGCGTCGACCCCGATCGGGAGTGGGGAATCGCGGCGTTCACCGGGCGCTCGCCCGACACAGCCCGAACGCTGGCCGCGCAGGATGGCCTCTACACGCTGATCGAACGCTCCGACTCGGGGGACACGTTCAGTGTGGTCGGCAGCATCGTCGAAGCGGTCGACGGGGCAGACCTATCCCGCCTCGCCGAGTTGGTCGCCGCACCAGCTACCGCCCTGATCACGCTGACCGTCACCGAGGCTGCCTACCGGGTGCGCGATGGCGCCCTCGACCTCGACGCCGACATCGTCACCGATCTGGATGCGATGCGATCTCGGGAGCCGGCGACGCTCACGACCATCCCCGCCAGATTGACCTTCGCCCTCGCGGCCCGTCGCGCCGCCGCTGCAGGGCCGCTTGCCCTCGTACCTTGCGACAACCTGGCCGACAACGCCGGCGTCCTCCGCATCGCGCTGACCGGCTTCGCCGAACTCGTCGAGCCGGGGCTTGCCCGGTGGATCGAGGAGCAG
>JAOPUX010000052.1 GCA_025963285.1 Jatrophihabitans sp.
TTGTGGTCGGCGGGCACGACGTACCAGGGCGCGGCAGCGGAGTTGCAGCGCTCGAGCATCACCTGGAAGGCAGCCTGATAGTCGGCCCAGCGGGCCCGCTCGGTGAGGTCTGACTCGTGGAACTTCCAGTGTTTGTTGGGGTTGTCGAGGCGGGCCAGCAGCCGCTCACGCTGGGTGTCGAAGCTGATGTGCAGGAAGACCTTCAGCACGGTCGTGCCGCCGTCGACGAGGGCCTGCTCGAAGTCGTTGATCTGGGCGTAGCGCTCCTCGATCACCTCCGGCAGCGCAAGGTCGTGCACCCGGGCCACCAGGACGTCCTCGTAGTGCGAGCGGTCGAAGACCCCGATCACGCCGGCCGGGGGCAGCCGCTTGCGGATGCGCCACAGGAAGTCGTGCTCCAGCTCCTCCGGCGTCGGCTTGCCGAAGCTGCTGTACTGCACGCCGATCGGCCCGCAGGCCCCGACCACGTGCTCGGTCACGCCGCCCTTGCCCGCGGTGTCGATGCCCTGCAGTACGAGTAGCAGGCTGCGGGTGCCACCGTCGCGGGACTCCGCCCAGAGCCGTTCCTGCAGTCCGGCGATCGTCTCGCCGTCGGTAACGAGGTCCTTGGACTTGACGCCCTTCGGACGCCCGGGGTGACCGCCGGGGTCGATCTCGGCCAGCTGGCTGGTGGTGAAGGCCAGCCGATCACGCATGCTCGTCGCACTCATGAGGGTGATCCTCGCACCCGGGCGTTAGCGCGCTGCCGCAGTCGGGCAGGGTGGAGCCGTGACCGCGATCCGGGTATGGGCGCCCAAGGCCTCGCGGCTGAGCCTCTTCGCAGCAGGATCCTCCACCCCGATGACGGCGGAGGCCGACGGCTGGTGGTCCGGCCCCGAGCTGGCGCCGGGCACCGACTACGGCTTCCTGATCGACGACGCCCGCACCCCGGTGCCGGATCCGGCGTCGCCGTACCAGCCGCACGGCGTGCACGGCCCAAGTCGCAGCTACGACGACGGCGCCTACGTCTGGCACGACGGGCAGTGGCAGGGCCGGCCGCTCGAGCGCGGGATCGTCTACGAGCTGCACGTCGGCACCTTCACCGAGGGCGGCACCTTCGACTCGGCCATCGGCCGGCTCGGGCACCTGGTGAAGCTCGGGGTCACGCACGTCGAGCTGCTGCCGGTGAACGCCTTCAACGGCACGTGGAACTGGGGCTATGACGGCGTCGGCTGGTATGCCGTACATGCCCAGTACGGCGGCCCGGACGGCCTGAAGCGCTTCGTCGATGCCTGCCACGGCTGCGGGCTGGCGGTCGTCCTGGACGTCGTCTACAACCACCTCGGTCCGTCCGGGAACTACCTGCCCCAGTTCGGTCCTTACCTGAAGACAGGCCGCAACACGTGGGGTGACCTCCTCAACCTGGAGGAGCCCAACGTCCGCGAGTTCATCCTCGGCAACGCGCTGCGCTGGCTGCGCGACTTCCACTTCGACGGCCTGCGCCTCGACGCTGTGCATGCCCTGCAGGACTCGTCCCCGGTTCACCTGCTCACCGAACTCGCGACCCGGGTCGACGCGCTCTCCGAGCAGCTCGGCCGGCCACTGACCCTGATCGCGGAGTCCGACCTCAACGACCCGGTGATGATCGAGCCGCGCGAGGCCGGCGGGCACGGGCTGGCCGCCCAGTGGGATGACGACGTGCACCATGCACTGCACTCGAACCTGACCGGCGAGACCCAGGGCTACTACTGCGACTTCGGTGGGCTGGAGGCACTTGCCAAGGTCTTCACCCGGGCCTTCCTGCACGACGGCACGTACTCGACGTTCCGCGGCCGCGACCATGGGCGCCCGGTGAACCGGGAGACCACCTCCGGCTGGCAGTTCGTGGTGGCGCTGCAGAACCACGACCAGGTGGGCAACCGGGCCGTCGGCGACCGCCTCCCCGAACTCACCTCCGTGGGCATGCTGCGAGTCGGGGCGATGCTGCTGCTGACCAGCCCGTTCACGCCGATGCTCTGGATGGGTGAGGAGTGGGCCGCCTCCACCCGCTGGCCGTTCTTCACCTCACACCCCGAACCCGAGCTGGCCAAGGCCACCGCCGAGGGGCGCCGCGAGGAGTTCGCCGGCCACGACTGGAACGTCGAGGAGATGATCGACCCGCAGGACCCGGCTGCCTTCCACGGCGCGGTGCTGCGCTGGCCGGAGGCGTCAGAGGGCACGCATGCCGAGATCCTGGCGCTCTATCGGGCCTTGATCGCCCTGCGCGCGGCCGAGCCGGAGCTCTCCGACGGAGACCTCACGCAGGTGGAGGTCGAGTTCGACGACGCCGAGCGCTGGTTCCTGGTGCACCGCGGCTCGCTGCGGGTGATCGCCAACTTCGGCTCCTCGCCCCGGGAGTTCCCGGCGGGCGCGCTGCTGCTCGGCACCGAGGACGGGGTCACCGTCACCGACGGCGTGCTCACCCTGCCGGGCGAGTCCGCGGCGGTCGTACGAGCCGCCTAGCGGACCGGGCTACATCGCGTCCTGGCGGCGCACCCAGACCTCGCGCACCAGCAGCAGTCCGGCCGCGGCTATCGGCAGCGCCAGTAGGGCCCCGATGACGCCGCCCACGGCGCCGCCGAGCAGTACGGCGACGATCGTGACGTACTCCGGGACGTCCACCGACGACCGCATCACCCGCGGGTAGATGACGTACCCCTCGAGCGTCTCGTAGACCAGGTAGAACGCGACGCAGGCGATGCCGATGGGTAGCGAGTTGGCCAGCCCGACCACCGACACGATCGACGCGCCCAGCAGTGACCCGACGAGCGGCACCAGGTCGAGGACGGCCACCATCACCGCCAGCGGCAGGGCGTACTGCCCGAGGCCGACGATCACCAGGAAGATGGCGCTGACGGTGCCTGCCAGCAGGGCCACCAGGAACGCACCGATGACGAAGCGGCCCACCCGGCGCAGGATCTCGTCGCCCAGCTTGCCCACCCGGGCCCGGCGAGAGGCCGGGGCCAGCGAGTAGATGCCGTGCTTGAGCTGCGGCAGCGCCGAGAGGAAGTAGAGGGTCAGGACGAAGACGACCACGGTGTCGCCCAGCCCCTTGAAGACCGAGAGCCCGACGTTGAAGACGCCGCCGAAGGTGTCCTCGGCGAAGTTCGGGTTCTCGAGCTTCTTCTCCAGGTTGGTGATGACGTGGTACTTCGCGTTGAGGTGGGCGATCGACTTGTGCTTGAGGAGGTCCTTGAGCAGGTGCGGCGCGTCGTCGACGAACGACAGGATCTGGTTGCGCAGTACCCCGATCAGCACGACCACGATGAGCGTGATGACAGCCAGCAGCGAGACGGCCACGACGAGGACCGCCCAGCCGCGGCGCCAGCCCCGGCCGATCAGGAACTCGACGACGGGGTTGAGGCCGACGGCGAGGAAGCCGGCGATCAGGACGAGCAGCAGCACGCTGGAGGCCTCGTCCACCGCCGAGGCCAGCAGCACCGCCAGGATCACCCCGGTGGCCGCCCAGAACCCTCGGTAGAACGGTGCCGACCGAGACACCGGCGGCCCCGGCTCCCCGTACGGGTTGTCCGAGTCACCCTCGGGGACGTGATCGAAGAGCGAGCCGCGGCGCCGGCGGCGGCGTGCCTCGCTCGCCGTGGCGTCGGCGAGGTCGTCGGCTGCGTCGGCCATACCGTCGGCGGCTGCGGCCATGTCGTCGGCGGCGTCAGCGAGGGCATCGGTGGCGTCGGCGATGGCGCCGGCGGGCGGGTTCTCGCCCGTCGGCGTCGAGGTCATGGTGCCTTCCTACCCTGTCGCGCGCGGCTGTACACGTTGCGCAGCCGCGACGGCACGCCGCTGGCGCCGGTGATCGCACGCGGTTCGCTGTCGATCACCCGTGCCCCGAAGCGCTTGGGCGGTGGCCCGAAGGCGCGGCGGGAGGTGTTGATCGAGGCGCGGGCCAGCGCCGCGTTGCCGGCCGCACCGATACCGGCCCCGATGCCAAGCGGGATCGCGCGGCCGAGCAGCAGCGCACCCTGCCGGGCTCCGAATCGTCCGACGAGCAGCTTGGCCAGCTGGGCGTTGACCCCGCCGACGGCCTCCTTGTTCGTGCTCCGCCCGAGCACCTGGGCCCAGTGCGCCGCTCCCCCGGCGGCGGCCTCGACGGTCGGTTCGGCCGCCTCGCCGAGCAGGACCGTGAGCACGAGGGCGCGGCGGATCTGCGGGTCGGCGATCGGTACGCCGTGGACCTCGGCGACGGCCAGCACGTAGAGCGCCGTGGCGCCGACGAACGCAGCGATCTCGGCCGCCCCCGCGGCCACCGAGGTGGCCGTGCCGACACCGGGCAGTGCGGCCGCCCCGCCCGAGGCGGCGCCGGTGCCGACGACGGCCGTCAGGTACCTGCGCTCGAGCTGGGCGATGACATCGGCCGGGGTGGCCGTGGGGTACCTGGTCCGTACTCGCTCGACGTAGGCGACGACGGCCGGCCGCTGGATCGCCAGCGCCCGATCGAGGGCGTTGTCCAGCGCCCGCTCGACGCTGCCCGGCACGGGCACGCGCGAGACCAGCGGTCTACGCGCCACGGGACACGCCCAGCCGGCTCAGCGCGACGAGCCGGCTGATCGCCCGGCGGTACTTCTTGCGGTACCCACCGGCCAGCATCGACTCGTCGAAGAGCTGATCGAGGCTGACGCCCGACGTGACGAGCGGCAGCTGGCGGTCGTAGAGCCGGTCGGCCAGCACCACGAGCCGCAACGCCACCGACTGGTCCGGTGCGGGGAGCACGTCGAGCAGGTGCACCGAGCTGACGCCGTCGAGCAGGGCCCCGTAGCGGGACGGGTGCAGCGTGGCCAGGTGCCGGAGCAGGGCACCGAAGTCGTCCAGGCTGGCGCCGTCGGTGGCCGCGGCGTGCTCCCGGACCGTAGCGTCGTCGAGCGGCGTCGGGGCCTCGGGCAGCCCGCGGTGCCGGTAGTCAGGCCCGTCGACCCGCACGGTGGTGAAGCGCGCGGCTAGCTGCTGGATCTCGCGCAGGAAGTCCTCGGCGGCGAAGCGCCCCTCCCCGAGCCGGTCCGGCAGGGTGTTCGAGGTAGCGGCCAGCGCCACGCCGTGCTCGGCGAGGCGGGCCAGCAGGCTGGAGACGAGCACCGTGTCGCCGGGGTCGTCCAGCTCGAACTCGTCGATCGCCAACAGCCGCATGCCGGAGAGCTGTTCGACCGTGGCGGCGAAGCCGAGCGCCCCGGCCAGCTGGGTCAGCTCGACGAAGGTGGCGTAGGCCTTGGGCGCCGGCGCGGCGTGCCAGAGGGCGGCCAGCAGGTGCGTCTTGCCCACCCCGAAACCACCGTCGAGGTAGATCCCGCCCGCCTGCTGGACGCGGTGCCGGCGTCGCCCGCGCGGGGCCGTCGCGCCAAGCGCCTCGGCGAAGGTCCGGGCGGCCTCCCGGGCCGCGAGCTGGCTGGGCTCGGCCGGATCGGGGTGATAGGTGTCGAAGCGCGCGTCGGCGAAGAGCGGCGGCGGCACCAGCCCGTCGATCAAGGCGGCTGGGCTCACCGCCGGGGTGCGCTCCACGAGGCTGATGGTCATCACCGTCGAGAATACTGACGTGCTGAGATGGAGCCATGCGTGCGCTGCTCCCCTCCCCCCTCGCTGACGTCGACGTGCACGAGCACTACGCCGCCGGCTGGATCGACCGCGGCGGCCTCAGGGTCAACATGGTCAGCAGCCTGGACGGTGCGGGCACCGTCGACGGCCTCTCCGCCGGCCTGCAGACACGTGGCGACAACGCCGTGTTCGCGGCCCTGCGCGACCTCGCTGACGTCGTGCTGGTGGGTGCGCGCACCGCCGAGGGTGAGTCGTACAAGCCGGCGCGCCCGTCCGGCGAGCGGCTGGCCGCTCGCCGCCGTCACGGGCTGGGCGATGCGCTGCCGGTGGCGCTGGTGAGCCGCTCGCTGCGTGTCGACCCGTCCGGACCGCTCTTCGGCGACGCGAGCACGCTGCTCTTCACCTGCGCCGCGGCCTCGCCTCCGTCCCGCCTCGGTCAGGCCGAGGTCGTGGTCTGCGGGGACGACGACCTCGATCCCGCGCTGATGCGCGAGGCGCTGCGGGAGCGGGGCCTCACGCGGGTGCTCTGCGAGGGCGGCCCATCGCTCTTCGCGTCGCTGACGGCCGCCGGCCAGGTGGACGAGCTCTGTCTCAGCCTCACGCCGATCCTCGCCGGTCCGGGCGCCACCCGGATCGTCGGGGGCGCGCCGTGGCAGGTGGCCCGGGGCGGCCTGCAGCTGACCGGCCTGCTCGAGGAGGAGGACGCGCTCTTCCTCCGTCTCACCGCCTGACCCTGCGACTGTGCAACTCTCGCCTGCCTGACGGCGGCGAGGATTGCACAATTGCCCGATCCAGTCAGCCCAGCCCGGGCACGATGTCGTTGAGGGCGAAGCTGACCGGCCGTTCCAGCTGGTCGTAGGTGCACGACTCCGGCTCGCGGTCCGGACGCCAGCGGTTGAACTGGGTGGTGTGCCGGAAGCGCGGCCCCTCCATGTGGTCGTAGCGCACCTCCACCACCAGCTCCGGGCGCAGCGGGGTGAACGAGAGGTCCTTGCCGGCATTCCAGCGGGAGGTCTCCGACGATCGCGGGGTGCGCCCCTCCGGCACCTGGCCCGCCCAGTTCCACGGATGCCCCTCGAAGCCGGTGACCAGCGGCTGGAGCTCGGTGAAGAGCTCGCGACGCCGCGCCATCGGGAACGAGCCGATCACGCCCACCGACGCCAGCGTGCCGTCCGGGGTGTAGAGCCCAAGCAGGAGCGAGCCGATCAGGTCAGGGCCGCTCTTGTGCACCCGGTAACCGGCCACCACGCAGTCGGCGGTGCGGGCGTGCTTGATCTTGAACATCACCCGCTTGTCCGGCAGGTAGGCCCCGTCCAGCGGCTTGGCCACCACGCCGTCCAGACCGGCACCCTCGAAGATCTCGAACCAGCGCTGCGCCTCCGCCACGTCGGTGGTGGCCGGGGTCAGGTGGACCGGCGGCTGGGCGGGGGCCAGTGCCTGCTCCAGGAGGGCCCGCCGCTCGGCGAAGGGCCGGCCGGTGAGGTCGTCGTCGCCGAGTGCCAGCAGGTCGAAGGCAACGAACGAGGCCGGCGTCGTCTCCGAGAGCATCGTGACGCGCGACGCGGCCGGATGGATGCGCTGCTGCAGCGCCTCGAAGTCCAGACCGCCCGCGGTGGCGATCACAATCTCGCCGTCCACCACGCAGCGCTCGGGCAGCTGTGCCCTCACCGCGGCCACCACCTCGGGGAAGTACCGCGTCATCGGCTTCTCGTTGCGGCTGCCGATCTCCACCTCGTCGCCATCCCGGAAGATGATCGAGCGGAAGCCGTCCCACTTCGGTTCGAAGGAGAGCCCGCCGGTACTCGGGATCTCGGGCACCGCCTTGGCCAGCATCGGGGCAACGGGGGGCAGCACGGGCAACCTCATAGCCGCCATTCTTACCGCCTACCCGCCTCCGGGGTCCTGCGGCCGCGGACGACCCCATATCCTGTGACGCATTGCTGCCACACAAATCTGGGGGATGGTCTGTGGCTGAGTCCGACTCGCAGGCGCGCCGTCCACGACCCACACCGCAGGGTCGGGACGCCGCCGCCGACGCCCGGGGGGCCGTACTGCTGACGCCCACCACGACGAAGGCAGAGCCGATGAGCGCCCCGAAGACCACCTCACGAGCCCCGAGCCGCGAGGTCAGCACGGCTCGCACCGCGCGGGGTCGGCGTGGCGAGCTCGCCCAGGTGACCGTGCAGCCCTCCGAGGTCGTGGCCGCCGCGGGCACCGCCATCGTCACCGCCGCCCGGGTGGGGCGCATCCTCGGCCGCTCGGGCTGGCGGATCGCCCGGCAGCTACCCGGCGGCAAGACCATCGAGCGCGAGGCCCAGAAGATCCAGCAGGCCGCCGTCAACGAAGCCCGCCGCCTCCTGCAGGTGCCACAGGCCGACGCGCCGCGAGGCAAGCCGGCCACACCCGAGGAGGAGCGGGCCGCCCTGCTCATCCAGACGGCCGATCCCGGCACCGCTCCCCTGCGCAGCGCCATGGGCGAGCTCCTCGAGCGCTCCGTCGAGGCCTCCCGTAGCGACAGCCGCGAGTACCTCTTCGGCACGATCATCAGCCAGTTGGTGCCCGACGAGGCCCGCATCCTCGCCGCACTGTCCAGCGGCAGCGTCTTCGCGGCGGGTGACCTCGTGCAGCGCAGCCGCCGCAGCGAGCCGCGGGTGCTGGTGGCCAACGCCTCGACGGTCGGACGGTCGGCGGGTGTCGTCACCCCCGACAACACCCCGACCTACCTCAGCCGGCTGCTCACCTTCGGCCTGATCGAGTTCGGCCCGGAGGACGAGTCCCTCGAACTGCAGTACGACATGCTGGCCACCGACAACGTCCTCGCCGACGCCAGACGCAGAGCCAGCGCCGCCAAGCAGGGCGGCGGGGTGAAGCTGGTCCGCAAGACGGTGCGGATGTCGAGCCTGGGCCAGGAGTTCTGGGCCGCCAGCGACCCGACATCGCGGCACGCCCTGCCGTCGGGCTGACGCAGCGATGACCGGCGTGCTGGCCGACATCGCCGACCACTGGTACATCGACCTGAGCATCCCGGTCGTCGCCGCCGTGATCGGCTACCTGACCAAGCTCGTCGCCATCCGGATGATGTTCGAGCCGATCGAGTTCATCGGGTTCCGGCGGCCGTACCTGGGCTGGCAGGGCATCGTGCCACGACGGGCCGCGCGGATGGCCTCGATCGCCGTCGACACGATGACGCGTGAGCTGATCTCGGCCGGGGAGGTCGTTGCGCGCCTCGACCCGGAGCTGATCGCCAAGGAGATCGCCGAGCCGATGCGACGGGCCACTGAGGAGGTGGTCGCCGAGATCATGGCCGAGTACCAGCCAGGCGTCTGGGAGGCGATGCCCGAGGCGGTGCGCAACCTCGTCATCATGCGAGCCCAAGCCGAGACGCCCCGGATGATTCGCGAGGTGCTGGCTGACATCCAGCGCGACGTCGACGCGGTCTTCGACCTGAAGGCGATGGTGCTCACCAACCTTCTCACCGATAAGCGGCTGCTCAACCGGATCTTCCGGGAGGCCGGCCACAAGGAGTTCCGCTTCATCATCCGGTCGGGCATCTACTTCGGCGGCACGATCGGGCTGCTGCAGATGACGCTCTGGGTGCTCTTCCACGAGCCGCTGATCATGCCCGCCTTCGGGCTGATCGTCGGCTGGTTTACCGACTGGCTGGCACTGAAGCTGATCTTCAATCCGAAGCGGCCGATCACAGTCTTCCGCTGGCACATCCAGGGGCTCTTCCTCAAGCGGCGGCGTGAGGTCGCCGCCGACTACGGGGCACTGATCGCCGACGAGATCATCACCCCGGAGAAGGTGATCGGCGCGATCCTCAACGGCCCGCTCTCCGACCGGGTGTTCGCCATGGTGCGCCGGGAGGTGCAGTCGGCCCTCGACCGCAGCACGGGGATCGCCAAGCCGCTGGTGGTGATGACGGTCGGCAGCGCAAAGTACGACCGGATGAAGCGCTCGATCGCGAGCAAGGTGATGGCCCGGCTGCCGGAGACCATGGTCTACATCGAGGACTACGCCCGCGAGTCGATGGACATCCGCAACCTGCTGGTCGAGAAGATGCAGCAACTCGACGAGCTGCAGTTCGAGGCACTGATCCGGCCGGCCTTCGAGCAGGACGAGTGGATCCTGATCACCGTTGGCGCGGTGCTGGGCTTTGTGATGGGTGAGGCACAGGCACTCGTTCTCGAGCACTTCGCCAGTCGTTGACAGGGCTATTCCGTAAGGTCGACAACGTGCTTGCTCGCAGACGACTCCGCGCCCTGGCCACCCTGACCCTCGCCGGTGCGCTGCTCACAGCCTGCACCCAGCCGGTCACCGGCACCCCTCAGGCCGCCTCAAATACTCCGGCCACCTCCACGGCGCCGTCGTCGAGCGCATCGTCCTTCCCGAAGAGCACGCCTACCTATCCCCCTGTCACGGTGCCCGAGACTGACTTTTCGGACTGCACCTCGATACTCAGCGAGAACAACATCCCCGTCGAGGCGGCGCTGAAGGGCAAGCTCACCCTGGGCTGTGCCGCGGTGGAGGTGCCCCTGGACTACACCAGGCCCACGGGGACCAAGATCAAGCTGACGGTGCTCAAGATCCACGACTCGGAGAACACGCACAGCACCGGCTCGCTGCTGGTGAACCCCGGCGGGCCGGGTGGCTCCGGCCTGGACCTCGCTCTCGGGCTCCTCTCCAACTTCCCGGCCAGCGTGATGCAGCACTTCGACATGATCGGCTTCGACCCCCGCGGTGTCGGTGAGTCCACGCCCATCACGTGCGCCAGCAACAAGGAGAAGGACGCCATCAACGCCGCGTCACCGGACATGAGCACCACCGCCGGCTTCAACGACGCGAAGGAGCTGGCCAAGGTTTTCGACGACGACTGCGTCAAGGACAAGGGCTCCGAGCTGCCTTACTTCAACACAGAGAACACCGCCCGCGACATGGACCTCATCCGGCAGGCGGTCGGCGACGATCAGATGAACTACCTCGGCTTCTCCTACGGCACCGAGCTCGGTGCCGCCTACGCGCACCTCTTCCCGTCGAAGGTCCGTGTCGCGGTGCTCGACGGCGCCGTCGACCCGCTCACCAACGGCGTCCAGCAGTTCGCCGACCAGCTCAAGGGGTTCGAGGAGGCCTTCGACCAGTTCGCCGCCTACTGCCCGACCAGCTCGACCTGCAACTCGCTCGCCGACCCCCGCGCTACTGCGGAGTCGATCGAGGCCGCGGCACTGGCCAGCCCGCTCTCCACGGGCAGCAGCCGCAAGCTGACGGCCTCGCTGGCGAGCACCGGCATCCTGCAGGCGCTCTACTCGAGGTCGCTCTGGCCCAGCCTCGCGGCGGCGCTGATCGCCGGCAAGAGCGGAGACGGCAGCAAGCTGCTGGCGTTGGCCGACCAGTACACCGAGCGCAGCAGCGACGGCACGTACACCAACATCGCCGACGCGAACACCGCGATCTCGTGCAACGACACCCCCGCCGGCACGCCGACTGACGCCACGATCCGGGCCACCGCGGCGAAGTGGACCACCGAGTACCCGCTCTTCGGCAAGTGGGCGGCCATCTCGCTGTTCAGCTGCCAGCAGTGGCAGCCGAACCGTCTCGTCCCGCCGAAACCGACCGCACCCACCCCTACGAAGGTTCTGGTGATCGGCAACCTGCACGATCCGGCTACGCCGTATCAAGGCGCAAAGGACCTGACGACCACCATGGGCAATGCGGAACTGCTGAGCTGGGACGGCGAGGGCCACACCTCGTACCTCGAGGGAAGCTCCTGCGTCGACGACTACGTCAACAACTACCTGATCAGCGAGAAGCTGCCGCCGGCCAACACCACCTGCCCGAAGTGAGCGCCCGGCTGCACGTCTCGGCGCCGCCGCGTCCCGTCCGCGCCGTCGCGCTCGTGCTGCACGGGGGCCGCGAGGTCAGCCACGCCCCGGCCCGTGAGAACCACCTGGCCGTGCTCAGGATGCTGCCGATCGCCCGCGCCCTGCGCCGCCGCGGCGGTGAGCACGGCCTGGCGGTGGCACGGCTGCGCTTCGAGGTCCGCGGCTGGAACGGCGCCGAGCAGTCACCTGTCGCCGACGCCCGTGCCGCCCTCGACGAGCTGGGCCGCCGCTTCCCGGGGGTGCCCGTCGCCCTCGTCGGCCATTCGATGGGCGGCCGCACGTCGATCTACGCCGCCGACCATCCCGCGGTCACCACGGTCGTCGGCCTGGCGCCCTGGATCGAGGGCCGAGACCCCCGCGCCACGATGGCCGGCCGGCACGTCCTGTTCCTGCACGGCACCGCCGACACCGTCACCGATCCGCGGATGTCGGCGCGTTACGTCAGGGAGATCGAGCCCATCGCCGCCTCGGCCAGCTTCATCAGCGTCACCGGCGAGAAGCACGCGATGCTGGGGCGGCCCGGAGTATGGAACGACCTCACGGTCGGGTATGTATTGAGTGCTGTGTGCGGGGTCTCCCCGGCCCAGGAGTCCACTGCAGACGGAACCGCCGACGGCGAAACGACGAACGTTCTTGCAATGGCACTTGCAGGCCGGGCGGCGCTCGTCGTCTGATTGTGTGAGGCCTCGCGGATCAGGAGAAGGTGCAATGACGCTCATCGACAAGCCCCAGTCAGCCCAGCAGACCGAGGTCGAGATCGATCCGGCGCTCTGGCCCGATGTCGCCACCGTGCCGCATCAGCCGGTGCGCGCCGCGATCGCGAAGAGGATCTTCCACCGCGCCGCCGACCGCATCCCGCTGCGCGTCGTCGAGGGCACTCGCAGCTACGGCGGCGGCAACCAGCTGGACCCGGTCATGACGCTCGTCCGCCCCGAGGCGTTCTACGAGCGCCTCGGCGCCACCGGCACGATCGGGTTCGGCGAGGCCTACATGGCCGGCGACTGGACCACCGACGACGTCGCCGGCGTCCTCTCCGCCTTCGCGGCCAACATGCGCGACCTGGTGCCGGCCATGTTCCACCGGCTGCGCCACGCGGTCCTGAGCCGCCAGCCCGACAAGTTCGACAACACGGTCGACGGTGCGCGGGAGAACATCCACCACCACTACGACCTCTCCAACGACCTCTTCAAGACCTTCCTCGACGAGTCGCTGAGCTACTCCTCGGCGATCTTCGACGGCGAACCGAACCACTCGGCCGAGCCGCTGACCAGCGCCCAGCATCGCAAGATCGACCGTCTTCTCGACGCGGCCGGTGTCGGCGAAGGCACCACTGTCCTCGAGATCGGCACCGGCTGGGGCGAGCTGGCGATCCGCGCCGCGCGCCGTGGCGCCAGCGTCACCTCGCTCACCATCTCCATCGAGCAGGCCGACCTGGCCCGCGAGCGAATCGCGGCGGCCGGCCTCACCGACAAGGCCAGCGTGCTGCTGCAGGACTACCGCGAGGCACAGGGGCAGTACGACGCCGTGGTCAGCGTCGAGATGATCGAAGCCGTCGGCGCGAATCACTGGGACGAGTACTTCCGCACCATCGACGACCGCCTCAAGCCCGGTGGCCGGGTGGCGATCCAGGCGATCCTGCAGGACGACTACACCGTGCTGGCCACCCGCGACACCTACACCTGGATCCGCAAGTACATCTTCCCCGGCGGCCAACTCGCCTCCGTCGAGGCGATCGACCGCACCGTCAAGGCGCACACGGCGCTGCGGATCTCGGACAACTACAGCTTCGGTCCGCACTACGCCGAGACGCTGCGCCGCTGGCGCGAGACGTTCGAGGACAACTGGGCGGCGGTCGCGGCTCTCGGCTTCGACGAGACGTTCCGCAAAATGTGGTCGCTCTACCTGGCCTACTCCGAGGCGGGTTTCCGCACCGGCTACCTGGACGTCTCCCAGCTGACGCTCACCAAGGCCACCGTCTGAACTGAGTAGCCCGCACCGATACGGTGGGGGCAAATGACCGTCGTACTGGGGCTGCTCGCCGCCATCGCGTACGGGGTCAGTGACTTCACCGGCGGCTTCGCCGCGCGCCGGTTCAAGGCCATCACGGTCCTGACGTTCAGCTATCCCGTCGGCGCCCTGCTGATGCTGGCCCTGCTGCCGCTCTTCCCCGGACATCTCAGCTGGCATGCCGCCCTCTTCGGTGCGCTCGGCGGCCTAGCCGGGATGGTCGGCGTCGTGGTGATGTACCAGCTCATGGTGACGGCGCCGATGAACGTCATCTCCCCCGTCACCGCGGTGCTTGCCGCCATCGTGCCCGTGGTCGTAGGCGTCACCCTCGGTGAGCGGCCGGCCGTCGTGGCGTGGATCGGGATCGTCATCGGGGGCATCGCGGTGGTGCTGTGCAGCCGCACCAGCGAGGAGAACCCGCACGGCAGGATCGCGCCCCGCGTGCTGCTGCTGGCCTTCCTCTCCGGCTCCGGCTTCGGCCTGTACTTCGTCTTCCTGGCCCGGGCCGGGCACGACTCGGGGCTCTGGCCACTGGTGGTCTCCCGCTTCACGTCGTCCATCCTGATCATGCCAATCGCCGCCAAGCGCCGCGAGTTCGGCCGCATCGGCGGCAGGATGCTCTGGCTGGTGCTCGGCTGCGGGGCGCTGGATGCCACCGCCAACATGTGCTTCCTGCTGGCCACCCACACCGGGCTGCTCTCGCTGGCGGGGGTGCTGACCTCGCTCTATCCGGCCGTGACGGTCGTACTCGCCATCGGGGTCCTGCACGAGCACACCAGCAGGCTGCAGCGTCTGGGGCTCGGCCTGGCCGCGGCAGCCGTCGTGCTGATCACGATCTGAGCCGCTGCAGCGCGTCGATCTTCCTACCCGTGGTGCGTCATGGCGTGCCGCACGTAGGAAGATCGGCGAGTGACGACGCCACTGACCGATGCCAGCACCGTCCTCGTCGGGCGCACCGTCCGGCTACGGGCCTGGCGTGAAGACGACATCGAGCAGGTCTTCCAGGCGTGCCAGGACGTTGAGATCCAGCGCTGGACGCGGGTGCCCGTGCCCTACGCCCGCGACGACGCCACCGCCTTCGTCGGGCTCTGCCCGGAGCGCTTCGCCGCCGGGGTGCCGGGGTTCGCGATCACCGCCCAGGACGACGTCACGGTCCTCGGCTCGATGGGCTTCGTCGGGCCGCCGCACGAGGGCGGCGTCGAGTTCGGCTACTGGATCGCGCCGTGGGCCCGTGGACGCGGGGTGGCCGGTGAGGCCACTGCGCTGCTCTGTGACTGGGCCTTCGACGTCGCCGGGCTAGCCCGCATCGAGTGGATGGCGCTTGTCGGCAACGACCCGTCCCGCAGGGTGGCCGAGCGCAGCGGCTTCCAGCTGGAGGGGACGCTGCGGGGGCGCGCCGACAATCGCGGAGTCCGCGCCGACCTCTGGATCGCCGGGCTGCTGCGCGACGATCCGCGGCCCTGGCACGCCGCTACGTAGCGCTGCGCCATCGGGCGCATGAACGCTCCATGACCGCTCACCGCGAAAAGGGCGCAGGAGCGGGTGGGCGCCCTATGTTCGAGCTGTGACCGCACTGCTCGAACGGCCGCTGCTGTCCCGGCCGAGCCCCCGTCGCCAGCTCACCCTGCGCCAGGCTCTGGTCGCGCTGTTCGTCTCGGTACTCGCCTTCGGGATCGTCCGGGCGAGCATCCCGCACACGATCCTCGGCGACCTGCACGTCTACCGCGCCGAGGGCATGGCCATCCGGCACGGCGCCGACCTCTACGCGCACCTGCCCGGGGTGCAGAACCTCGCCACCTACCCGCCCTTCGCGGCCGTGGTCTTCGTGGTGCTGACGCCGGTGCCGATCGCCGCGCTGCAGGTGCTCTGCCTCATCGTCAACTTCGGGCTGCTGGTGCTCGTCTGCACGCTGTCCTGCCAGCTGGCCGGGGTCCGCGGCCGGGCCGCGGCGGTGCCCGTGGCACTCTTCTCGGCCGTGGCACTGTGGAGCGAGCCGGTCTTCACGACCTTCGCCTACGGGCAGATCAACCTGCTGCTGCTCGCGCTGGTGCTCTGGGACTTCACCCGACGCGAGGGCAGCCCGCTGCGCGGTGTCGGCACCGGGCTCGCGGCGGGGATGAAGGTGACGCCCGCGATCCTGATCGTCTACCTCGTGCTGACGAAGCGGTATCGGGCCGCCGCCACCGCAACGGGCACGTTCGCCGCCACCATCGGCCTCTCCGCGCTCGTCGATCCTCGTGGCGCGCGGGCGTTCTGGACGCACGATCTCTTCGACCTGCAGCGCGTCGGCAACGTCGAGGACGCGGTGAACCAGACGGTGCGCGGCATGCTGGTCCGCCTCGACCACACCCGCAGCACGCGCCCGACCGAACTGCTGCTCATCCTGCTCGTGCTGGTCGCGGGGCTGGTGATCGCCCGCGCCGCGCACCGAGTGCTCGGCGATGAGTGGGGCCTGCCCGCGTGCGCGGTCACCGGCCTGCTGACCTCGCCGATCGCCTGGACCCATCACTGGATCTGGGTGGTGCCGATCGCGATCCTGCTGTGGTACCGCGCCCGGGCCTGGCTCATCCCCACCGTGGCGATCTTCTCGACCTTCGCGGTCTGGATCGTGCCGCACGTCCACAGTCCGCAGCTGCGACTGACCCCGGTCGAGATCGCCTGCTCCGGCCTGTACGTGCTCTTCGGCTTCGGTTTCCTGGCCCTCACCGCGCGCCGGAGTTGGCTCGCGTGGCGGCACTCGGGCTCCGACGGTCTCTCGGGCTCCGACGGTCTCGCAGCCGCCGACGATCTCGCAGCCGCCGACGGTCTCGCGGCCTCCGGTGATCTTGTTGCGGTCACCGGGCCCTGATCTCGGAACCGCAACCGATCACCCGTCGACGGAGAGGGTGCCGACGCCACCCACCGCATCGATCTCGTACCGCGCAGCCGCCGCAGGCTGGGTCGAGAGCGTCGCGCCGGCCGCGACGCCGCGGTGCGCCTGCCCGAAGAGAGTCACCGTGCCGGCGCCGGCCCGGGCCCGCACGGTCACCGCAGACGACGCCGGCACGTGCAGCGTGAACGTGCTGACCCCGGCGGCCTCGCTCAGCATGACCGCTGCGGCGGGGCGCCCTGCGGTGACGTCGAGGGAGCCGATGCCCTTCACGGCGGCGAGTCCCGCCAGCTGCCCGTCGGCCATGTCGACCGTCGCCGTACTCGCCCCGGCAGCGAACCGCAGCCGCCAGCGAACACCCCGGTCAAGGAGGATTCGCACTGCACCGTTGCCGCCGCCTCGGAGCCTGACGTCGACGGTGTGATCGACCAGCCGCGCCCCGGGGAGGGTGGTCGAGCCGGCCGCGGTCTGCACGCGGTACAGGGGCCCACCGAGGTCGGTGGCCACGACATCGACCGTGCTGGCCCCGTCGAGTAGCTCGAGGGTGTAGCCAGAGCCGCTGGCCTGTGGTCCGGTGACGGTGTGCGCCGCCGCCCTGGCCACGGAGGAGACCGACGGGCCGGCGCCGCTCCCCGAGTCACAGCCCGCGGTAGCCACGAGCAGGATGCAGGTGGAGAGTGCGAGCGCTCCTCGGGGTGAGATCACCCGGTGGTGGTCTCCATCGCGTCCCGTTGCCTAACCGCTGCTGGCTGTTGGCTACTCGACGGCGTAGGTGCGCAGCTGTGCCAGCACGGTGTCGAGGCCTACCCGCAGCGGCGCCGTGTTGCGGCGGGTCTGGGTGAGCAGGAGTCCCCCCTGCAGCGCCACGAGCAGGGCGAGGGCAAGGGCATCGGTGTCGGTGTCTGGGCGAAGCTCACCTCGATCGAGCATGCGGGCCAGACCTGCGCGAATCGGCGCCTCCCATCGCTCGAAGCTGTCGACGAGATCCGCGCGCGCGTCCGGGTCGTTGTCGGCCAGCTCGGCAGCTATCGAGCCGATCGGGCAGCCCCCGGCGCAGTGACGTTGCTCCTGGAGGTCCACGAGCAGATCGCGCCAACGCTCGAGCGCCTCGAAGGTGTCGAGCTGGTCGAGCAGCGGCTGCTGCACGGCGATGATCCCGTCGGTCTGATGAGCGATGACGGCGCGGATCAGGTCGTCCTTGTCGGTGAAGTAGTGATACAGCTGCGACGCGCTCACCCCGGCTCGACGCTGGACGTCCTCGATGCCGGTGCGTGCAACGCCATGCGCGAAAACCAGCTCAGCGGCCGCGTCGATGATGCGGGACCGGGTGAGCTGGCCCTTCGCGGTGAACCTCCGCTCCGAAGATGTCCGCCGCTGGCTGGTCGTGCCGGCCACTGCGGCTTCGCTTGTCGAGTCGCTCACGATGAGAGCCTACCAAGTTTTATGGAGTTGACACTCCAAAACTGTCCAGGCATAGTTTGGAGCATTCACTCCATTCACTGCGAGAGGTTTTCATGACCAGCCTGACCGGCTCCACCGCCCTCATCACCGGCTCCACCAGCGGCATCGGCAAAGCCACCGCAGCCAGGCTCGCCGCCCTCGGCGCGCACGTCATCGTCTCGGGCCGCGACGTCTCACGCGGCGGTGCCGTGGTCGCCGGCATCCGCGCCAAGGGTGGGTCCGCGGACTTCATCCCAGCCGACCTCGGCGACGCCGACAGCGTGCATCAGCTCGCCACGCGCGCCACGGAGGCGGGGGGCGGCCACGTCGACATCCTCGTCAACAACGGCGGAATCTTCCCCTTCGGCCCAACCGCCGACACCCCTGCCGACCAGATCGACGAGGTCTTCGCCGTCAACGTCAAGGCGTCCTACCTGCTCGTCGCGGCGCTCGCGCCGTCGATGGCCGAACGCGGCCACGGGGCGATCGTCAACATTACGACCATGGTCGCGGAGTTCGGCATGAGCGGCATGGGGCTCTACGGCTCCAGCAAGGCTGCCCTTGTCCTGTTGACGAAATCCTGGGCTGCCGAGTTCGGCCCCGCCGGAGTGCGCGTCAACGCGGTGAGTCCCGGGCCCACCCGCACCGAAGGCACAGTACCGATGGGTGACGCACTGGACCTGCTCGCAGCAGGCGGCCCGGCGGGCCGTCCTGGAGAGGCCGACGAGATCGCCGCTGCCATCGCATTCCTCGCCACCGACGAGGCCAGCTTCGTCCACGGCGCGGTGCTGCCCGTCGACGGCGGGCGCCTCGCGGTCTGATCCGTCCCCGGCGGCGGATCAGGCCGCCATCGGCTCCTCGACGGCACGCGAGTTGGTGAGGGAGAGGGCACCGACCCCGGCGACGAGGCCGACCACCACGGCGAGGACCGCGTAGGTGACCCGCTCGCCATGGAAGAACGACGCGACCAGCGAGCTGCTCCAGGTGCCTGCGGGCAGGGTCGTGGTGACGAGGGCCGCGATCAGCGTGCCGACCACCGCGGTGCCGATGCTCGAGCCGACCTCCTGGGCGGTGTCGTTGAGCGCGGCGCCGATCGACGTGCGGTTGCTCGGCATCGCGTCGACGAGGGCCACGGCGCAGATCGTCATCACCGTGCGCAGGCCAACCGTCATGAGGACCATGCAGGCCGCGATCGCGAGGTAGCCGTGCTCGACGCCCCAGGAGAGGCCGGCCAGCGAGCCGGCGAGACAGGCGGCGCCCACGAGGCAGGCGATGCGGTGGCCGAAGCGCTTGCCGAGCCACTCGGAGACAGGGCTGGCGGCGAGCATCGTCACGATCATCGGCAGGTTGGCCAGGCCGGCACGCACCGGGCTCCATCCGTAGGCGTACTGGAAGTGCAGGATCAGGCCGAACATCACGCTGGCCATCGCGATCGCTGTACCGAGCTGAGCGATCGTGGCCCCGCGCACCGTGCCACTGGTGAACAGATCGAGGTCCAGCATGGGTGAGGCGCTGCGACGCTCGTGCCGCACGAACGCGACCCCCGCGGCCACGGCGCCGAAGATCGAGGCGATGGTCCCCACGGAGAGCCAGCCGTGCTGGACACCACTGGTCGCCGAGTAACAGGCCAGGCCGATGGTGACGATGCTGAGCGCTGCTCCGGGGATGTCGAGCGCGTCGTCGGTGAGGTCGTCCGAGTGGTCGGGCGAGACGCCGAGCCGAACGCCGATGCAGGCGAGCAGAGCGATCGGGGCGTTGACGACCAGCAGCCACTCCCACCGCACGTGGGCCAAGGCCGTGCCGCCGAGCAGCGGGCCGAGGACGAACCCCGACATGCCGACGACGATCATGACCGTCATCGCGCGCATGCGCAGGGCCTGGGTGTCGAAGAGCCGGAACACCAGCGAATTGGTGATGGGCGCCATCATCGCGGCGGCGATGCCGAGCGCACCACGCAGCACGATGAGCTCCCCCGCGGAGTTGACGGCCAGGACGCACAGGCTCAGCGCGCCGAAGATGCCGAGCCCGACCAGCAGTACGCGCCGGCGTCCCAGCCGGTCGGCGACCGAGCCGGCGGTCAGCAGCAGCCCCCCGAAGGTCAGCGAGTAGGCGCTCGTGACCCACTGCAGCGCAGTGGTGCCGCTGCCGAGGTCGCGACCGATCGTGGGCAGCGCGATCGACAACAGGGTGTTGTCGACCATCTCGACGAAGAAGGCAAGGCAGAGTGCCGCGAGCGGGATCCACGCGGCGCTGAGGGACGTGTAGGTGCGCGACGGGGAGGCAGTCGTGGTGGTCATGGCTGCCACTCTGCGTCCAGGCACTGGCAGGAGACTGTCACGGCGCTGCCACACCGCGTACGCCAGCCGTCCCGATCCGGACTGGCTGAGGCCGCTCGTTCAGTGGGTGATTCTACGCCCGTGGCCGAGCAGCCGATCGGGCCGGCCGCATCGTTGACTGTCGCCCCACGTGTGGTGGACGGATGAGGCGGAGGCGCGGCAAGGTGAGGTCATGGAGTTCACCCACCTGGGCCGTTCGGGCCTGACCGTATCCCGCCTCTGCTTGGGCACGATGAACTTCGGTCCGTTGACCAGCGAGACCGACGCGCACGCGATCATGGATTCGGCGCACGACTACGGCATCAACTTCTTCGACACCGCGAACGCCTACGGGTTGCGGTCAGCCGGCACATCTGGCCAAGGCGCGGGCAGGGGTTCGACCGAGCAGATCATCGGACGCTGGTTCGCCCAGGGCGGCGGCCGCCGCGAACGGACCGTGCTGGCCACGAAGTTGTACGGCGACATGGGTGACTGGCCCAACGAGGGAAAGCTGTCGGCCCTCAATATCCGGCGTGCGCTGGACGCCAGCCTGCAGCGGCTCCAGACCGATTACATCGACCTGTACCAGTTCCACCACATCGACCGGGCCACCCCGTGGGACGAGATCTGGCAGGCCATCGACGTAGCCGTCACCGCAGGCAAGATCCTCTACGTCGGTAGCAGCAACTTCGCGGGCTGGCACCTGGCTCAGGCGCAGGAGGCCGCGAAGCGGCACAGCCTGATCGGCCTGTCGAGCGAGCAGTCGCTCTACAACCTGATCAACCGCGACATCGAGCTCGAGGTCATTCCGGCCGCTGAGCACTACGGCATCGGTCTGATCCCTTGGTCCCCGCTCCACGGCGGCCTACTGGGTGGCGTGCTCCGCAAGGAGCGCGAAGGCAAACGCCGACTCGAGGGCCGGGCCGCAGCGACGGTAGAGGCCATGCGGCCGCAGATCGAGGAGTACGAGGACTTCGCCGCCGAACTCGGCCACGAACCCGGCGACGTCGCGCTGGCCTGGCTGCTGCACCAGAACGCGGTCACGGCCCCGATCGTCGGGCCCCGCGTCCAAGAACACCTCGACGCCGCTGTGCGGGCGCTCGACGTGCAGCTGGACGAGAAGGCACTTGCCCGACTGGACGAGATCTTCCCCGGCTACCGCACGGCACCCGAGCACTACGCCTGGTAGTCACGGTTTGACATGCAGGTCGGGCGCCCTAGCAGCGCCATTGCATGTCAAAGAGACTCGCTCTCATACCGAGGCCCGGCGGTCGTGCGGGCCTTGCGGGATCCATACCCTGCGCTCGACCTGACCGGCGCGAACCTCTATTCGGGATCTCGCCGTCTCCAGCATCGATTCAGGCGTCCCGCGCGGGAAGATCTTCTCCCGATCCGTCGGCGACGAGTTCGCAAGCTGTTTGGAATCAACTGATTCTGGCGACACCGGAGATATGGAACGTACTGAGGAACCTAGCGAGAACGACGCGAAGGACGATGGAGAACTCGACACGTCGGAGCTCGATTTCGACCCGGCAGACGGCTACCTGACCGGAACGGCCCTTGACGGAACCACCGAGATCCCCGGCCCGCATGCTTACGGCACCCCGGACGTCGAGACGACGTAGGCCGATCACGCCGCGTGGGTTTGGGACACTCGCGGCGTGACATCACCAGCGTCTGCTCGTGGTGTCCAACAACGCCTTCTTCGACGTGGCCGGCGGTTGGAGGTTGCGACCCTGACCTGGAACGTCATCGGGATCGCGGTGCTCGCGCTCGCCGCCGTCACTGCCCGGTCGGTCGCACTCGCGGGCTTCGGGCTCGACTCGCTAATCGAGATCGGCGCCAGCACCGTCGTCCTCTGGGAACTCGCCGGAACTGGGGAGAAGCGCCAGCGTCAAGCACTGCGAATGATCGCGTTCGCCTTTGTCGCTCTTGCTCTCTACCTGATCGTGCAGACCGCCGCCGTCCTGGTTGGCGGGTTCCATCCCCACCACAGCGCAGCCGGCATCGTCTGGACCGCGCTCACAGCCTTTGTCATGTTCGGCCTCGCTGAGGCCAAGCGACGTACCGGATCCGCCCTGGGCAACCCGGTGCTGATCACCGAGGGTCGAGTCACGTTTATCGACGGGCTCCTCGCGGTCGCCGTACTCGTTGGGCTAGTCCTCAACGCGGCACTCGGGGCGTGGTGGGCCGACCCTGCCTCCGGCCTGGTGATCGTCTTCTATGCGGCGAAGGAAGCCCGCGGGATCCTCGGTCGCCGCTGAGGCATGTCATGGCCGGGGGCTGGGATTGACCGACTGGTTGATCGACAGGTCTGTCCTCGTGCGCCTCGGCCGAAGCGCTGAGCCGCGCGCGTGGGCCACCCGCACCGAGCGGGGGCAAGTCCGGGTCACCATCGTCACGAGGTTG
>JAOPUX010000075.1 GCA_025963285.1 Jatrophihabitans sp.
ACGGTGAAGAGCGGCTCGCCGAACACTCGCTCGTCGATCTCGATCCCGAGGCCGGGGCTGTCGTCGTACTGGACGCATCCGTCCACTAGCCGGGGACCGCTGGTGGCGCCGGGCTCCTGGTAAGAGATCTTCATGTCCTCGCCCATGAAATACGCCGTGGCGAGCAGCCGCTCCGGGTCGATGGTGGCGGCGAAGTGGGTGAGGCTCGCCGTGGCCAGGTCGGCGCCCTGAGGCTCGTCGGCCAGGATCATCCAGCCGGCTGCCCGAGCCAGATCTCGGACCCGGGCGGCCTTGGTGAGACCGCCGACCCGCACGACCTTGAGGTTGATCGCGTCGGCGACACCGAACCCGGCGACCTCGAGCGCGTCGGTCTCGGTCTTCAGCGACTCGTCCACCATGATCGGCAGGCTGGTGGCCGAGCGCACCCGCAGCAGTTCAGAGACCGTCGGGCACGGCTGCTCGACGTAGGTGTCCACGTCCTTGATCGCATTGACGAAGCGGATCGCCTGAGCCACTGTCCAGCCCTTGTTGGCGTCGCTGGTCATGAAGGTGGAGTCCGTCGGGATGGCCGCCGCCACTGCTCGGACGCGGGCCGCGTCACTGATCGGGTCGTCGCCGAGCTTGAGTTGCCAAGCCCGGTAGCCACGGGCAGCGGCCTCATCGACCTCGTCGACCATCTCCTCCGCGGTACCGAGGCTGATCGCCTTGAATCCGGGCATGGAGCGGGCCTTGACCCCACCGAGCAGGTCGGCAACCGGGCGGCCGAGTAGCTTGCCGCGAAGATCCCACAGCGCGATGTCGATGGCCGCCTTGCCAGTCAGGTTGCCAACCACGAGATGGTCCATGCCGTCGACGAGGACGCCCGGGGCGAACGGGTCACAAGCCAGTACCCAGTCGGCGAGCAGCCGCACCGTCTCCTGCGCCGAGGCAGGGAAGCCGTCGAGGTAGTTATTGCCCAGCGTGCAGGCCTCGCCGAAGCCGACCGTCCCGTCTTCGGCGGTCACCTTCACGACCGTCGACGGGAAGGACGTGAGGACCCGTCCGTGCGACATGACGTACTGCTCATGCTGGGTTGGGATGTCGACGGCGTAGCAGCTCAGTTCGACCAATCGCATGCGCACGTCCTTGGAGGTCTCGAGGGTGTGTCTCAATAATTGTTGACAATCGACCAAATAGCAAGAGGGTTCGGCAGCTCTTCCGCGCCAACGTCAGCTGCGCGGAGGGCGCGGAGGCGCGGGGTGGACGTGGCGGGCGAGCTCGGCACGGAACTGCTTCATCCGACCGGCCCGCACCAGTTGGACAAGGCGTTCGTGACTACCTGCGAGGTCATTCAGGTCGTGCTGCTGCTGATGCTCGACGACGAGGAAGAGCCGAAGCTGGGTCTCCCAGTCTGCCCACATCTGTGCGAAGAGCCGGTTGGACGAGTGCTCGTAGAAGAAGCGATGGAAGGCGAGGTGCGATTCGATGGTGGCCGGGAGGTCACCGGCGTCGGCCGCCGAGCGCAGGGCTTGGACGAGCTCGTCCAACTGCAGCGGCAGGGCATCACCGAGTTGCTCCGCGGCTCGTTCGACGGCCTCCGGCTCGATCAGCTGGCGCAGGTCGGAGATCTCGCGCACCGTCTGCGCGGTCACCTCTCTGACGAATGCTCCACGGAAGGCGACCCGCACGATGAGGCCCTCCTCCTCCAGACGGGAGAACGCCTCTCGGAGCGGACCACGGCTGACCCCGAGTTCGGCAGCAAGCTGCGCCTCCCGCAACTGGCTGCCCGGCGCGTGGGTGCCGTCCAGAATCGCGCGTCGCAGCGCGCGGATCACTCCGGCTGTCGTGGTGCCTTCGTCCGATGGCATCCCGTCACCCCTGGTCCGGCAGCCGCGTGGCGGGGGCGGCCACAGGCCGACGGCCCAGAGCTAGGAGCACCGCCTGAGCCGCCGCGACGCCCGAGGTGGCCGCCGCATCGGCGGTGCCGCCGAGCGGAGCGAAGTAGTCCCCGGCCAGATGTACGCGCCCGCCGGGGCGGGCATTCCAGTGCTCCACCGCAGCCAGGTCGTTCCCACGCGACGGGAGGCTGTTGCCCTCCGGCCACTGCCGAATCTCGACGAGCTCGATCGCCCCACGCACCTCGGGCAACACCCGCTCGACGTCAGCGAGAAAGCGTGATCTCACCTCGGCATCAGGCATGCCCAGCAGCGCTCGCGCCCGGGCACCGCCGGCGTAACACATCAGGCTCTTGCGCCCCGGCACGCCACCGCTCGGGTCACGACTCGAGCTGCTGTGGTGAAAGAGCATGTCGAAGGCGAGCCCCGGCGTCGAGACGGCGTAGATGTCGTCCCAGCCGACCGCACCGATGTCGCGGGTGGCCAGGCCCATGCACACGAACGAGCCGTACCGGACGCCGCTCAGCCGGTCAGCCACGTCGGCTCGCATGGTCGAGACGATCCGCGCGGCGGAGTGCGCCGTCACAGCGACGATCACCTGGCGTGCGGTGACGGACCGCTCCCGGTCCCCCGCCGTATAGGTGATGACGACTCGATCCTCATCCTCGCGAATTTCGGTCACGCGCGCCCCGAGCACAGCACGGCTCCCGAGCGCCCCGCGCCAGTGCTCCCCCAGCAGCCCAGCACCCCCACTGACATTGCGGACCGACTCGCTGGCCGAGCCGACCCACAGCGCCCCGAAGATCGCGGCGGCACCGCCGACAGTCAGCTCGTCGGCCTCGCCCGAGGAGCGACGTGCAGCCGTGGCAAAGACGGCAGCGACACGGTCGGGAAGCCCGTCGAGCAGCTGCGCGAAGGTCCGGTCCGCCCGGAACCCACGGAGCCGACGCCGGTACTGCCCGACCTCCTCACCGGATCGGAGCCGTTGAGCCCGTCGCCAGCTCTCGGCCAGGAGGCGGATCCGCGCACCTGCGCGCACCATCGCCCAGCGCTCGCGGAGCGAGAGCGGCAGCACGAACGGATAGACCTCGGCCCGCCGGTGCTTGTACAGCGCGCCGTCGAACCACAGCGCCGACTTGACACCGGGGACGGCCAGCGTCGTCAGCCCGCTCGCCGCCACGAGACCCGCGATGTTGCTCGACCCGCCGGTCAGCAGGTGCGCTCCGAGGTTGACGAAGCTGCCGTCGGGTCCAGGGGCCGACGCCATGCGTCCGCCGAGCTCATCGGACTCCTCGAGAAGCAGCAGACGCTGCCCTCCGAGCTGTGATGCCGCAGCCAACCCTGCGACTCCCCCGCCGACGATCACGATGTCCAGAGCGGAGGGAGATTCTGTGGTCACGCGGCCCAGAATGCCATGGAGCGGCGGGGATCGTCGACAATCAACAGTCGGAAGACAACGGCTAGGAGGGTCCCTCCGCCGTTGCGTCGAGTTCGGGCCATGTCGCCGCCCTTTCCAGCAGCGGGGCGTAAAGCGGTGTCTCGGGCTCGGTCAGGGCCCGGTAGAGCAGTCGCTGCCAGACGAGCGTGTGGTACTCGCTGTCGATTCCCGTAATGAGCGTGCCCGGCTCGCCCACTCCAGATTCATGCGCGTGCTGGAGCCGTTCACAGACCTCGCGATCCTCCGTCACGATGCTGAATGCGGAGTCGAGCCACTCCTCGACCTGCTCATCGGTCACCGAGTCGACGGCGTACACGTCGTACTCCATGCGGCAACTGTCCGTGCCGATCGGGACGAGTCGCTCCATGATGAAGCCATTCCTCACCACCCCGCCCGCAGCATCCACGACGTCGCCCGCCTCGACCTTCCCGCCCGTCCCAGGCGTGCACATGCACAGCGCGGGCCAGGCAAAGAAGATGTAGTCCGGTACACCGCTGTCGGTCGTGTCCTCGAACGTCTCGAAGTGGAAAGGGCCGATGGGATAGCTGTAGATGTGCTCGCCGTCGGTGTTCACGGTCCGCGCCCACGCGCTGTGCACGGTGGGGCAGTGATAGCACTCGCAGTTGTTGTCCCAGAAGATCTTCCAGTTCGACGACACGTTCATGTGCCGAGTGGCCCGGAAGCGGGCGGAGTCGATGGGATAGCCGCGCGTCTTCGCGAGCTCGGGAATAGGCGCCAGGGCATCGAGGAGCGGCGGCGCGTCGCCTGAGGGGTTCACGAAGAGCATGTCGCCGAAGAACTCGACAGGTACGCTTGCGAGAGCTAATCCGCAGCCGTCGAAATTGGCCTTGCGGGCACGCGGAGCGGCGTGAAACGTGCCGTCCAGCTTGTAGGTCCAGGCGTGGTAGAAGCATTGGAAGGTGGACCGGTTTCCGGAGCCGACCGCCACCGGGTGATGACGGTGTCGGCAGATGTTCAGAAGGCCGCGGATTACGCCGTCATTGCTGTGCACGACGACGAGGGGAACGCCCCCGACTTCGCAGGTGAAATAGTCGCCGACGTTCTCGACCATTCCGCGGTGGCCCACGTACTGCCAGGCGCGGCGGAACACCAGGCGCTGCTCCAACTTGTGGATCGCGGGATCGGTGTACCAGTGGGACGGAAGCGTTCGACCATCCTCGATCAGCGCAGCGACCCGTCCGTCGGGGTCCAGGGCGACCGACCCGATCTCTGACTCGGTGGACATGAGTCCCCTCTCCGACGGCTGGACCCGTCTATCTGAACACTCGCTATGCCGGGCCGGTGCAGCGCTGCACCCGGAAGCCCGCGCACTCAGAGTGCCAAATCGTTTTGGCACTGTCAATAAGGAGGCGCGACCCACGGCGCCGAACTAGGTGGAGGCTCGGACGATCAAGGTCATCGGCACAGTCGCCGACGCCACCTCGGCACCGCGGAGCAGATCGATCAGCAGCTGCACGCTGGACTCCGCCTGCTGATCGAGGTGCTGATCCAGAACCGTGATCCCCGGCCCGGTGAGGCTGCTGCTGTCGTTAGTGTCCTGCGCTATGCGGAGGTGCGACGGCACGGCGACGGATGCTGCCCGCGCAGCTTCGAGGATCGCGACGCCGAAGCCTTCGAACAGCCCGACGATGGCGTCTGGCGGCTCCGCATCATCGAGCGCGGCCGTCGCAGTCAACCCGACCTGGCGGTAGAGCGCGCTCGACTTGACCGTCCGCGCGTTGCCGACCACTTCGAGCCGCGAGCGGGCACCGCCCCCCACACAGAGCTCTTCGAAGACCGCGGCGAATCGCGTGACGTAGTCATCCGGCGTCGGCCCGCTGAGCAGGAGCAGGCTGCGCGCTCCTCGCTGTAGGAGATGCTGTAGAAGCTGCGTGGCGCCGCCGCGGACGTCCACCGACACCGACGGGGCAGAACTCGCCACCGGCTCGCGTCCGACCGTCACGTGCGGCACTCCGGCGGCGCGCAGGATGCGGAGCCGGCGATCGTCGATCAGCGGATCGAGCACGACCACGCCATCCACCGCTATGCGGGCAACATCACTCGCCGCCGCGATACGCGGCATCACGACCACCGCGTACTTGTGGTCCGTCGCCTCCGCGGCCGCCATCACCACGAATCGGGCGTACCACTCGGTGAGGAGCAGATCCTTGACCGAGAGCCCTCCGATGTCGGGGAGGCTGAGGCCGAGGGTGAGGCTGCGGCCAGACTTGAGGCTCTGCGCCGCGCGGTTAGGGGCATAACCGAGTTCACGGCAGGTGGCGAGGATCCGGTCGCGAGTGGCATCGTCGACTCGACCCTTATTGCTCAGTGCGTGCGAGACGGTGGTCGGCGAGACACCTGCAGCGGCGGCAACGTCCTTGATCCCGATCCGCGGAGGGCGCGGGCCGCTTGCCGCGTTAGGCATGGCAGCAGTGTAAGCAGCCCCAGACGACGGACTGGCCGGTCGAGGCAGATTGCTGCAGCCGGAAGTCGCGGACCCCGTCAGTTCCGCGGCGCCGTCGTGCTGCTGCTCTGATCAGTCGGTGCCAGCTGCCCGCGGGCCGCCGCCCTGCCCGGCACCCGGCCGGTCGCCCTGCCTGCGAGCGTCACGCTCGCTACGCAGAGTCCAGCCGGCAGGACCAAGGCATAGCGGAGGCTCACGAAGTGGGAGAGCCAGCCAATGACTCCAGGCCCGGAGAGGAGACCGACGTACCCGGCGCCGACGACGTGCGAGATCGTGCGCCCGCGATTGTCGGAGCTCACGCCGCCCAGTGCCGAAAAGATCTGCGGGAGCAGCCCCGCAATCGCCAACCCGAACACCCCCCACCCGAGCACAGCGACCCAGAACGTAGGCGCGAAGACAACGAGGACCAAAGCGGTCGCAGCAAGTGAGCCCCCCGCGCGGAGGACCACCGCGGGCCCGACCCGCCGTACCACCTGATCGATGGTGAGGCGCCCGACCGTCATCGACGTCGTGAAGGCCACCAGCGCGAGCGCGGCCGACGGCTTCGCGATCCCGTAGCGGTCGATCGACTCGAGCGCGCCCCAGTCGCTGGCGACGCCTTCGGCGAGCATGAAGACGGCGGCAAGCACTGCCAGCACCACTATCGTCATGCCGGGTGTGTGCGCCTGGACGCGGTCGGGCTCACGCGCTGAGAGCGGATCCTCGGCGACCTGCCCTTCGCTCTCGGCACGCTCCCAGGGGTCATCCTGCAGCCGGGGGACGGCGAACAGGCCTGTTGCCAACGAGATCACCGCTGCGGAGAGCAACTCGATTCGAAGTCCCGCACCCACCGATTGAAGGCCAGCACCGAGCCCGGCGCCGAGCGTGGCGCCTATTGAGTAGAAGGCATGGATGCTCGCCATGACCGACCGGCCGTACGCACGCTCGACTCGCACGGCCTGATCGGTGACGGAGATGTCGATCAGCCCGCAGCCCAGACCAAGACCGAAGAGCGCGATCACCAGTACAGCAGGGCCGCCGCCGAATCCAGGGATGTTGATCGCGGTGGCGAACACCCCGATTCCGATCCCGCAGATTCGCCGGCTCCCCAGCCGATCGAGGATCGGACCGCCAACCTGGATACCCGTCAGCAGTCCCGCACCAAGCGTCAGCAGGATGCTGCCGAGCACACTGGCGGAGATCTTCAGTTCGGCCCGAACCTGGGGAATGCAGACCGCCCAGACGGCGAGCACGACACCGAGCTGGAAGTAGATCGCGCTCGTTGCCACGCGCAGCTCTCGCCGTTCCGATCGCGGCATGGCAACGACTGTACGCGATGAATGTACGCCTGTACATTCATCGCGTAGCGGCGACCCCTGCCGCGGTCACAGCCCACTCCCCGCAGACCGGACTGACCATGCACACAGCTCAGCAACTCAGGTCCTCGCTCTTCGCCATCTCCCACGAGGGGCGCGGAGCCAGCAGGGAAGACCTGCTGCCGAACTGGTGTGCCCTCGACCGGCTCGGTGTGGTGATGACCGAGCCGTTCGGTGCGATCGGCGCAAGCCACCTCATTCAGCTTGCCGTCACCGCGTTCTACGACGCGGTGCCGTCCCGCCGCAACGGGTCCCTGCGGGACAACGACGCGCGGGCCATCTATCCGGAGATCTATCTCTTCCATGTCGGCGGTGCCTTCGGCGATCACGGATCGTTCGACTTCTGGCCGGCACGGAAGGAGATCTTCCTTCCCGCGGAGGCGCGACTCGTTCTCGACGCCGTCAACGATCGCGGCATTACCCGCCTTGCGGTTCCTGACGGCATCCCCAGGTCGGTCGAGCACGAATGGAAGGAGCCGGCCGCGGCCAACGATCGAATCAGCACCGTGCTCGTCTACGGGGCGGACGGCCACGTCGTCGACCCGACCTGGCAAATAGCCGGGCTAACCCCCGCGACGGAGTCGAACGTCAGACGGGTGCTCGATCCCGAGCGGCGATACGCCTCCGGCCCGGCTGAACCCGACTACCCCCAGGACGCGCTCCTGCAATCGCGACACTGGCGTACCCGGACCGAGCTACGGCGGAGCGAGGCCGCCGAGGGTCTTGCAGTGGCGCAATTGCGCCGCGACCTGCTCCGCGACGCCCGCGGACTAGCCGTCGAGGAGTACCGGACCGCATCGGTCGACGAAGCCCTCGCCCTGCTCGTGTAGACCGAGCACTAGAAGGTGCGGGACTACGGTGGGCAGCGCTCCGTCCTCGAGCGCGCCATCCGCGCCGACTTCGCCCTCGTACACGCCCGCGTCGGCGACCGTCATGGAACCCTGGTCTACGAGCAGAGCGACGGCAACTTCAACCCGCTCTGCGCCGTGGCCGGCTGGCCGAGTGACCATCGCACAGGTAGAGGAACTGGTTGAGCCAGGCGAACTCGACCCGGCGCTCGTGCTCCGCCCGGCACCTTGTCCAGCGGGTCGTCCACGTGACGGATGCGGCCAAGCACATCGAGAAGAGGGCCGTGACACCCTCATGAAGCTCACCCGCGACCTGTTGGCCGCCCGCGTGGTTGCACAGCGAGAACGCAGTTCTCGGCGTCGGCCCTTACCCCACCGGGGACGCAGTCGACCTTGACCTCATCAACGGCGGCACGTAGACAGCCACAGTCCTGCCGGGCGCCAGCGAGTTCGACAGCGCCACATCGTTCGGGATGATCCCCGGCAAGATGGTCAAGGGTAGGAGGCGCGTGCTCGTCATGAAGGAGCAAGCACGCTGCCCGCTAAGGCGGTCACAAGATCGCCGAGACATGCAGCTACCGCTCACCGGCGAGCGATGCGCGCCGCGCATCATCACCGACCCCGCAGTGATCGACGTCGAACCTCACGGTCTGGTGCTGCGCGAGTGCGCACCCGGGGTAAGCGTCGACGCGGCCAGCCACGGGCGCCGAGCTGGTACTTGCCCTACCCGCGCCGAAGAAGTCGTCGAGAAGTTCCGGAGCGCATCGGCGGACGAACCCCCGACGGGGGTAGACCAGCTACTCGCTCCCACGAGGCACGGCCACGATCACCCCGTTGCGTCGAGATGAGGCAGATCGGCCAACAGCTGCTGGGTGTAAGGGTGCTGTGGATTGTCCAGAACCTGCGCGACCGGTCCGTGCTCGACCACGACGCCGCTTGAGAGCACGACCACGTCCTGGGCGATGCTCCGGACGACTGCCAGGTTGTGCGTGATGAACAACATCGACAACCCGCGCTCATGCTGGAGGCGTCGCAGCTGCTCCACAAGCAATGCCTGCACTGAGACGTCGAGTGCCGAGGTGACCTCATCGCAGATCAACATCTCGGGATCCACGGTGAGTGCTCGTCCGACCGCAACGCGCTGACGCTCTCCACCGGAGAGCTGATCGGGCATCCGGCCGGCGAAGTCCGCGCCGAGCGCGACGTCCTCGAGCACGCTCAGGACCCGCTCGTGCCGCTCCCGGGCGGACAGTGAGGTGAAGAAGCGCAGGGGTTCCTCCATATTCGCCCCTACGCTCATCCTGGGGTTGAGGGACGCGTATGGGTTCTGGAAGACGTACTGCATCACCCGGCGCTGG
>JAOPUX010000111.1 GCA_025963285.1 Jatrophihabitans sp.
CTTCACCATGCGCGACCTCGTCTCCTACAACCGCAAGCACACTAGGGCCAACGGCGAGGACATCCGCGACGGCACCGACGACAACCGCGCCTACCACTGCGGGGTGGAGGGCGAGACGGACGATCCCGCCATCAACACCCTGCGGCTGCGTCAGGCCCGCAACCTGCTCACCACGCTGCTGCTCTCCACCGGCGCGCCCATGCTGGTGGCCGGCGACGAGCGCTGGCGCACCCAGCAGGGCAACAACAACGCCTACGCCCAGGACAACCCGATCTCCTGGGTCGACTGGACGGCCGGCGACGAGGCCGAGGACATGCACGCACTCGTCCAGCGGCTGCTGAGCCTGCGCGCGGCGGCACCGGTGCTGCGGCAGCGAGCCTTCTTCGAGGGCATCCCGGTGGCCGACGGCGACGGCTGCAAGGACCTCGCATGGTTCCACCCGGCCGGCCACGAGCTCGGCGACCCGGACTGGTTCGACGGTGGGCTGCGCACCATCGGCATGTATCTCGACGGACGGGGGCTGCGGCACCGCGATGCCCGCGGCCAGATCATCGTCGACGACTCCTACCTCTTCGTGCTCCACGCCGACGACAAGCCGTGCGACTTCACCCTTCCGGCAGCCCCGTGGGCCGAGCGCTACGAGGTGGTCATCGACACCACGCAGGTCGGCGGCGAGCCGGCCGATACGGAGCTGCTCAAGGCCGGCTCGGCGCTGCAGCTCGTCGAGCGCAGCACCACACTGCTCCGCGTCCATCGCGACTGAGCCACGCCAGTAACCTCAGTAGTGCCATGCGCACCGTTACCGGACCAACCGACTCCGTCGTCATCGTGGGCGCCGGGCTCGGCGGCCTCAGCGCGGCGCTCTACCTCGCCGGTGCCGGGCGGCACGTCACCGTGGTCGAGCGCGAGGGTGTCCCTGGCGGGCGCAACGGCCTGATCCGCGATCACGGCTACTTCTTCGACACCGGCCCGACCGTCCTGACCATGCCCGAGCTGGTGGCCCGCCCACTGCGTGCGGTCGGCGAGGAGATCGACGACTGGCTCACCCTGCACCGCCTCGACCCGGCCTACCGCGCCAACTTCGCCGACGGCTCCAGCATCGACGTGCGCGCCAGTGTCGACGACATGGCCGAGGAGATCGCGCGGACCTGCGGGCCGGCCGACGCCGCCGGCTACCGCGACTTCGTGGTCTACCTGCGCCGGCTCTACGAGCTGCAGATGCCGCACTTCATCGACCGCAACCTGGACTCACCACTCCAGTTGGTCGGGCTGCCGCTGGCCCGGCTCGCCGCCATGGGCGGGTTCCGCAAGCTGGGCGCCAAGGTGGGCAGCTTCGTCAAGGACGAGCGGCTACGCCGGCTCTTCTCCTTCCAGTCGATGTACGCCGGCATGTCCCCGGCGCAGGCACTGGCGATCTACAGCGTGATCACCTACATGGACTGCGTCGAGGGCGTCTACTTTCCCGAGGGCGGCATGCATGCGGTGCCTCGAGCGCTGGCGGCAGCGGCTGCCAAGCACGGCGTGCAGTTCCGCTACAACACCGGCGTGGCCCGCGTGGAGCTCTCCGCGGGGCGCGCCACCGGCGTGATCACCAGCGACGGTGAACGCATCCCGGCCGACGTCGTGGTGGTCAACGCCGATCTGCCGACCGCCTACGCGCAGCTGCTGCCGCCGGGCTACACCCCGCGACGGGTGAAGCGGCTGACGTACTCACCCTCCGCGGTGGTGCTGCACGCCGGCTCGTCGGCCCGCTACGACAACGCCATGCATCACACGATCGAGTTCGGCGGCGCCTGGGAGGAGACGTTCAGCCAGATCATCGACCGTGGCGAGGTGATGAGCGACCCGTCCTTCCTGCTGACCACGCCCACCCTCACCGACCCGTCGCTCGCACCGGCCGACCGGCACACCTATTACGCGCTCTTCCCGACCCCCAACCTGGCCCGCCCGACCGTCGACTGGGCCCGGTCATCGGCGGCCTACCGCGAGCACATGATCGCCACGATCGAGGCACGTGGCTACCCCGGCTTCGGCGCCGGCATCGAGTGCAGCCACCTCGTCACACCCGCGGACTGGCGGGCGCAGGGGCTGGCGGCCGGTGCCCCCTTCGCCGCCGCTCACCGCTTCGGCCAGACCGGCCCGTTCCGCTCCCCCACCATCGCCCCGGGCATCGAGAACCTGGTCTTCGCGGGCTCGAACGTCCAGCCCGGCGTCGGGGTGCCGATGGTGCTCCTCTCGGGGCGGCTGGCCGCGGCCCGCGTGCTCGGCTCATGAACCTGCCGGTGGGCGGGGCGGCCGAACTGGATGCCGCGGCAATCGAGGGTGCGGCGCTGCGGGCCAGCTACCTCGAGTGCCGCCGTCTCAACGCCCACCACGGCAAGACGTACTTCCTCGCCACACTGCTGCTGCCGCCGGCGAAGCGCCCCTACGTGCACGCCCTCTACGGCTTCGCCCGGCACGCCGATGACCTGGTCGACGAGCGCCCCGGCCCCGACGAGCACTTCACCCGCTGGAGCCGCGAGGTGCTCGCCAACCTCGAGTGGGGCAGCACGAGCGACCCCGTCTGCCGTGCGGTGATCGACACCATGCGGCACTGGTCGATCCCGCGCAGCTACTTCGCGGAGTTCCTGGAGACCATGCGGATGGACCTCACCGTCACCGGCTACCGCGACTACGAGGCGCTGACCCGCTACATGTGGGGCTCAGCGGCAGTGATCGGCCTGCAGATGCTGCCGATCCTGGGGCGTGTCGACGACTCGGTGCGCTGGGACCAGCTGGAGGGGTACGCGGCCGATCTGGGGATCGCGTTCCAGCTCACCAACTTCCTGCGCGACGTCGGCGACGACCTGCGCCGCGGCCGCGTGTACCTGCCGGAGACGTCGCTGGAGCAGTTCGGCGTCGACCGGCAGCGACTGGCCCGCGGCCGCGTGGACGAGCCGATCCGCAACCTGCTGGCCTTCGAGATCGAACGGGCCCGTGCGCTCTACCGCAGCGCTGAGCCCGGCATCGCGCTGGTCGACCCCACCTCCCAGGACTGCCTGCGCACCGCCTTCACCCTCTACGGCGAGATCCTCGACGAGATCGAGCGAAATGACTACGACGTCTTCTCCGGGCGGGTCTCCGTCGGTCTAGGCCGCCGCCTGCAGCTCGGCGCGGGCGGGGCTACTCGGGCGTGGCGGACCCGGCACGCCGCCTCCCGAGGGACACCCAGAGCGCAAGCGTGATCGTCACCATGGCGAAGCCGAAGAGCAGGTCCTCGACCGGCGCGTAGATCACCCGCAGCCCCAGGATGCGGCGCGGGTCGTAGCGCACCACAGGCAGGCCGGTGAGCACCCCGTTGGTGACGAGCTGGAAGAACACCACGATCCCGTAGGCCGTCCAGAAGGTCCTCGTGACGAGCAGCCGGGTACGGAGCAGGAGCAGGTCTAGACCGGCGGCGAGCAGCACGCCGAGCCCCGCCAGCAGGGTGTAGTTCACCGCGGCACCCACTCCGGCCGACGCGCCCGGACCGCCTCGAAGGAGAGGATCGCGCAGGTGGGGATCACCAGGAAGAAGAGCAGCTCCTCCAGCGGCAGCCGCCCCGGCAGCGTCACCCCGACCAGGTAGGCCCGGTTGTAGCTCCAGGTGTGCTGGTGGATCGCCAGCAGGTCCCAGCCGCCGAAGAGGACGACCACCGGCACGAGCGTGCCGATCAGGCGCCGCCACTGCGCGTAGACGCGGAGATGCAGCACGAGCTCCAGCGGCAGGGTGCCGAGGAAGCAGGCAGCCAGGAGCAGGAGGTAGGTGGCGTGCAGGGCGCGGCCTTGGGGTCAGTACCCGGCGACCTGGGCACGCCGCTTGATCTCGGTGCCGCGGTTGTCGCGCAGGTTGCCGATGGGCGTGCCGGGCAGCGAGTCGTCGCTGCGGAAGAGCCAGTCGACGATCTCGGCGTCGGAGAAACGGGCGTCGCGGAGCAGCCGGATCACGGCCGGCAGCGACTTCACTACCTGGCCGTCCTGGACGAAGTCGGCCGGGATCCGGCGGCCCTCGTCGTCGGGCTGGACGTAGACCAGCTGGCCATCGCGCACCAGCTGGTGCACGTCGATCACCACCAGGCCCAACGCCTCGGCGGCCTCGGGGAACGTCAGCAACTCCATGGGGGTAAGCCTCTCATCCCTGTCGCGGCGCTTAGTCCTGCCGGGGGCTCAGTCCTGCCGGGGGCTCAGTCCTGCCGGTGCGCCAGGATCGCGTAGGTGTGCACGTCGAAGGTGACCGTGCCGCCCAGCTCGTCGATCGCCGCGGCGGCCGCGGCGAGCAGCGGCTCGCGGCGCTCGTCCGCCATGGTGGCGTACTCGCTTCGAGTGCGCAGCGTCGCGATCCAGTCAGCGGTCGTGTCGGTGCGTTCGGACTCGTAGCGACGGACCCGCACTGGGGTCTGGAAACCGCCATCGGCCTCGATCGAGACGGTGCCGGGGCGATCCTGCGTGCCCCGCCGGTCGGCGGGCACCACCAGCTCCGGAGCCAACTCGCGGTAGACGGCCTCGATCGCGTCGGCAGCAGGCTCCCGCATGACATCGTAGTTCCAGAAGAGCGCCAGCATGCCACCCGGGTTGAGCGCCTGCAGCACCCTGGGCAGGGCGCGCGCCGGGTTGATCCAGTGCCACGCCTGCCCGCAGGTGACCAGGTCGAAGGTGCGCCCGGCGCTGTCCCACTCCTCGAACGGCGCCACCTCCACCGTGATGCCGTGCCGGCGCGCCACCGCGGCCATCCGCACGTCCACCTCCACGCCCAGCACGTCGAGGCCGCGGGCGGCGAGTAGCACCGCGGCCTTCCCGGTACCGCAGCCGATGTCGAGTACCCGGGCCGGTTGCAGCGCGGCCAGCTCGTCGATCAGCTGCGCGGGGTAGCCAGGGCGGTAGGCGTCGTACTGCTCGGCCAACGAGCCGAAGGACTCAGCGCGCAGCCGGTTGGTGAAGTTGCGTTCGTCGTCAGCCATCTCTCGATCTTCCCAGCCGGATGGACGCGTCCCGGTTTGACCTGCGGGACCGGTGCCAGGGCACTGCTACTGTCTGCCGAAGCCGGCGGCGAGCGAGCGGGGGTCAGTCGGCGACGCGCCAGATCTGGTCCGGTGGCGCGGGCGAGCGCAGCGGATCGGCGTCGGTCAGGGGCTTGGCGGTGCCGATGAACGAGCGGAGCGCAGTGCCGGCGAGCACCTGCTGAGGGAACATCGCCCGGGCCGCGTGCCGGCTGATCTCGTCGACGGGCAGGCTCCCCCGCCCTGCCGCGAGGATGACGTTGCCGAAGCGCCGGCCCTTCAGCACCGCCGGGTCGGCACGCACGAGCACGTCGGGCAGCACGGTACGCAGCGCCGCGGCGAAACGCCGGACGTAGGTCAGCGGCGGTCCGTCGGCGACGTTGGCGAGGAAGAGGCCGTCGGGGCGCAGCACCCGGGCCACCTCGGCGAAGTACTCGATCGTCGTGAGCTCGGTGGGTACCCGTCCGCCGTGGAAGGCATCGAGCACCAGCAGGTCGGCGCTCGCGTCCTTGAGCCCCGCCGTGCCGGTGCGCCCGTCCAGTGGCCGGATCCGGATGCGGGCGACCTTGGGGAACGGCAGCCGGGCTCGGACGGCCGCGGTCAGGGCCTCGTCCGGCTCGAGGATGATCTGGGGCGAGTCGGGGCGGGTGACGGCGACGTAGCGAGCCAGCGTGCCGGCCCCACCACCCACATGAGTCACGGCGAGGGCTCCGTCACGCATGGCGTCCACCACACCGGCGAAGGCCTGGACATACTCGAAGTCGAGGTAGGTGGGGTCGTCGAGGTCGACGTAGGACTGCCGGATGCGATCCAGCAGGAGCAGCCAGCCCCCGGGGCGTTCGTCGTCGGCCAGCAGCTCCAGTTCGCCCCCACGGAACGGGATCTCGCTCACCGAACCCCCTGTCGTCCCACGCGTCGAACCTGCTGTGTTTCCGCTTCGAGCCTACGGCGCGCGGGTCGATGAAAGGGCTCCCGGCCGATGACCCCCGTAGAATCGCCCTGTGCAGACTGCGGCTCCGGATTCTCTGGTCGGCCGCACTCTCGAGGGCCGCTACCGGATTCTGGACCGCATCGCGCGGGGCGGAATGTCCACTGTGTACGAGGCCGTCGACGAGCGCCTCGACCGGCTCGTCGCCGTGAAGGTCATGTCGGCGGCGCTCTC
>JAOPUX010000125.1 GCA_025963285.1 Jatrophihabitans sp.
TGCTTGGCGCCGGAAATCGGGCCAGAGCAGCTGCTCGGTGCTGCGCAGCTGCCCGAACATGCGCACATAAGGCTGCCCGTCGGGTCCTGCCATGGTCGTCCACGCACGCGCCAAAGTGACGGTGTAGGGCTCGTTCGGCCTGGCCTCCAGGAGCTCTTTCCAGGAGTCGAGCTGGCGCTGCCGGGCGTTTGCGAGGACCGCGCGCAGCAGCGCGTTGCGGGTGCCGAAGTGGTAGATCAGCATCCGGGGCGAGGTTCCCGCCGCCACGGCGAGCGGTTCGAGGCGGTCCGGCAGCCCGTGTTCGAGGGCGTGGTCGGTGCACGCGGCGAGCAGTCGCGCCCTGATCTCCGGCTGCTTGCGTCTGCCCACGACCTGATCTTTTCGCGTAATTTCCGTTACGTCTACCGTCGAGGGGTCAGCTTCGCAACGACGTGGAGGTCAAGATGCGGGTGGTGTTCGTGCACGGTGCGTGCGTGCGAGACGGTTCGTGGTGGTGGCACCGGACGGCCGAGGTGCTGGACGCGCGCGGCGTCGTCAGTCTCGCGCCGGGACTGCCCAGCTGCGGCGAGTCCGGGGCACCGGCCGGCCCGCAGGGCCCAGGGCTGGCCGAGGACGTCGCCGTGGTGCGCGCGCTGCTCGTGGCCAGCGAGGAGCCAACCGTCGTCGTCGCGCACAGCTACGGCGGGATCGTCGTGGCCGAGGCAGCGGCGGGCATCGAGGCCGTCCGTCACCTCCTGCTGATCTCCAGCTATCTGCCTCACCCTGGAGAGAGCCTCTCGTCCTTCGGAGACGGGGCGCCTGCCCCGTTCCTCGACATCGATCCCGAAGGCGGGACGTTCGGCGTACGACCCAGCGCTCTTGCCGACACGTTCCTGCAGGATTGCTCGCCGGAGATCGCGGTACAGGCGGCGAACCACCTCGCGCGGCAGAGCCTCTCGGTGACACAGCAACAGGTGTCGGCGGCGGCATGGCAGGGCGTGCCCAGCACCTACCTGGTGTGCACGGACGACCGCGGTACCCCGGTGGCCGCGCAGCGCGAGTTCGCCCTCCGCGCTGCCAGCGTGGTCGAGCTCGGCACCGGGCACCACCCGTTCCTGTCCCAGCCGATCGCCGTCGCGGACCTGATCTCACACGTGAGCTAGCCGGGACTCGCGCGCGCGACCTACCAGAACCTACGAGCTGGCTCTGGTGGAAGTTGATCGTTCGTCCTATGTTAAGCAGAAGTGAAGCCGTCAGGGGCCCCCCGGTCGCTGGCGCGGTGACTCGTACGGCGTCCGTCACCGGCGCAGCCTGCACCGCCTGCATCGACCAACCGGCGCTTCGTCGCCGGAGTGAACAACTCGGCTGGCATCCTCTGCCACCGCAGTTGCGCGGTCGAGGAAGAGCTCGGGGACATGACCCTCTCACTACGCCGCACTGCACCACTAGGCCTGCTGTCCGTGGCGCTCCTGGCCGCAGGCTGTCTGAGCCTCGACACCCCCGCCCGCGCGACGGCCGCGTCGATCACGCTCGGGACCGCGGGTCGTTACTCGGTGCTAGCCGGGTCCGGTGTCTCCAACATCGGCCCCTCCACCCTCAACGCGAGCCTCGGCGTGAGCCCGGACACCGCCGTCAGCGGCTTTCCGCCCGGCATCGTCGGCGGCTCGACCAACCGCGCCGACGGCCCCGCCGGAAAGGCGCAGGCCGACCTCACGGTCGCCTACGACGCCGCCGCCGGCCAGGCCCCGGACGCGACGGTCAGCGGTGACCTGGTCGGCAAGACGCTGACGCCGGGCGTCTACAAGGCCAACTCGTCCCTGCTCGTCAGCGGGACGCTCACGCTCAACGCCAAGGGCAACCCGGCAGCCGTCTTCATCTTCCAGATCGGCTCGACGCTGACCACCGCGTCGGCCAGCCACATAGCGATGATCAACGGCGCACAGGGCTGTCACGTCTACTGGCAGGTCGGCAGCTCGGCCACCCTCGGCACCCACTCCCGGTTCACCGGCACCGTGATGGCCCTCGCGTCGATCACCGTCACCACCGGCACGTCGATCTCGGGCCGGGCACTGGCACGCAACGGTGCGGTGACCCTCGACCACAACAGAGTCACCGCACCTACCTGCACGTCCACCCCGCCCACGAGCACACCCCCCACCTCACCGACCGCGACGCCCACCACCACGCCGCCCGGCCACACGAGCAGCGTGCCGACCTCGACCCCCACCACCACCGCGCCCGGGGGCGGCACATCGAGCGCCACCCTCGGCGGGACGTCGAGTGCCACCCTTGGCGGCACGTCGAGCGCCACCCTCGGCGGCCCCCTCACCGGAACCGCCGACGCCAGCACCACAAGGTCGGACGGAGCAAGCCGGTCGATCACCTCCAGCACCACGGCCGGCACGCCGATCACGCCGCCGGTCGCGCAGACCGGAACCACGCTGATCGCGCCGGGGACGCTGCTCGCAACCCTGGCCATCGTCGCCGGCACCGGCCTCCTGCTCGTCAGCCGCCGCCGCTACCGCAAGCGCCACTGAGCGCACCCGCCCGCCGGGCCGTGGTGGTGAGCGGCTCGCGCGGGTGGGTAGGACGTGCCGCATGGGTTCACTGACGAGCCGTCGTCCTAGGCCACCACGCAGCGCATCGCTCCGCTTCTGGATGCTGCTGGCGACATCGGCGCTCGCCGGGATCGTCACCGCCTGCAGCGGTGGCTCCGCTTCCACCTCGACATCGACACCTGCCACATCGACACCGGCATCGACACCGACGACCGCGGTGGTATCGACATCGGCCACATCGACATCGGCCACATCGACACCCGCCACATCGACCTCGGCCACATCGACCTCGGTACCGCCGCCGACCGCGGTCACGACGTCCGCGAGCCCGAGGTCATCGGCCACCACACCGGTCCGGACGGGAGACTGCACCAACTCCCAGCTGGCGGTGACCAGCAAGCCTGGCACCGGCGGCGACAGCCACAGCAGCATCATCGTGGTCTTCACCAACCACGGCAGCTTGGCGTGCTCGCTCTACGGCTACCCCGGCGCCGCAGTCCTCGACTCCGGCGATCGCCAGATCGTCCAGGCCAAGCGAAGCCTCAACGGCTTCCTCGGCGGCTGCGGCTGCCGCCGGCCGGCGCAGCTGCGGATCCTGCCGCGGCAGACCGCCTCGGCACTCATCGAGGGCGACAACGGCGGCGGCGACGAGTGCCTGCGCGGTCGGGCGCTGCTGGTGACGCCCCCCAACACCACGGCGTCCACCCGCATCACGTTCCGCGACTACTCGTGTCACGTCGAGGTGCACCCCGTGATCACCGGCAGCAAGGGAACCGTCGGCTAGCTCAGACGGCCCCGAGCACCGCACCCGGGCGCGGGGTGAGCCACCAGATCTTCGGAGCGGCGGAGAGGTGTTCGGCACGTGCTTCGAGGAACCGGCGGGTGTGCGGCTGCTGCTCGTGGGCGTCGAATGCGGCGCGGTCGACGTAGCACTCGTAGAAGACGCGCACGTCGGGGTCCTCCACCGCGTGCGAGGCGTAGACCAGCGTGCCGGGCTCATCGATGCGAATTCCGGCCAGGGCCTCTTCGACGAGTTCGTCGAACGCAGCCTCGTGATCGGGCAGCAACTCGAACCGGACGACCAGCGCTATCAACCGTCTCTCCTTCGTTCAGGCGCAGGACGGGGACTGGCGCGTCTCGCAAATCTAGGCGATCCCCTGAGTCCGCGTGTCGCCGACCCGGACAAGGTCGTCCCGAAATGGCCGCGCACCTCAGGGCTAGCCTGGCAGGAGGCGCCCAGGAGCGGGCGCAGACAGCGGAAGGTAGAGATTTCATGGCCAGGGTCGGCATCGTCGCCCTGGTGGCTGCCGCCGCTTGCTGGGGCTCCACCGTTGTGCTCATCAAGATCAGCTCGCGCGGCCTGAACGTCCTCGGTCTGACCTTCATCGAACTCACCGCCGCGGTGGTCCTGCTCGGCGGTGCCCTGCTCGTCCGTGGCCGGCCGCTGCCCCGGCCCAGCGCGGGGATCGTGGCGGCCGGCCTGCTCGAGCCTGGCCTCTCCTACCCGTTGATCAACGCCGGCCTGGCGCGCACGAGCGGCTCACACGCCGCGCTCCTGCTCGGTGCCGAGTCCGTCTTCGTGATCGCGATAGCCGCGGCGGTGCTGCGCGTGATGCCCTCGCGGCTGGTGATCGTCGGCTCCGCGATCGCCTTCGCCGGCTCGGCGCTGCTCGCCGACGGCGGTGGTGGTGCGGCGACAGTGACCGGCGACCTGCTGGTGCTCGCCGGCGCCGTCACCTCGGCCGGCTACGTCGTGATGGCGCACCGGCTCTCCGACGCCACCGACCCGCTCACCTTCACCAGCTACCAGTTCTTCGTCGGGTGGTTGGTGACGCTGCCCGTCGCGGTCGGCGTGGCGCTCTTCGGGCACGGTCACCCCTTCGGCACCGCCCAGCCACGCTACGTCGTGGCCGGCGTGGCCACCGGCATCGTCGGCTCAGCCATGGCCTTCGGCCTCTACAACTGGGCGCTGGGGCGGGTGTCGTCGGCGCTGGCCGGCACCTCGCTCACGCTCATCCCCGTCTTCGGCATCGCCCTCTCCGCGATCTTCCTCGGTGAGGGCCTCACGGTGCTGACGGGTATCGCCGGCGTGGCCGTGCTGCTGGGCGTCATCCTTGCCCGCAACGGCGAGGCCGAGGTCGTCAACGCCTGACTTTCCCAGGGATTGTGCAACTTTTGGCGGTCTGAGGCCGCCAAACGTTGCACGATCGGGCTAGAACCGATCGGGCTAGGACCGATCGGCTAGGTCAGTGGCAGGTCTGGGCGTCCACGGTCACGCTCTCCGGGTTGACGCCCGGCTGGTACCAGACGTCGACGCTGCCCTTACTGGCCGGTTCGACGAGGTGCAGCTTGATCGTCGAGATCGTCTGCCGCGGCATCTCGAGGTCCAGGCGGTACACCGGATGCCCGAGCTCGCTGAGCACGTTGGCGGTCGCCGCCGCCCCGTTGATCTGGGCGCTGGCCAACTGCGCGCCCGGCGTGGCGTAGTAGTCGACGATCGCGCGGTTGTCGCCGGGTTTCACGTCAGCCGGGTGGTCGGCGTCGAGGCGGTCGGTGACGTAGGACGGCAGCCCTGAGGTGGGCGCCCCGTTCTTCAGTTCGATGGTCACCTCGACGTCGCGCGTGGAGCCGCAGCCGGTGCTCTGGTACGTCACCGACCGGTTGAGGTAGTAGTCGAGCTTGCCTGCCGCGGCGTTGTTCATCACCAGCCCGACGAAGGGTCTCGTCGAGGTCGTCGGGATCGCCCCGGCGTAGTCCGTCTGGCCGATCACCTTCTCCACGGCGGCGTCGGAGCTCCAGACGAATACCCGGTGCGCCTTGGCCGAGTTGGTGAGCGCCCGTACCAGGGCCGGCGCAGTCGGCCGCCCGCTGATCGCGGTGTCGGCCACCGACTTGAGCACGCTGACCAGGAAGTCCTTGCGTGCCGTGTTGTTGTTGAAGATCGCGTATTCCTTCTGCTCCACGAGCGAGACCACCGAGTCACCGGCCAGCGGCACGCCGCTCGGCGTCGTCACCGGCCCGGTGGCCGCCAGCAGGTTCGCCAGTACGCCAGGGTCCACCGCCATCGCGCCGTCGACGTGCTCGCCTGACTGCTTCTCCCACATTGCAGCCCAGATCTTGGCTGCGTACGGGAAGTTCGGGCTGACATTGGAGTTCACGTAGAGCGAGGTGGGGTTGGACGTGCCGTAGGCGAGGTCGTAGTTGGTGCCGAAGTCCAGGCCGGTCTTCACCAGCTGGTTGGTGGCCTTCGGCAGCAGGGCGGTGTCACTCTCGAAGTGCGTGAACGTCAGCTTGCCGTGGTCGGCCACCAGGATGGCGAAGGCACCGGGCAGCCCACCGGTCCCCCGCATCTCGGCCTCGTTCTGCAGGCCGATGAAGTACCGCTTCGGCCCGTCGTCGCCGAGCATCGTGGGCAGCACGTCGGAGGCCCGTGCCGCGGCGTTGACGTAGCCGTCGACCGAGGTCAGCAGCGTCTGCATCGTGGCGTGCACGGAGTCCACCGGAGTCAGCCAGCTGGACGACGGCACCCCGTCGAGGCGCTTCACCGCATGATCGACCACGTGCGCCACGGTCTTGAGCTGCGGGGCGGCGGCGGCCAGCGGTGCCAGGTCGATGGTGTGCCCGTTGGTGCGCAGCTTGGCCGGATCGAGCTTCAGGATCACCTTGAGCAGCACGGAGACGCCCTGGCTGCCCAGCTCGTCGGTGGCGGCCGTAGTGCCGCGGGCGATCTCGAGCGGGGTGCCGAAGTACGGGATCTCCGAGCCGAGGAACCAGGCTGGCCCTGTGGTGAGGCGGTGCGCCCGCTTCGCCAGCGCCGGGATGTCGGCGGCCACCTGCTCGGCGCCCTGCACGTCACCGGCTGCGACCAGCACCTGGACGTCGTGCAGCCGGGTGCGGATCGCTATGGCGTCGTTGCGCGCCACGATCCCGGTGACGACGATCCAGAGGATCCCCATAGCGACGAGGGTGGCGGCACCCCAGATGCCCCACCTGCGTAGCGAACCCGCAGCCGCCAGATAGCGGAGTCGGGTCTCCAGGCGCGTCAGACGCCTGCGAAACCGTGAACTCACGGGCCGCTACCGGCGGGGCTGTGGGTCACGCGAGGGACTTCTTCACCTCGTCGTAGATGTAGCGGTAATTCCGCTCGAGGCCCTCGGCCAGTGGCGTGGCCGGAGCCCAGCCGTAGCGACGAAGGATCTCGGTGTTGTCGCTGCTGCGACCACGCACACCCTGGGGGGCAGTGAGGTTGTAGTTCCGCTCGAGCGTGACCCCGGCGATCTTCTCGACGATGTCGACCAGCTCGTTGATGGTGACGAGTTCGTCGCTGCCGAGGTTCACGGGGCGAGGGTCGTCGGCGTTGGTGATCAGCTGGGTGCCGTGCACGCAGTCGTCGATGTAGGTGAAGCTGCGGGTCTGCTGCCCGTCACCCCAGATCTCGATCGTGTGGTTGCCGGTGATCGCCGCGATCGCCACCTTGCGGCAGGTGGCGGCAGGCGCCTTCTCGCGGCCCCCGTCCCAGGTACCGAACTCGCCGTAGACGTTGTGGTAGCGGGCCACCCGCGTCTGGACACCGAAGTCCTCGAGGTAGTGGCGCGCCATCCGCTCGCTGAAGAGCTTCTCCCAGCCGTAGCCGTCCTCCGGCATTGCCGGGTAGGCGTCGGCCTCCTTGAGCGGCACGACATCCGGGCTGGTCTGGTGCTCGGCGGCGTACACGCAGGCCGAGGATGAGTAGAAGTACCGCTCGACACCGGCCTCCTTGGCGGCCTGCAGCACGTGGGTGCTCGTCAGGACCGACATCATGCAGGCAGCCTTGTTGTTCTCGATGAACCCCATGCCGCCCATGTCAGCAGCGAGGTTGTAGACGGTTCCGGCCCCGGCCGTGGCCGCGCGCGCACCCTCGAGCAGCGAGACGTCGCCCTGGCTGTTCTCGGCCTCGGGGTGCAGCTGGCACCACTCGTCGAGGGGCTTAATGTCCACCCCGCGTACCGACTTGCCCTGCGCCAGCAATGACTCGACGAGGTGCCCGCCGATGAATCCACCTGCTCCGGTTACGACTGCGTCGACTGACTTCACTGAACTGCCTCCCTGGCGGGGACCATCGGGGGAGCGAACTGCTGGCGAGGCCGACTCACGATGTCAGCCCCACTCTCAGCTCTTCTTTGCCTTGCGACGCTCCGAGCGGGAGTGCGTCGGTGCATCGGTCTCGCGATAATAGGTGTAGCCGTACTCGTTCCGGTTTCGTTTGAGTGGCATCCGGTTGAGCACGACGCCAAGAAGTTTCGCGTCGACGCGCGCCAGCGTCGCGGTGGCCCGCTTGATGTTGTTGTCGGTGGTGAGGCCGTGCCGCGCAACGAGCAGCGTGCCGTCAGCCAGGGCGGCCACCTCGGAGCCGTCGGCGACCGGCAGCAGCGGCGCGGTGTCGATGACCACGTAGTCGACCTTGTCGAGCAGCGAGCGGATCACGTCACGCACGTAGGAGGACGCGAGCACCTCGCTCGGGTTGGGCGGGGTGGGGCCGGAGGTGAGCACGTACATGCTCGACCCGGCGTGCTGCAGCACCTCACCGAGCTCGATCTGGTGGATCAGGACGCTCGTGAGCCCCACCGGGCTGAGCAGGCCGAGCACCTTGGCGACCGTCGGGCGGCGGAGGTCGGCATCGACGAGGCAGACGCTGAAACCGGCCTCGGCCAGCGTGGAGGCCAGGTTGATCGCCACCGTCGTCTTGCCCTCGGTCGGCACCGAGCTGGTGACGGCGATGACCCGCGGGTGGTGATCGACGTTGGCGAACTGCAGGTTCGCGCGCAGCTGCCGGTAGTTCTCCGCACGCACGTTGCGGTTGCCTGCTCTGGTGGCGATCGGGTGCCGCGGCGTCTTCGGGTCGTCGACGACGATGCCCATCATCGGCGCGCCGGCGACCTTGGAGAGCTCGTCGGGATCCTTGATCCGGTTGTCGACGATGTCGCGGGCCACGGCCAGCGCGGCGCCGATCAGCAGGCCCAGGACGAAGCCGATACCGATGTTCAGGATCGTGTTCGGGCTCGTCGGGCTACTGGGCGCGGTGGCCGGCTGGGTGACGAAGAGCTTCACCGTCGGCAGGTGGTTGTTGTCCTCGGAGAACTTCTCGATCACGGTCGTGAAGCTGCGGCCGGCCGAGTTGGCGATGGCGGCCGCGCGGTTCGGTGAGCGGTCGGTGACCGAGAGGACCACCAGTGACTGCGCCAGCGGCGCGGAGGCGGTGATCTTGCCTCGCAGCGCGCTGTCGGTGATCTCGAGGTGCAGGTCGTTCTTGACCGCCTGGATGATGTCCGGCGTGGTCGCCAGCGACGCGTAGGTGGTGACCAGGGCCTGGCCGGCGACGACTCCGGTGTACTGCGTCTGGCTGGTCACCGAGCTCGTCGGCTGCACGAACACCTGCACGCTGGCCGTGTAGACCTTCGGCGACTCCACCGTGACGACCACTGCCACCCCGATCGAGGCGACCAGGAAGAACAGGACCAGCTTCCAGCGCTCGCGCAGAACGCGGAGGTAGGACCTGAGGTTCACGACTTACCTTTCGTCACTTTGCCTGATGTTAGCTACCAACGATCGAACACGCCCCGCAGGTTCGCAGGGATGCGCCACACCGTATATGCGGGCTTTTGTCTAATCCGCTCCGAGGGCTTGATCCACCATGACACCGAGATTCCGCAGATCAACCGTGATGTCCCGGACGAGCATCTGCGCGCGGCTGCGCCCCTTCACAGGCCCAGAACCGCAGAGGTAACGGTACCGGAGGCCCTCGACGCCACTGGACAGCTTCCAGAAATCCGGCAGCGCGGCGCCGGCCGGGAAGAGCTCGATCACCGTTGACCCCGGGCTGGCGAAGACCAGGTTCCCGAACGCCGCGCCATGGGCTCCGACGATGCAGGTGGCGCTGGCGAAGGCCTCGATCTGCTCGGCCACCGTCAACTTCCCGGGGTCGACGCTCCGGAACCCCTTCGCAGCCAGGAACTCCACGACCTCGGCCTCGTTCGTGACCTGGCGGTTGTTGGCGGTGCCACCCCGGGTGAGGTAGAGCCCCTGACCCGGGATCCGGGCGATCGGGGTGGCCAGCAGCGTCTCGCGCAGGAACGGGACGACCCACGGCGGGTTGATGACGGTCATCGACGGCGGCGCGGGCACCACCAGGACGTCGGCACGCACGTGCGGGTTGGCGTAGGCGTCGATCCGGCGCTCCTCGGTGATCCCGAAGCGGTCGAGCAGCTCACGCTGGAAGCGCTGGTTCGCGGTGGCGTACCAGCGCTCGGGCGCCTCGATCTCCGGCACCTGAGCCAGGACAGCCAGCCGCGGCAGGACGTCGATCAGGTAGTGGTAGTAGTTCACGTCCCCGCGGGTGGCCAGCACGCCGAGCCGGCCGGGCACCTCCAGCGGCGGCGGTCCGGACGGGCGGAGGAAGAGCGGGTGCTGCCGCGGGCGGTTCGTGCCGAAGTAGAAGCTCAGCTGCTGGACGAGCTCGTCGTTGCCGCTGATCAGGGCGTGATGCGGTCCGTAGACGCGCCCGCGCGGCAACTCGGCGACCTCCACCGCGGGCACGGTCTCGACGCGCTCCGGCGGGTAGGCGGCGTGGCCGGCCGGGATGCCCGTCGGCAGCTGCCGGGTCAGCACCTCGGCCGGGCGGGCCACCACACAGCGTCCGCCGGTGGAGCGCGCGGCCTCGGCGAGGGTGGTGGCCACGCCGGTAGGCAGCTGGCCACCGCGGCGGCGGCTCAGCGCCAGCGTGACGGGGGCAAGCACACCGGTACCCACCGAGTAGAGCGGCTTCAGGTACGGGTAGAGAGGTCGGGCGACGGGCGGGAGGCGGACCACGCCGCAATGATGCCGCACGTCGGGCTCGCCACGGCGCACCTGGACAGGTCGGCTCACGTAGTCTTTGCCGGTGATCGCACGCCGCTCGGGCTTCGCCGTGCTCGTGCTGCTGGGGGGTGGCCTCCTGCTGCTCGAGGCCGTCACGCTGCGCAGCACGGGGATCGCGAACTACGCCGGCATCGCGATCATCGTGCTCACCGCCGGGCTGATCATCGTCCGCTCCAACCTGGTGAAGATCGGTATCTGGAGCGCGGTCGGAGCGGCCTTCACCCTGCCCTGGAACGGGATCATCTTCGGCGGTCTGCGCCCCGGCGACGGCCTGATCCTGATCTCGCTCGCCGCGTTCATCTCCGCCGACATCCGCGGATCGGTCCCGCGGAGTCCAGGATGGATTCGCCAGCTCACCTACGCGATCCTCATCGTCGCCGTGGTGCACGTCTTCGCGCCGGTCGACAAGCTTTACGTGATCCAGCGAGTGATCGTGGGCGCGAACGGCGTGCCGACCGTGCAGATCCAGTCCAACCTCGGGGTGGCCTTCAAGTTCATCGTGGGCATCGCGGTGACCCCGCTGGCGTTCTCCTACGCCGTCCGCCATCAGCCGAAGGTGCTGCGCTGGCTGCCGACGGCGATGGTGCTGGGCACCGCGGTCTCCGGCTTCATCGCCTTCAGCGACGGCCTCGGCGTCACCCACCTGGGCACGACGTTGACGCACGTCAACTTCCAGCTCGCCCGCGAGGGCGGCCTCACCAAACACCCGAACTACCTCGCGGCGAGCTGCATCCTGGCGCTGCCGATCGCACTCTGGATGGCCGCCCAGGCCAACCGCCGGATGCGCTACCTCGGCATCATCGGGGCGATCGGGGTCACCCTCGGTGACTACGCCACCGGCTCACGCGGCGGGGCGGTCTGCATCGTCCTCGGCGGGGCATTCGCCTTCGCCCTGATCCCGTACTACCGCAAGCGCATCCTCTCGGTAGCCCTCGCCGCCGGCATCGCTGCCGCGGTGATCTTCGCGGTGGTCCCCGGCGCAGGCAACGCGCTGCTCAAGGCCACCCGTCTCGGCGGCGGCACCACGGCCACCGCCGGCAGTAATGCCGTCCGCGCCCTCGTGGGCGCGCAGGGCGTGCGCGACTTCAAGCACTCCCCGATCTTCGGTATCGGCCTGCAGGTGGCCGACCAGGCGCAGAACGTCTACCTGCAGGAGCTGGCCTCCGGTGGCCTGCTGCTGTTCGTCGCGATGCTCGTCTACGCCCTCGGCAACCTGCGGCTGTCGATCTCGCTCATGCGCTACTACGACATCGCCGGCGCCCTCGTGGCCTGCGCGCTGTCAAGCGCGGTCTTCAACTACCTCGAGGCCGACCTGACGGACCGGTTCTTCTATGTCCCGGAGGCGATCGCGGCGATGCTCTACACGCACTGGCGCAGTACGCACGTCCCCGAGACGGACGCACCGATCACGCTGCGTCCGGACTCCAGCGGCTCCGGGCTGACACTCGCCGAGCGGGTACGGCTCAACCTCGACAAGGCCCTGGTCGGACGGGCCGCCACCCCACTGCCACCGGTCGCGGCGAGCTCACAGCGGTGAAGGTGCTGCTCGACGACCAGATCTTCCTGGCTCAGCGGCACGGCGGGATCTCGCGGTACTTCACCGAGATGCTGGGCGTCTTCGAGACCACGCCGGAGCTGGGGGTGCAGCTGGAGACCCCGTTCCACTACGTCGCCAACAAGCTCCTGATCGACTACGCCCCCACGCGCTTCGGTCCCGCGCCGCGGCCCGCCCGGCTCAACCGCCGCCCGGC
>JAOPUX010000196.1 GCA_025963285.1 Jatrophihabitans sp.
GGTGGAGAACTTCCCCATCTCGGGGCAGCCGATTGAACGTGAGCTGATCGCCGCGCTGGCGTTGATCAAGGGCGCCGGAGCCCGGGTGCGGGCCGAACGCGGTGCGCTCGACCCGGTCAAGGCGAACGCGGTGGCCCAGGCCGCGGCCGAGGTCGCCCGCGGCGACTGGGACGCCGAGTTCCCGATCGACGTCTTCCAGACCGGTTCGGGCACTTCGTCGAACATGAACGCCAACGAGGTGCTGGCCTCGCTCGCAGCCGAGCGGTTGGGCGACGGCGCCAGCGTGCACCCCAACGATGACGTCAACGACCCGCTGTCCTCCAATGACCAGTTCCCGTCGGCCATCCACGTCGCCGCCACCAAGGGCGTGGTGAGCGACCTGGTTCCCGCGCTGCAGTCGCTGGCGGCTGCCCTCGAGGGCAAGGCGAGGGAGTTCGCCACCGTCGTGAAGTCCGGCCGCACCCACCTGATGGACGCCACGCCCGTCACCCTCGGCCAGGAGTTCGCCGGGTACGCCGCACAGGTTCGCTACGGCGTCGAGCGCCTCAACGCCGTGCTCCCCCGGGTGGCCGAACTGCCCCTCGGCGGCACCGCGGTCGGCACCGGTATCAACGCCCCCGCCGGCTTCGCGGCCGACGTCATCGCGCTCATCGCCAGCGAGACGGGGCTGCCGCTGACCGAGGCGCGCAACCACTTCGAGGCTCAAGGCGCGCGCGACGGGCTGGTCGAGCTCTCCGGCGCGCTGCGCACCATTGCGGTCGGCCTCAACAAGATCGCCAACGACATCCGCTGGATGGGCTCGGGCCCGCGCACGGGGCTGTCGGAGATCTATCTGCCTGACCTGCAGCCCGGCTCGTCGATCATGCCCGGCAAGGTCAACCCGGTGCTCTGCGAGGCCGTCACCCAGGTCGTGGCCCAGGTCATCGGCAACGACGCCGCGGTGGCGTGGGGCGGTGCCTCCGGCGCGTTCGAACTGAACGTCTACCTGCCGCTGATGGCGCGCAACGTGCTGGAGTCGATCCGGCTGCTGGCCAACGTCTCCCGGGTCTTCGCCGACCGCTGCATCGACGGCATCACCGCGAACGTCGAGCAGTGCCTGGAGTACGCCGAGGGCACCCCGATGATCGTCACGCCGCTGAACCACTACGTCGGCTACGACGAGGCCGCCAAGATCGCCAAGCAGGCGCTGGCCGAGAAGAAGACGATCCGCCAGGTCGTCATCGAGCGCGGGCACGTGCCCGGGGCGCTCACCGAGGAGAAGCTGGACGAGGCCCTCGACGTGCTCTCGATGACCACGCCGGCCTGACCTGTTTGCCTACGCTATCGCCGGTTCGCGCGAGCTGAACCGGCGACTGCGTAGGCAAACACGTCAGGACGTGACTTCGCCGTGTTCGACGCAGCGGGCCACCCAGCCACGCGGCGTCACCTGCACGACCATCCGGCGGCGGCACTGCGCGCAGTAGCGAGGCGGTTCGAGTTCGCGGGCGGCCGCGCAGCCGGCGTGGACGCCCGGCTCACCACACCGGTCGCAGTACACGCGATCTTGTTGCGTCTCCGGGGTCATGGCCCCGAAACCGCAACTAGATCGCCAGGCGCGCCACTCACAGGTCCCGGGCCAGCGCCTTGATCGGCATGCGCAGGTCGGCGAGCATCGCCAGGTCCTCGTCGGCCGGGCGGCCGAGGGTGGTCAGGTAGTTGCCGACGATCACCGCGTTCACGCCGCCGCGCACACCCCGCTCGGCCAGGTCGCCGAGCGTGATCTCGCGGCCCCCGGCGAAGCGCAGCACGGTGCGCGGCATCACGAGCCGGAACGTAGCGACGGCCCGCAGTGCGTCGACGGCCGTCATCGGCTCCTGGTCACCGAACGGCGTGCCCGGGCGGGGGTTGAGGAAGTTCAGCGGCACCTCGTCGGGATCAAGCGCGGCGAGCTGGGCGGCGAACTCGGCCCGCTGCTCCACCGTCTCCCCCATGCCGAGGATGCCGCCGCAGCAGAGCTCCATACCGGCCTTGCGCACCATCTGGCAGGTGTCGATCCGCTCGTCGAAGGAGTGCGTGGTGACGACGGACGGGAAGTACGAGCGGGCCGTCTCGAGGTTGTGGTTGTAGCGATGCACCCCGATCGAGGCAAGCTCGTCGACCTGGTCCTGGTTCAGCATGCCCAGCGAGCACGCAACGTTGATGTCGACCACCGCGTTGATCGCAGCCACGCCCTCGCGGACCTGCTTCATCAGGCGCTCGTCCGGCCCGCGCACCGCCGCCACGATGCAGAACTCCGAGGCGCCGGTCTCGGCCGTCTCCTGCGCGGCCTTCACCAGCGACGGGATGTCCAGCCACGCCGAACGGACCGGCGAGTCGAAGACGCCCGACTGCGAGCAGAAGTGGCAGTCCTCGGGGCAGCCACCGGTCTTCAGCGAGACGATGCCCTCGACCTCGACCTCGTCGCCGCACCACTTGATCCGGACCTCGTGGGCCAGGTCGAGCAGCTCGTCCACCCGCGAATCCGGCAAGCTGAGCGCCTGCACTGCTTGTTCCTCGGTGAGCCCGATGCCCTGCTCGAGTACCTGCGTCCGAGCGACGGCGAGGATGTCAGCCACGAGGTGTGCTCCTAGATCTGCTGGGCAGCACGGAAGGCCTGCCAGTCGAACGTTCCGCCCCACTCCGGCGCCAGTGCCGCGCGGGCTTGCTCAGTGAAGTCTCTCATCGCCGACATGCCCGCTGGCAGGACACCGGCAAGTTCGCTGCGTCCGCACAACCGCCGGATGTCGACGATGCCGTATCTCATGGCCAGGTCCGGCTCGCGGGGCCAGCTGCCGAGCATGATCCCGGCGAGCTCGAGCGACTCCTCGTGCAACCGCTCGACGGTCAGCGTGGTGTGGTTCAGCGTGCCGAGGCCGGGGGCGGTGACAACCATGACCGGCGCCTCCAGCTCATGGGCAAGGTCAACCAGCGTCCACCGAGTGTCGTTGTCATAGGGGACGAGGAGCCCGCCGGCACCCTCGACGATGACGTTGTCGAACTGGTTCGCCAGGTCGACGATCCGCAGTACCGCCTCGCCATCGGTGAGCTCGGGCAGGCCGCTGTCGCGCGCCGCGTGGTGCGGGGAGAGCGGCTCGGGGTAGCGGCGGAACTCGTGCACCTCGGTGATCCCGGTCAGCCGGGTCACCTCGGCGAGATCGCCGGGCTCTCCCTCACGCACGCCTGTCTGGATGGGCTTCACCACCGCAACCGACCCGGTGGCGCAAGCCGCCAGTGCTGCCGTGGCGACGGTCTTGCCGATGTCGGTGCCGGTCCCCGAGACGATCAGGATGCTCACGCGCCCTCCTCCGTCGGGCACGCCAGAGGACTCATCCCCATTAGTTCGCTCGCAAGCTCGCTCACCCGAGCACCCGCGCCAGCACCGTGGCCGCCCGGTCGAGGTCGTCCGGCGTCAGGTCGGCGCGGGCAGTGAGCCGCAGGCATGAGCGGCCGGCCGGCACCGAGGGCGGCCGGAAACACCCCACCCGCAATCCGAGCTCCAGGCAGGCGGCAGCAGCAGCCACAGCACGCAGCGGATCACCGAGCACCGCCGGCACCACCGCGGCGGCGGGCACCACCGTCTCCACCCCGAGACCCCGGACGATCGAGGCCAGCGCGTCGGCCCGGGCCAGCACCGCGGCGGCGCGGTCAGGCGAGGCGGCGAGGATGCCGAGTGCCGCGGCGGCCGCCCCCACCGAGGCCGGCGCCAGCCCGGTGTCGAAGATGAAGGGGCGTGCCGTGCTGATCAGCAGGTCGATGACGGCCCGGGCCCCGAGCACCGCGCCGCCCTGCGCCCCCAGCGACTTCGATAGCGTCACCGTCCGCACGACGTCCGCCTCGCCGGCCAGCCCCGCGGCGGCCACCGACCCCACGCCGCCCGGGCCGACCACGCCCAGCGCGTGCGCCTCGTCGACCACCAGCAGGGCACCGAAGCGGCGCGCCAGGGCGTGCAGGCCGGCGATGTCGGCAACGTCGCCGTCGACCGAGAACACCCCGTCGGTGACGATCAGCGCGTGGGCGGTGTCGACGGTGGCCAGCGCCGCCTCGGCCTTCGCGAGGTCACCGTGCGGGTAGACCGCGATCGTTGCCCCGGAGAGGCGGCACCCGTCGATCACCGAGGCGTGGTTGCCTGCGTCGGAGACGATCGTGACCTCCGGCCCGGCCAGTGCCGTGAGCACCCCGAGGTTGGCGAGATAGCCCGAGGAGAAGACGAGCGCGGCCTCAGCCCCCAGGAACGCCGCCAGTGACTCCTCGAAGGAGAGATGCAGTGCCGTGGTGCCGGTGACCAGCCGCGACCCCGTCGAACCGGCGCCCCACTCGGCACCCGCGGCAGCGGCCGCGGCGATCACCCGCGGGTCGCGGGACAGGCCCAGGTAGTCGTTGCCGGCGAGATCCAGCACGTCGTCGCCGGAGGCGCGTGGCCGCAGGTAGCGACGTAGCCCGGCCTCCTCACGGGCCGTCACCACCGCCCGCACCCGATCCAAGGAGCTGCTCACTGGACCACCTTGCGGATCGAGGCGTCGACCACCCCGACGAGCTCGGCCAGCTCGGTGTCGCTGATGCCCAGCGGTGGCATCAGCACCACGACGTCGCCGAGCGGGCGGATGATCACGCCCTGCTCGCGGGCGGCCCGGCAGACCTCGAAGCCGGTGCGCTCGCCGACCGGGTTCACCTCGATGCCTGTCATCGTGCCGACGCGCCGGATCTCGCGGACCCCGTCGTACCGCTCGATCGCAGACAACCCGGCGCCGAGCGCCTCGCCCACCGCGGCGGCCCGCGCCACCGTCCCGCGCTCGTGCATGAGCGAGAGGTTGGCCAGGGCAGCCGCGCACGAGAGCGGGTTGGCGGTGTAGGTGTGGCCGTGGAAGAAGGTGCGGGTGCCCTCGCCGAGGAAGCAGTCGTAGATCTCCTGGGTGGCCAGCACGGCCGACAACGGCAGCGTGCCGCCCGTGATCCGCTTGCCCACCACCATCAGGTCGGGGACGACACCGGCGTGCTCGACGGCGAACCACCGGCCGGTGGCGCCGATGCCGGTGGCCACCTCGTCGACCAGCATCGACGCGCCGAACTCGTCGCAGAGCGCCCGGACGCCGACCAGGAACGACGGGTCGTGGGTGAGCATGCCGCCGGCGGCCTGCACCAGCGGCTCGACGACGATGGCGCAGACCCGCCCCGGCTCGGCCTCCAGCACGGCACGGAGCTCGGCCAGCACCTCGAACGCCCGGCCCGACCGCGTCTGGCCCTCGGCCAGCACGCCCGGGGAGGAGACCATCCGGGTGTTGATCAGCAGCGGCCGGTACGTCGCGTGGAAGAGCTCCACCCCGCCGAGGGAGACGGCGCCGAGGGTGTCGCCGTGGTAGCCCTCCGCAATGTGCAGGTACAGCGGGCGATCCTCGCCGCGCTGCACCGCGGCCTGGTAGGCAATCTTGATCGCGGCCTCGGCCGCCGACGAGCCGTCTCCGGCGAAGAAGACCTTGGCGAGCCCGTCGGGTGCGACGCGCAGCAGCTCCTCGGCGGTGCGGATGCCCGGCTCGTGGGTCAGGCCGAGGAAGGTCGAGTGATCCAGTCGGGCCAGCTGGGCGCGGATCGCCTCGTTGATCTCCGGCTCACCGTGGCCGTGCACGGTGACCCAGAGCGAGGAGACGCCGTCGAGGTAGCGGCGGCCGTCGGTGTCGTAGAGGTACACGCCGGAGGCTCGGTCGATGACGATGGGATCGTCGACCGGCCAGAGCGAGTGCTGCGTGAAGGGGTGCCACACCGAGGCCAGGTCGCGGGAGATCAACGAGGACGACACGTCGTCAGCTTCTCACCCGCCTGGCGGGCCCCCTCAGCGCACCACCCGCGCACGTGACGCAACCGTCCCCGGGTCCACCCCGAGCCGGTAGCCGCGCTTGACCACGGTCTGCACCAGCGCCGGATCGCCGAGGGCGAGCCGGAGCCGTCCGATCGCCACCTCCACCGCGTGCCCCTCGCTGCCCTCACCCGGCAGCAGCGGCGCCAGCGCCCCGCGTGACAGCACCTGGCCCGGGCGACGAACCAGCTCACGCAGCAGTGCCATGCTGCCGGCCGGCAGCATGACGAGCTCGTCGTCGAGCACCACCGCGTGCCCGCGCACCTCGAGGTCGTGCCCGGCGGCCCGGAGCCGGGGTGCGCGCCGGGGCAGCTGCTCGATGATCTCGGCGGCCAGCGCGTCGAGCCTGGTGCGGGCTGGCAGCACGACCGGGATCCCCGCGTTCTGCAGCGGTACGGCCGTGACCGGCCCGACGCAGGCGCAGAGCACCGTCCGGTTCAGGGCAGCCGTGACGTCGGCGAGCAGGCCGAGGCTGTCGGACGTCCGCAGGAAGCTCACGGCAGCGGGGGCGCTGGTGAAGGCCAGCGCGTCGATCGACTCCGTCGCCACCTCTTCGATCAGCAGGCGCAGCGGCTCGGGGTCCTCCGGCGGAACCCAGCGGTACACCGGCACCTCGATCACCTCGGCGCCCTGGGCGCGCAGGGTCGAGGCGAGCTCGCGCAGCAGCTCGCCGTGCAGCTGCACCGCCACCCGGCGGCCGGCGAGTTCAGACGAGTCGAGCAGGTACTCGAGCAGCTGCACGGAGGCCTCTGCCTCGTGGGCGATGGGCAGTCCCGCGGCCCGTGCCGCCGCCGCCGTGCGCGGCCCTCGCGTCACCACGGTGGTGGCCTGCAGGGTCGCGATGAGCGCGTCGCCGAACCCCCAGAAGACGGCGGCGTCGAGCCAGGCGCGCACGCCGGCCCCGGTGGTCAGCACCACGAGGTCGACGGGGCCGGCGAGGCAGGCGGCGGTTGCCGCCCGGAGCTCCTCGTCGGCCATCGGAGTGATGAGGGTGAGGGCCGGGCCGTACCGGACGCGGGCACCCTGGGCGGCGAGGGCGGTACCGAGTTCCGTGCGGCGCCGTGCCGCGGTGATCCCCACCGTGAAACCGGCCATCGGCGTGATGACGGGTCGCGGCATCGGATCAGGCTGACGTCCGTTCGTGTCTGCCCTGCGACCGCTGGATTACAGCCGTGCTTCGCGCTACTGCGGGACGCCGCCGCCGTACTTCGCCAGCCACTGGCGGCCCTCCTCGGAGAGCGTGCCGTGTGCGTGCGCGACCAGCGCCCAGGCCCGCACCATGTCGAGGAACTTCTGCGGGTTGTAGACGTCCTCCTCGTAGGACCACTGGTTGTCGCCCGCATAGTGCAGGATCGTGATGTTCGAGGCCTCGTGCACGCTGCCGTCGCCCGGGTCGAGCATCACGTTGCGGATCTCGCAGACCACCCAGCCGCGGTCGGTGTCCACGACGTGCCAGGCCACCGGGAAGCCCGGCATGGCACTGCCCGGGAACGACGACATGGTCCTGCGAGCCCAGGCCGAGATCTGGTCGCGACCCTGGAAGCGGCCGTAGGCGTGCTCGTAGTACGAGGCATCCGCGGTGAAGAGGTTCGCGAAGAGGTCCCAGTCCGGCGTTGCGGCCGCCTTCACCACCTCGGACTGGAAGTGGGCGAAGGCCTGCTCCAGCTCGTCTCGACTGAACACGCCCGAACGCTAACACTCCAATTGCAACACGTTCTACTTACGCACCGGGTGTCACGCTGTCCTCCATGGGACGCAACGACGACACCGTGCTCGCCCGGCTGGCCGACATCGCGGTGTTCAGGCACTGCTCCAAGAAGGAGCTGCACGAGGTCACCCGGCTGAGCACCGAGGTGACGGTGCCGGAGGGCCGGACGCTCACCACCGAGGGCGAGCGCGGCCACGAATTCGCCATCGTGCTCAGCGGCACGGCCTCGGTCTCTCGGGGCGGTGCGGTGATCGCCACCCTGGCCGCGGGTGACCACTACGGCGAGATGGCCCTGCTCGACGACGGACCGCGCACGGCCACCATCGTGGCCACCTCACCGATGTCGCTCGCGGTGGTCGGCCGCGCCGAGTTCGGCCAACTGCTCGAGGACGTGCCGGCGCTGGCCGTTTCGATCCTGCGCGGCATGGCGCGCAGGCTCCGCGAACTCGACGCGTCGCCGGCGATCTGACCCTCGCCAATAGTGGTTCGGAAGCGGGCTCTGCGCCCGCTTCCGAACCACTATTTGGGGGTTAGAGCGGCAGGTCCTCGAGCATCTCGGTGACGAGGGCAGCAATCGGCGAGCGCTCAGAACGCGTCAGCGTGACGTGGCCGAAGAGCGGGTGGCCGCGCAGGGCCTCGATCACAGCCGCGATGCCGTCGTGACGGCCGACGCGGAGGTTGTCGCGCTGGGCGACATCGTGGGTGAGCACGACGCGCGAGCCAGAGCCGATCCGGGAGAGCACCGTCAGCAGCACGTTGCGCTCCTGTGACTGCGCCTCGTCGACGATCACGAAGGAGTCGTGCAGCGAGCGGCCGCGGATGTGCGTGAGCGGCAGCACCTCGAGCATGCCGCGGTCCATGATCTCGTCCATGACCTCCGACGACACCAGGGCACCGAGGGTGTCGAAGACGGCCTGCGCCCAGGGCGCCATCTTCTCGTTCTCGCTGCCCGGCAGGTAGCCGAGCTCCTGGCCACCGACGGCGTAGAGCGGGCGGAAGACCACGACGCGCTTGTGCAGGCGGCGCTCCAGCACCGCCTCGAGGCCGGCGCAGAGGGCGAGGGCCGACTTGCCGGTACCAGCCCGTCCGCCGAGCGAGACGATGCCAATCTCGGGGTCGAGGAGCAGGTCGAGGGCGATGCGCTGCTCGGCGGAGCGGCCGTGCAGGCCGAAGGCCTCACGGTCGCCGCGAACCAAGCGCACCTGCTTGTCGGCAGTGATGCGGGCCAGCGCGCTTCCCCGCGCGCTGTGCAGTACCAGGCCGGTGTGGCAGGGCAGGTCGGACACCGCGGCGAAGTCGGGCTCCTCGATCAGGTCGAGGTGCTCGCCGTCGTAGAGCTGGTCGATGGTCTGCGGTGCGACCTCGACGTCGGCCATGCCGTTCCAGCCTGCCGAGTCGGCCACCGGATGCATCCGGTACTCGTCGGCGGGCAGGCCGACGGCCGCGGCCTTCACCCGCAGCGGCATGTCCTTGGTGACCAGGGTGACGTTGGCCCCCTCGGCCGCGAGGTTCAGCGCGACGGCCAGGATGCGCGAGTCGTTGCTGTCGATGCGGAACCCGGCCGGCAGCGTCGAGAGGTCGGAGTGGTTGAGCTCGACGCGGAGCATTCCCTCACCGATCGGCACCGCCGAGTCGAGGCGGCCATGCTTGATCCGCAGCTCGTCGAGCACGCGCAGCGTCTGACGGGCGAACCAGCCGAGCTCCGGGTGATGACGCTTGGCCTCCAGCTCACTAATCACGACCAACGGCAGGACGACCTCGTGCTCGGCGAACCTCCCCAGCGCACCGGGGTCGGAGAGCAGCACCGAGGTATCCAGGACGAACGTGCGGAGGCCGTCATGCGGCATGGGCTGGTCAGCGGCAAGAGTCACGTGGTGCTCCAGACGGGATTCAGGCGCAAGGCAGGCAGAGCTGCTGCGCGATCGAGGAATCCGGCCAGTCCCGACCCACCAGCATGTCGAGGCCGACCGGCCCCTGCGCTGGAATCAACCACCGTGTCGGGACCTCCCGGGTGAACCGGGTGGGCCCGGCTACCGACGCTGACGCTACGTCCCAGCCCGGCCGCGCGGGTGCAGAAACACCGAGATGTAATTCACCCGTTCTCAACTGGACGTGCTGTGTTAGAGCCCCACTGCGAGAACGAGCCGGGGTAGAGCGCGGTGTCGTCGTTGCCGGCCACAGCGAGGGCCAGCAGGTCATGACAGCCGGTGACCCCGGAGCCGCAGTAGGCCACCGCGGGACCGTCGCCGTAGCGGGTACGCAGCTCGGCCGGCGGGCGGAACCGACCGTCCGGGCCGAGGTTGTCGGCCCACGGAGCGCTGGCCGCGCCGGGGATGTGTCCCGGGCGGGGGTCGATCGCGGGGTCTCCGGCTGCGTAGCGCGCGGCCGACCGTGCGTCGTAGAGGGCCGTGCCCGCCGGCAGCGCGGCAACGTCGTCCTCGGTGCGGAAGCGCTGCGCCGGCCAGGGCCTCGGCTCGCGCTCGACGGGTGCCACCTCGGCGACGGTGGTGACGAGCGGGCCCCGCCAGGCGGCGAGTCCGCCGTCGAGCACCGCAACCGGCTCGCCGAGGACGTGCAGCATCCACCAGAGCCGGGCTGCGGTGGAGCCACCTGCGTCGTCGTAGGCCACGACCGGCTGGCCGGCCGCGATACCGACCCGCCCCAGCGCTGCAGCGAAGCGCTCCGGGCTGGCCAGCGGGTGCCGCCCCTCCGACGGGCCGGCCGGCTCGGCCAAGTCGGTGTCGATGTCGAGCCAGACGGCCCCGGGGAGATGGCCCGCGTCGTAGGCCGCCCGCCCCGAGCGACCGTCGAGGTACCAGCGGACGTCGACGAGCCGTACCTGCTCGAGGTGCTCGGACAGCCACTCGCCCGAGACGAGCGGGCCGAAGCTCATCCGCCGTAGCGGCGCTGCCGCGTGCCGTAGTCACGCAGCGCCCGCAGAAAGTCGATCTTGCGGAAGTCCGGCCAGAGGGCGTCGCAGAAGTAGAACTCCGAGTGCGCGGACTGCCAGAGCAGGAAGCCGGAGAGCCGCTGCTCCCCGGAGGTGCGGATCACCAGGTCCGGGTCGGGCTGGCCCTTCGTGTAGAGGTGCTCGGCGATGTGTTCGACGTCGACGAGCTCGGCCAGCTCCTCGATCGACGTCCCTGCGGCGGCGTGCTCGGCCAGCAACGAGCGCACCGCGTCGGCGATCTCGCGCCGCCCGCCGTAGCCCACGGCGACGTTCACGGTGAGGCCGTCGCGGTGCGCCGTGCGCTCCTGGGCGTCCTTGAGCGCGGCGGCGGTGTCGGCGGGCAGCAGATCGAGGGAGCCCATCGGGTTGACGCGCCACGGGTTGCCGTCGGCGGCCAGCGACGCCGCCACCCCGGCGATGATGCCGAGCAGCGGCTCGAGCTCGGTAGACGGCCGGCGCAGGTTGTCGGTGGAGAGCAGCCAGAGCGTGACGTGCTCGACCCCGACCTCGCGGCACCAGGTGAGCAGGTTCGCGATGTGCCGCGCCCCGGCGAGGTGCCCCTCGCTGACGTCTTCGAAGCCGGCCGCGCGCGCCCAGCGGCGGTTGCCGTCGAGCATCACGGCGACGTGCTTGGGCACGGGCAGCCCATCGAGCCCGGCCCTGAGACGGCGCTCGTAGACGGCGTAGATCGCGTCGCGCATGGTCACGCTGACAGTCCAGGGGCACGCTGACTCACTGCTCGACCTTACTGCCGATCAAGAACTCGCAGTTCACAAGAATGTCCTCAGTTGGCCCGGCTCATTCATACCTACGGTGCCGTAGCCTTGCTGGATGACGAGTCCAGGCCCCGCATTCGTGTCGGGTCCGGTAGAGGCGCTCGCCACCGTCGTCACCGAGCTCAAGCCGCGGCTTCGCGGGTGGCTGCATGCCTACGCCGCCACCGTCTCCATCGGCTCCGGCGCGGCCCTGGTGGCTGTGGCCGCGGTGACGCACGGGAGCCGGGCCGGCACGTCGACGGCCATCTACGCCGCCACCGTCACGCTGCTCTTCGGCACGTCCGCGCTCTATCACCGGCTCGACTGGAGCCCGCGCGGACACGCGATCATGCGGCGCCTCGACCACTCGATGATCTTCGTCTTCATCGCGGGGACCTACACCCCGATCGCGGCGCTGACCCTCTCGCACGGCACCGCCATAGCCGTGCTCGTGGCCGTCTGGATCGGGGCGATCTTCGGGGTGGCGCTGCAGACCGCCTGGCCCACGGCACCGCGCTGGCTCTCGGTGCCCTGCTACATCGCCTTGGGCTGGGTGGCCGTCTTCGTGATGCCGGAGCTGCTCCACAACGCCGGGGTTGCCGCGATGGTGCTCGTGATGGCCGGCGGCATCATCTACACGATCGGCGGCATCGTCTACGGGCTGAAGAAGCCCAACCCCGTGCCCGGCGTCTTCGGGTTCCACGAGGTCTTCCACGCCTGCACGCTGGTGGCGGCCGTCTGCCACTACATCGCTATCTGGCTCGCCGTCTTCAGCTAGCTCGGCACCTAGCTCAACACCGCCCGGGGTCGACGCCGGGCCCGTCTCTGTGCGCGCTGTCGGGCCGCAAGCGGGGCGACTTTGTGCGCGCTGTCGGGGCGCACGGGGCGACTTTGTGCGCGCTGCCGGGGCGCACGGGGCGACTTTGTGCGCGCTGCCGGGGCGCGCGGGGCGACTTTGTGCGCGCTGTCGGGCCGCACTGGGCGACTTTGTGCGCGGTCCCGGCGCTGCCAGCGGCTCCTGGCGCCCAGACCGCGCACAACGTCAGCCCCGCGCACAATGTCGTCCCCGCGCACAAAGTCGGCCCCGAGCACAAAGTCGGCCCCGCGCACCACGTTGGCCGCCGCGGAAT
>JAOPUX010000203.1 GCA_025963285.1 Jatrophihabitans sp.
GCCGCTTCGGTGGCGCGTAGGGCTTGGGTACCGGAATGCGCAGCCAGCGCTCCAGGCGCGAGCGCCGGCCGAAGCGCTCCTGCCGTCGGGCGGCCACCACCGCCGGTGCCTCGTGACGGGCGAAGGAGACGAGCATGCCGAGCACGAAGAACGTCGCCAGCAGCGACGTGCCGCCTGCCGAGATGAAGGGCAGCGGGATGCCGGTGACGGGCAGCAGCGCGGTGACGTAGCCGACGTTGATCACGGCCTGGCCGCAGATCCACACGGTGGCCGCCCCTGCCACCAGCCGGACGAACGGGTCGGCGCTGCGGCGGGCGATCCGCATGCCGGAGAAGGCGAACATGGCGAACAGCGCCAGCACCGCGAGGCAGCCGAGCAGCCCGAGCTCCTCGCCGATGATCGCGAAGACGAAGTCGGAGTTGGCGTTGGGCACCCAGCCGTACTTCGAGGTGCCCTGGCCGAGGCCCACGCCGAAGATGCCGCCGGAGGCGAGGGCGTAGATCCCCTCGGCCGCGTGATAGGTCGTGGTCTTGGCGTGCGAGAACGGGTGCAGGAAGCTCGTGACACGCTGCCAGCGGTACGGGGCGGCCAGCGCGAGCAGCGTCACCCCACCGGCCACCAGGCCGACCATCACGGCGAAGTAGCGCATCGGCATGCCGACCATCCACAGCAGGCCGAGCAGGATCAGCAGGTAGCAGCAGGTGGTGCCGAGGTCGGGCTCCAGCATCACCAGGCCGGCGATGAGCAGGAACCCGGGGACGAGCGGGATGAAGAGGTGCCGGGCCTTGCGCAGGGTGCCGAGCTGCTGCTTGCGGGCCAGCAGGTCCGCGCCCCAGAGCAGCACGCCGATCTTGGCGAACTCCGAGGGCTGCAGCTGCAGTGGCCCCAGGTCGATCCAGCGGCGAGCGCCGTAGACCCCGAAGCCGATGCCGGGGATGAGCACGGCGAGCAGCGACATGAAGCCCAGGATCATGAACGGGTAGGCCAGCACGCGGAAGGCCTTCGGCGGCAGCACCATCGCCGACCAGAAGATCGGGAGGCCGATGACGATGAAGATGCCCTCCTTGATCACCTGCGTCCAGATCGAGGTCGAGCCGCCGTCGGCCGGGTCGGTGGAGGCCGCGATGGTCGTGGAGACGGCCATCAGCACGCCGAAGACGAGCAGCCCGGCGGCCGAGACGAGTAGCAGCTGCACCGAGGCGTAGGGGCGGTCGAGGAAGCGGTCACCGGTGTCGGCGCGGGTCAGGCGCGAGCGGACGGCCTGGGCACGATCGGCCAGCGCGGGCAGAGCGCTCACGCCGGCTCCTCCGCGATCAGCCGGGCAGCCGCGGCGAACGCGTCGCCACGTGCGGAGTAGTTGGCGAACATGTCGTAGCTCGCGGCGGCCGGGGCAAGCAGCACGGTGTCGCCCGGACGCGCGAGTCCGGCCGCGGCACGCACGACAGAGAGCATGGCCCCATCGTCGTTGCTCGACACGTCGATCACGGGGATCTCCGGTGCGTGTCGCCGCAACGCCTCGGCAATCACAGCTCGGTCGACGCCCAGCAGCACCACACCGACCAGCCGGTCGCGCAGTTCGAGCACGAGGTCGTCGACGGTTGCCCCCTTCAGCTGACCGCCCGCGATCCAGACGATGCGCGGGTAGGCCAGCAGCGACGCACGCGCTGCGTGCCCGTTCGTGGCCTTGCTGTCGTCGACGTAGGTGACCCCGCCGAACTCGCCCACCAGCTGGTTGCGATGCGGGTCGGGCACGAAGGCGCGCAGCCCGGCCGCGATGCCGGCGGCGTCGATGCCGTAGGCGCGGGCCAGCGCGGCGGCGGCCAGCGCGTTGGCGACATTGTGCACACCCGCCGGACGGATCTCGTCGGCCGCGATGATCGCCGGCCCGTCGCCGCCGAAGACGAGCACCCCGTCGCGTACGCCCACGTCACCGGCGGCCGGCTCGTCGAGCGTGAAGCCGACGACGGCCGGGGCGGTGACGGTGTCCAGCAGCGCGGCCACCCGCTCGTCGTCGCGGTTGCCCACCGCCACGTCGGCGTTCCAGATCGCAGCCTTGGCCTCCGCGTACGCCGCGAAGCTCCCGTGCCAGTCCAGGTGGTCGTCGGCGAGGTTGAGCAGCGCGCCGGCGCGGGGCCGCAGCGACGGCGCGAAGTGCAGCTGCTGGCTGGAGAGCTCGACGGCAAGCACGTCGTAGGGCGGCTCGGCCAGCACCGCGTCGATCAGCGACACCCCGACGTTGCCGACGGCAACCGCCCGTCGCCCGGCCGCCAGCAGGATCGCCTCGAGCATGTGCACGGTGGTCGTCTTGCCGTTGGTCCCGGTCAGGGCGAGCCAGGGGGCCGCGCCGGGACCCCGTAGCCGCCAGGCCAGCTCGACCTCCCCCCAGACGGGCAGGCCACGGCCGGCGGCGTCGACGAGCAGCGGATCGGTGGGGCGCAGGCCGGGTGAGGCGATCACCAGCTCGACCCCGTCGGGCACCGTGCTGAGCGCGCCGAGCCAGCGGGCGCCGGCCGCGACGAGTGCTGCCACCGCCGGGCCCTCGGTGGTGGCGCAGAGGGAGACGGACGCACCGGCGGCGAGCAGTGCCCGCGCGGCCGAGACTCCGGCCACACCGACCCCGCAGACCAGGGTGCTGCGCCCGTCGAGCGGCTCAGCCATTGCCGATGAAGTCGGAGTAGAACAACCCCATCCCGAAGGCCACGCACATGCCGGCGACGATCCAGAAGCGCACGATGATCGTCACCTCCGCCCAGCCACCGAGCTCGAAGTGGTGGTGCAGGGGCGCCATCCGGAACACACGCCTGCCCGTGCCGTGCCGTATTCGGGTGTACTTGAACCAGCCGGTCTGGATGATGCCGCTGAGCGTGATCACGGCGAAGAGCCCGCCGAGCACCACCAGCAGCAGCTCGACGTGCGACAGGATCGCGAGGCCGGCCATCAGGCCACCGAGGGCCATCGAACCGGTGTCGCCCATGAAAATCTGGGCCGGCGGGGCGTTCCACCAGAGGAACCCGAAGCAGGCCGCCATCGCCGAGGCCGCCACCAGGGCGACGTCGAGCGGGTCGCGCACCGTGTAGCAGGCCGAGGTCGCGTGCAGCGTGCCGCAGCTCGGAGTGCGGTACTGCAGGAAGGCGATGAGGGTGAAGGCACCGAAGACCATCGCCGAGGCGCCCGCGGCCAGCCCGTCGAGGCCGTCCGTGAGGTTCACGGCGTTCGACGTCGCAGACACGATCACGTAGGCGACGACGACGAAGCCGGCCGAACCGAAGCCGATCGCCGGGATGTCACGCAGGTAGGAGAGGTGGGTCGACGCCGGGGTTAGCCCGAGCCGGTTGTGGAAGTGGATCGCGAGGACGGCGAACGTGACGCCGACGATGAGCTGGCCGCCGAACTTCGCGCGCGCCCGCAGGCCGAGGCTGCGCTGCTTGCGGATCTTGATGAAGTCGTCCAGAAAACCGACGACGCCGAGACCGACCATGAGGAAGAGCAGCAGCAGGCCGGAGGCAGACGGCCCGGCATGCCCGCGGATCGCGATCGAGATGTGCGCAACGGTGTAGCCGACCACCGTCGAGCCGATGATCGCCACGCCGCCCATCGTCGGGGTGCCGCGCTTGACCAGGTGGGTCTGCGGGCCGTCGACGCGGATCTCCTGGCCGAAGCCGCGGCGCCGGAAGTAGGAGACGACCAGCGGGGTGCAGAGGATGGAGGTGAGCAGTGAGATGACCGCGGAGATCAGGATCGTCTTCACTCCGTGCTCCCTCCTTCGATGCTGTTGTCGGCCGGCGAGTGCTTGGCAGCCTGAGAATCCTCCGCGATGGCGAGTGCGACGCGCTCCAGGCTCGCCGCACGGGATGCCTTGACCAGCACCACATCCCCCGGTTCGAGCAGCTCTCGCAGCAGCGTGATCGCCCCTTCGACGTCAGGGACCCAGAGCGACTCGCCGTTCCACGACCCCTCCAGCGCCGCGCCGTGCTGGATCGGCCGGGCGGCGTCACCGACCGCGATCACCTGCGAGATGTCGAGGCGGACGGCCAACCGGCCGAGGGCGTCGTGCTCCTCCGGCGCGGTCGGCCCCAACTCTGCCATCGGACCTAGGACGGCGAAGGAGCGGCCGCCTGTTGCACGGCGGGCCCGCGCGACGGTGGCCAGCGTCTTGAGCGCGGCCCGCATCGACTCGGGATTGGCGTTGTAGGCGTCGTTGATGATCAGCACGCCGTCGGCGCGCTCGGTGGTCTCCATCCGCCACCGCGAGGCCGCTACGGCGCCGCTGAGCCCCGCGGCCACTGCCTCCAGGTCCAGCCCGACAGCGAGCCCGACGGCCGCGGCCGCGAGGGCGTTGCTGACGTGGTGCGCGCCGACGAGTCGCAGCGCCACCGCCGCGGACTCGGCCCCGACCTGCAGCGTGAACCTGGGCCGGCCGAGATCGTCGAGGGCGACGCCGGTGGCGCGCACGTCGGCGACATCGGCCTCGCCGAAGCTGACGACCCGCGCGCGCGTCCTCGAGGCCATCGCGGCCACGAGCTGGTCGTCGGCGTTGAGCACCGCGATCCCGTCTGTGGGCAGCGCCTCGACGAGCTCACCCTTGGCGAGCGCGATCGCCTCGCGGGAACCGAACTCGCCGAGGTGCGCCGAACCGACGTTGAGCACCACGCCGAGCTGCGGCGGGGCGATCTCGGCGAGGTGGCGGATATGCCCCACCCCCCGCGCACCCATCTCGAGCACCAGGAAGCGGGTCTCGGCGTCAGCACGCAGCACCGTGTACGGATGCCCGAGCTCGTTGTTCATCGAGCCGGCCGGCGCCACGGTGGGCCCGGCGGCTGGCAGCAGCTGGGCCAGCAGGTCCTTCGTCGACGTCTTGCCCGACGACCCGGTGACGCCGATGACCGTCGCCTCTAGGCGCCGGGCCACGGCTGCGGCCAGCGCCGTGATCGCCGCGATCCCGTCGGCCACCTCGATACGGGGGCCGTCGACCGGGCGGGTACCGAGCACGGCCACCGCCCCGCGGGCGTAGGCGGTGGCTGCGTAGTCATGGCCGTCGACCCGCTCACCCGGAAGTGCGAGGAAGAGGCCGCCCGGCCCCACCGCGCGGGAGTCGTACTCCACCGAGCCGGTGACGACCGTGGCCGGGTCGGCATCGTGCAGCGTGCCGTCGACCAACCCGGCGATCTCGGCGAGCGTCAGCTCGATCATGGGCGGCGCGCCAGGAGTGCGTTTCGCAGGACGATCCGGTCGTCGAAGGGGTAGATCACGCCGTCGATCTCCTGGCCGAGTTCGTGTCCCTTGCCCGCGACGAGCACGGTGTCGCCCTCCTCGGCCACGGCGACCGCGGCGGCGATGGCCTCGACCCGGTCACCCACCTCGATCACCTCGCCGCGCTCACCCCGCGGCACGGCCAGCGCCCCGTCGAGCATGGCGCGGCGAATCTCCGCGGCCACCTCCGAGCGGGGGTTGTCATCGGTGACGATCAGCAGGTCGGCGCCCCGGGCTGCGATCTCCCCCATCGTCGGGCGCTTGCCACGGTCCCGATCGCCGCCGCAGCCGAGCACGATGACCAGCCGGCCCTTCGTGAGCGGGCGCAGCGCCTTGAGCGCACCCTCGACGGCTGCGGGCTTGTGGCTGTAGTCGACGACTGCGAGGAACGGCTGGCCCACGCTCACCGGCTCCATCCGCCCCGGCACGGTGGCCGTCGAGATCGCCGCGACGGCGACGGCCGGGTCGACCCCGGCACGGGCGAGCATGGCAACCGCGAGCACGACGTTGGCCACGTTGTACCGCCCGGGGATCGCGCAGGCCGCCTCCAGGCGCAGCTCCGGCTCGCGATGACAGAGGGTGAACTCGGTGGAGCCGTCCGGACGGTCGCGGACCGCACCGTCGACGTACCACTCCCCCGCCGACGAACTGCTCACCGGCGTGCACTCGCCGACGATCCGGACGAGCCGCTCGCCCCAGACGTCGTCGATCACGATCACCGGCCAGACACCCTCGCTGAAGAGCTCGACCTTCGCGCGGAAGTAGTCCTCCATGTCGGCGTGGAAGTCGAGGTGGTCCTCGGAGAGGTTCGTGAAGCCCCCGACGTCGACGGCAACGCCGCCGACCCGGCCGAGCGCCAGCGCGTGGCTGGAGACCTCCATCGCGACGTCGGTGACGCCGGCCTCGACCATCACGGCCAGCAGTGCCTGCAGCTCCGGCGCCTCCGGCGTGGTGAAGCCGGTCTTCAGCTCGGTCTCGCCTATGTGGATGCCGACGGTGCCGATCAGCCCGGGCACTCGGCCGGCGGCCCTGAGCCCGGCCTCCATCAGGAACGTGGTGGTGGTTTTGCCGCTGGTGCCGGTGACACCGAGGACGGTGAGCTTGCTGCTCGGGCGCCCGTAGACGGCCGAGGAGATCGACCCCAGATCGGCGCGCACGTCAGGGACGACCACCACGGGCACCCCCGCGGGCACGTGCGCCCGACCCGCCTCGTCGGTGAGCACCGCCACGGCACCGGCGTCGAGCGCGGTTCTCGCATAGCTGGCACCGTGGGCCTTCGTGCCGGGCAGGCCGGCGAAGAGGTCACCGGGGTGCACGAACGAGGTACCGGAGGTGATACCGGTGATCTCGAGGTCCGCGCCGTGCAGCTCCCCGGGGAGCGCCGAGAGCCGGACGGGCTCCACCTGGGCCGGGCGTGGCACCCCACCAGCGGGTGAAACGTCAGCAGCCACGTCAGCAGACGGTACTTGGTGAGTCCTCACGGACCACCGGGTCACTGCAGTCCTCGAGCGCAACATGCACCGCGACGCCGCCGGTCGGGGCGATGCGCGCGTGCTGGAGCTCGTAGCTGGCGATGGAGCGGAACAGGGGTGCGGAGACGTCACCGCCCTCGAGCTCGTGCGGCGGGTCGTCGACCATGATCGCGACGACGAACTGCGGATCGTCGGCCGGGACCATGCCTGCGAAGGTGTCCCAGTTCTTGTAGAGGGAGTACTTGCCGCCCAGCGCCGGGTCGGGCTGCTGCGCGGTTCCGGTCTTTCCGGCCACCTCGTAGCCGTTGATCGCGGCGTTGACGCCGGTGCCGCCCGGGAGCACCACCGACTTCAGCATGGTGAGGAGCGTCTGCGCGGTGCTCGGCTTGATCACCTTGATTCCGGCCGGCTGCTTGGTGGTCGTGACGGTGCCATCCGAGGCGGTGACGGAGGAGACGATGCGCGGGGGGATGCGCACACCGTGGTTGGCGATCGTCTGGTAAATCGACGCGAGCTGCAGGGCCGTCATGCTCTCGCCCTGGCCGAAGGGGAGGTTGGCGAAGGACGAGTCGGACCACTGGTCCATCGGCGGCAGGTAGCCGCTGCTCTCCCCCGGCAGCTCGATGCCCGTGGCGGTGCCGACACCGAAGGCCTTCTCGTAGGCGTCCCAGGTGTCGGGGCCGATCTTCTGCGCGATCTTCAGCGTGCCGACGTTGGAGGACTTGGCGAGCACCCCGGTGGCGGTGAACGGCTCGGTGGGGTGCCACCACGCGTCGCCGACGGTCGTCGAGCCCATCCTCAGCTGGTTCGGCACGGAGATCTTCGTCATCGGCGTGATCAGGCCCTTGTCGAGGGCGGCCGCGAAGGTGATCGACTTCTGCACCGAGCCCGGCTCGAATGCCGACTGGATCGGGGGGTTCATCGGGCTCGTCGGGCTGATCGTGTTCGGGTTCGCGGCGTCGAAGGTGCCCGACGAACCCATCGCCAGCACCTGGCCGGTGTGGGCATCCAGCACCACGGCCTCGGCGTCCTTCGCCCCGTACTTGGCCACGGCGGCGTCGAGGTCGGACTGCACGGTGTACTGCAGGCTCTGGTCGATCGTCAGCTTGACGGTGCCGCCGTTGCGGGCTGGGTCGGTGACCGTGCGGCTGTTCGGGTTGACGTTGCCGACGTTGTCGACGGAGTAGGTGACGCTGCCGTTCTTGCCCTCGAGGACGCTGTTGTACCTGTACTCGATGCCCGCCGCGCCGGTGCCGTCGGAGTGCACGGTGCCGACGACGTTGGCCGCCGTCGCGCGACCCGGGTACTGGCGCTGCGTGGTGGCCTGGCTGTAGATGCCGGGCAGGGCAAGGGCGCTGACCTTCTGCGCGACGTCGGGTGCGAGTGCGGTAGCGAGGACGGCGTACTGCCCCGGCTTGGCGAGCACGGCGACGACGTCGGACTCGGTCTGCCCGACGAGCGGGGCGAGCTTGGCGGCGTAGGACGATCGCTGCGCGGCAGGCACCTGCTTGGGGTCCACCGTGATGTCCTGGGCCTCGGAGGTGTAGGCCAGCGGCGTGCCGAACCGGTCGACGATCGAGCCGCGCAGTGCGGTGAGGGTGTTGGTGTAGATCCGCTGCGCGGCGGCGGCACCGGCGTACTTCGCGCCGTCGACGCCCTGCAGCTGCACGAGCCGGCCACCCACGACGAGCAGCAGGGTGCAGACGGCGGCAAAGCCGTAGCGCAGCCGGCCGTTGAGGGCTCCCAGCCGGAGCCGGCGGGCGCGGCGCGGAGCGGGCCGACGAGCCGGCGGACGCGGGGCAGCAGGCCGCTGCGCCGCCTGCCCCGGGGCCGTCTGCCGCGGAGCACCCTGGCGCGGGGCGCTCTGGCGCGGAGCACCCTGCCTCGGAGCACTCTGGCGCGGGGCACCCTGCCGCGGGACACCCTGGCGCGGCGGCTGCGCTCCGGGGCGGACCGGCGGCGGACCGAAACGACCGGCGGGCTGGGCCGGGCGATTCAGCGGCGGGCGCCCACCCGGCTGACCCGGGCGACGGGGTGGCTCACTGCCTTGGTTCACCGAGTTCCTCCGGGCAGTGTGCTGTCGGGCGTGGGGGTGATCGAGGGCGTGGGCGTCGGCGACGGTGTCGGGCTCGTCGTCTTCCTGGCCGGCTTCTTCGTCGTCTTCTTCGTCTTGCTCTTGGTCTTGGCCTTCGACGTGCTGCCGCTCGGCTTCGCGCTCGTGGAGGTGGCGGACGAGGTCGAGGGCTTGGCCTTCGGCGTGGTGGCCTGTGTCGGCGGCGGGAGGTAGATCGCCGGGGCCGACGCCGGGGCCGGGCTGCCCATCACGTGCACCGAGCCGTCGGCGCCGACGACGAGGAAGGCCGGGTTGGCCGCGGGCACCATGCCGAGGCCGGCCGCCGCGGCCGCCAGATTCTGCGGCGCCGCGCTCGCGGCGACCTGGTTGTTGAGCTGCACGAGGGAGTCAGAGACCGCCGCGTCCTTCTCCGCGAGGTTGTGACGGCTCACCTCGTTGGCCGCCGAGGCGGTGTTGAGGGCAAGGAGCAGGCACAAGCTGGCGCCGATGAGGCCAGCCACCAGCAGGAGGAACGGCGTGCGCCGCGCCTTGGGGGCGTGCTTCGGGGCGATGCCGGTCATGCCGACTCCCTGACCCGCTCGGCGGCGCGCAGCCGCACGGAGGCCGCACGCGGGTTGGCCTGGATCTCGTCCTCGGTGGCCTGCTCCGCGCCCCGGGTCAGCAGGCGCAGGTACGGGCGGTGCTCCTCGAGCTGCACGGGCAGACCCTCCGGGGTGGTGTCGGCAGCCAGGGCCGCGATGCTCTGTTTGACGATCCGGTCCTCGAGGGACTGGTAGGACATGGCGACCAGGCGACCACCGACTCGGAGCGCGTCGAGTGCCGCGGGCACTGCGGTCCGCAGCGCGTCGAGCTCCCCGTTCACCTCGACCCGCAACGCCTGGAAGGTGCGCTTGGCAGGGTGGCCGCCCTGCCGGCGAGTGGCTGCCGGGATCGCGTCACGAACCAGCTCGGCCAGCGCGGCGGTGGAGGTGAGCGGAGCGCTCTGCCGGGCCCGGTCGATTGCCTTGGCGATCCGCAGCGCGAAGCGCTCCTCGCCGTACTCGCGGAGCACCCGCGCGAGCTCGGGCACCGAGTACTCGTTCACGACCTCACCTGCCGTGATCCCGGTGGAGGTGTCCATGCGCATGTCGAGCGGGGCGTCCTGGGCGTAGGCGAAGCCTCGCTCGGCCACGTCGAGCTGCATGGACGAGACGCCGAGGTCGAAGAGCACGCCGTCGATGCCGTCGAGGCCGAGCCCGTCGAGGACTTCGGGCATCCGGTCGTAGACGGCGTGCACGAGGTGGATGCGGTCGGCGTACTGGCCAAGCCGCTCGCGGCTGCGGCGCAGCGCCTCCTGGTCGCGGTCGAGCCCGACGAGCGTCAGCTCGGGGTGGGCCTGCAGCAGCGCCTCGGCGTGCCCGCCGAGACCGAGCGTGGCGTCGACCACCACAGCAGGGCGGCCGTTGAGCGCCGGGGCGAGCAGGGCCAGGCAGCGCTCGAGCAGCACCGGGACGTGCACAGCCGAGGCCGCAGTACTGCGGCTGGGGCGGCTGTCGTCCATCGGTGTCCTTCTCTGTCGCTGCTGTCTCGATGCGGTGCGGTGGGGCGGAGTGGGGCCGGTGTTGCTCACGAGCCTTCGATCGGGTCCCCGCCCGTCCCGCCTGGCACCGGGGAAGTGGTGCCAGGAGGGGGACGGGAGGAGGCCGAACCGAATCTCGCCAGATCAGCGGTGGGTCAGAGGACGCCGGGCAGCACCTCTTCGGCGATGTCGGCGAAGGCCTGCTCGGAGCCCTCGAGGTAGGTCTGCCACGCCTCGGCGTTCCAGACCTCGATGCGGCTGTTCGCGCCGATGACGACGCAGTCCTTGACCAGGCCGGCGTACTCCCGCAGCTGCGGCGGCACGGTGATGCGGCCTTGCGTGTCCGGGTTCTCGCGGGACGCGCTGGCGAAGAGCACGCGGCCGTAGTCCCGGACCCGCCGGTCGGTGACGGGCGCGCTGGCCAGGGCCGAGGTGAAGCGGGTGAACTCGTCGGTGGGGAAGACGAACAGGCAGCGCTCCTGGCCTTTGCAGATCACGAGCCCTCCCTCCAGATCGGGCCGGAACCGCGCGGGTAGCGCGAGGCGGCCCTTGTCGTCGAGGCGCGGCGTGTGGGTGCCGAGGAACACCGACACCACCTCCGACTCCGCACCACCGGCCACCCCGTCGGATGGCCTGCTGATGGTTTATTCCCCATTGCTCCCCACCGTACCCCACCACTCACCACCGTCAATCCCATTCGCCCCGGCGTGGCGGCATAGTCGCCCCGGCGTCGCGGCATAGTCGCCCCGGCATGGCGGCATAGTCGCCCCGGCGTGGCGGCCCGCCGGTACTGACCGGCCTCATCGCACGGCCAGTACCCGATGTCGGAATCGGTAGGCATACTCGACTCCTGGCGTCGGGTGATCACCTGACCCGTACACGGGGGATGGATTCGTTGGACCACGCGCAGCCCGCCGGCACCTTCGGTGGCACCCACGCCGCACTTCCGCCGCAGACGGCCCCGGCTCCGAGCCCCCAGGCCGTCGCCGCCGCGGCGGCCCGGATCACGGCCAACATCGATCAGGTCATCGAGGGCAAGCACGACACCGTGCGGCTCGGCGTGGCCGTGCTGCTCGCTGAGGGGCACCTGCTGATCGAGGACGTCCCGGGTGTCGGCAAGACGACGTTCGCCAAGGCTCTCGCCCGCTCGATCGACTGCTCGGTCCGCCGCCTGCAGTTCACCCCGGACCTCATGCCCGTCGACGTCACCGGCGTCAGCGTTTACAACGCCGAGCAGCGGAACTTCGAGTTCAAGCCCGGCCCCGTCTTCGCCAACATCGTGGTGGGTGACGAGATCAACCGTGCCTCTCCGAAGACGCAGTCGGCGCTGCTGGAGTGCATGGAGGAGCGGCAGGTCACCGTCGACGGCACCACCTACAAGCTGGAGGCGCCGTTCCTCGTGCTGGCCACCCAGAACCCGATCGACATGGTGGGCACCTATCCCCTGCCCGAGGCCCAGCGCGACCGTTTCACCGCCCGCATCTCCATGGGCTACCCGGATCGCAACGCCGAGATCGCGATGCTCTCCGAGCATGCCTCGGCCGATCCGCTCGATGTCCTGCTCCCGGTGGCCGACGCGGCCGAGATCCGCTCGCTGATCGCTGGCGTGCGCGCGATCCACGTCGCCGAGGCGCTCAAGGCCTACGCGGTCGATCTCGCCGAGGCCACCCGGCAGGCCGTCGATGTGCGCCTCGGCGCCTCACCGCGTGCCACCCTGCAGCTGCTGCGTGCGGCCAAGGCGTGGGCGGCACTCGACGGGCGCGGCTACGTCATCCCGGACGACCTGCTCTTCCTGCTGGTCCCGGTGCTGGCCCACCGGCTGCTGCTCACCGCCGATGCCCACGTGGCGGGGCGCACCCCGCAGGACGTGCTGGCCCAGATCGCACGGACCGTGCCGATCCCGCAGCCGGCAGGTTCGAACGGCACCGCACCCACCGGCATACCCACCGCGGCCCGCTGACCGTGCCCGGCCAGCGCACCGGCTTCACCACCCGGGCGAGCTGCCTGCTCGCTGCGGGGGGCACGGCGCTGGCCTGTGGCCTGCTGCTCGGCATCGTCGACCTGGCGCGGGCCGGGGTGCTCGCCCTGGCCGTGCCGCTGATCTCGTCGCTCGTCGTGGTCCGCTCGCGGGTGCGCATAGCCAACCGCCGCAGCATCGAGCCGGCCCGCGCGACCTCCGGCGACACCGTGGTCGTGCAGCTGACGATGACCAACCGCTCGCTCATCCCCACCGGCGCACTGATGCTGGAGGACCAGCTGCCGCCGCAGTTCTCCGGCCGCGCCCGGTTCGTGCTCGACGGCCTGCTCGGCCGCGAGAGCCGCACGGTCTCCTACCGGATGCCCCGGCTGCCCCGTGGCCGCTACCGCACCGGACCGCTGCACCTGCGTCTCACCGACCCGTTCCACCTCGTCGACGTGCGGCGCTCCTTCACCGCCACCACCGAGGTGCTGATCACGCCGAGGATCGACCCGCTGCCCGGCGACGAGCCGCCCCGCTCGATCGACATCGGCGACGACGCCGGCAGTCACTCGATCGGCGCCCGCGGGGCCGACGACGTCTCCACCCGCGAGTACCGCACCGGCGACGACCTCCGCAAGATCCACTGGCGCTCGTCGGCGCGAACCGGCGTGCTGCAGGTTCGGCAGGAGGAGCGGCCCTGGCAGGGGCAGCTCTCCCTGCTCCTCGACCTGCGGCTGGGCGCCCACGTCCAGGAGGCGGTGGAGGCACGCCGCGAGGACGGTGACGAACGGCAGCAGAGCAGCCTCGAGTGGGCCATCAGCGCCGCGGCCAGCATCGGCACCCACGCCCTGGTGGCCGGACGCACGCTGGACCTGCTCTGTGACCCGACCGCCGCGGCGCCGGCCCGGATGAGCCAGGCCAGCCAGCTGGCCGGCTACCTCGCCACGGTGCAGGGCAGCAGCAACCCGAACCTCTCGCCGTTCGCCGGCTCGCTGCGCTCGCTCTCCCAGGAGTCGACGGTGATCGCCGTGCTCGGCGACGTCGACCCGGCAAGCCTCAGCGTCCTCAGCCAGGTACATCCGCGTGGCTCGTCCCGTACCGCGATGGCCCTGCTCATCGACTCGGCCACGTGGCACGACGGCCCGGAGGCCTACCGCGGCTCCGGCGCCACCGCCCGCGTCCCGAGCAGTCATGTCGCCACCGCCGCGCAGGTGCTGCAGGCCGCCGGCTGGCAGACCGCGATCGTGCGCTGTGGCCAGCCGATCGCGCAGGCGTGGCGGACGGTCAGCACCACCGACGGCGCCAGCTCGCGCACGGTGGCGATGCTGCGATGACGGCCACCTACGCCCCGCCCGGAGCCTCTCCCGCGGGGCCACCACAGCCCGCCGCGCCGCCGGCCAGGCGCTCGTCGCCGGCACCGCAGCACGACGTCTCACGCACCTGGCTGGCGCTGCTGGCCAGCGGGCTCGGCATCCTGCCGCTCGACGCGCTGTTCCGCGACAGCGGCTGGCTCTGGGACGCCTGGCTGACGATGCTGATCGTGGTCGGCCCCGCCGCAGTGCTGCGCCGCACCCGGGCCGCGTCGGCGTTGCAGATCTGGCTCGGCGTCGTCCTGCTCATACCGTGGCTGACGCTGCGCTTCGTCCACCAGCACGCGCTGGCCGGCGTCCTCCCCGGGCCGGGCACCTGGCACGACATCCACCTGCTCTTCGTCTCGCTGCACCACACCACCACCAGCGAGGTGGCACCGGTACACACCACCGTGGCCGTGCGGTTCGTGGTCAGCCTGCTCTTCGGGCTGGTCGCCGCCCTGATCGACCTGACGGCGGTGGTGGCCCGGCACGGCGCCCTGGCCGGCGTGCCGCTGCTGGTGATCTTCACCGTCTCCGGTGCGGTGCCACGCACGCCCGTGTCGTGGCCGCTGTTCGTCTTCGCCGCCATCGCCTTCCTTATCCTGCTCGGCCTCGACTCACGGGACGACCTGCAGCGCTGGGGCCACTACGTGCCACGCTCGGGCCAGGCGGGCCGGCGCGCGGCCGGAGCACTGTCGGCCCAGCGCATCGCCGCCGGGGCCGTGCTGCTGGCCGTCCTCGTGCCGGTGTTCATCCAGTCGGACTCGCGCAACCTCATCGCCAACGCCTTCCACAACGGCTCGGCCCACGGCTCCGGCAGCTTCGGGGCCGGGGGCACCGGCGGCATCGACCCGTTCGTCTCGCTCACCGGCCAGCTCACCCGCACGCACCCGGTCTCGCTGCTCAAGGTGACCGTGGAGCACAGCGCAGGCACCGGTTCGGTGGCCCCGTTCTACGGCCGCCTCAACGTCCTCTCCGACTACACCGGCGCGGGCTGGCAGGTGGCCGGGCGGGGCGCCTCGGAGAGTCTCGACCAGACCCGGTTCGAGAGTTCGCCCGGCACGCCCCAGGCGCCGGACACCGCCTCGTTCAAGGCAGACATCACGGTCACCGGCCTCACCTCGGACCCACCCGTCTTCGTCCAGCCGGTGACCGTCTCCGGCCTGGACAGCGACACGCGGTGGAATCCGCAGGACCAGCTACTGATCGGCGGAACCACCCAGAGGGGCGAGAAGTACGACGTCACCTTCAATCAGCCCAACCCCACGGCTGCCGAACTCAACGCCGCGAACACGCTCGACCCGGCCCTGACGCCGTGGTTGCAGCTACCGAGGATCGCCTCCTCGGTGCAGACCCTTGTCAGCACCCTCACGGCCAACGCCTCGACCCAGTACGAGAAGACGCTGGCCATCAACAACTACTTCACCAACCCGGCCAACGGCTTCGTCTACAGCCTCGCCACCCGCACCGGCGACAGCGGGGACGCCCTGGTCGACTTCCTGCAGAACAAGATCGGCTTCTGCCAGCAGTACGCGGCAGCCGAGGCCGTGATGCTGCGGCTGGCCAAGGTGCCGTCGCGAGTCGTGCTCGGCTACACCCACCAGCCGGCCGACAAGAGTGGCTCGTTCACCATCACCACCGACGATGCCCACTCCTGGGTCGAGGCGTACTTCTCCGGCATCGGCTGGGTGCCCTTCGACCCCACTCCCATCGCCGGGATCTCCGGTGGCGCCGCAAGTGACCTGCCCTGGGCCCCGCACGCCGGCGTCAAGCCCCTCACGACCCCCAGCGGCCAGTCGAGCGGTCCCACGAACTCGGTGACGCTGCCCCCCAGGCGCCTCGACACCTCGTCGAGTTCGGTCAGCACCACGGTGAGCAGTAGCAGCGGGTCGTCCGGCGGCATCACCTCCGCCGTGGTGGGGGGCATCCTCGTAGTGCTGCTCGCAGCCGGTCTCACCCCGTCAGTGGTCCGCCGTCGCCGGCGCCGCCAACGGCTGCTGCGCGGGCGGGGCGGCGACCCGAGCGCGCTGTGGGACGAGCTCAACGACACCGCCACCGACCTCGGCTTCGTCTGGTCCGACGCGCGTTCACCACGGCAGGTGGCCAGCTGGCTCTGTGCCTCCGCTGGCACGGCGGCGCCCCGGCTCGAGGCCCTGGCCGACGCGGTGGAGCAGCAGCGCTACGCCCCACCAGGCAGCGCCGGCGCCGACGGCCCGGCCCTGGCCCGCGACTACGCCGAGGTCAGCACGCAGCTGCGCGCCGGCCGGGCTCGGCGCGATCAGCTCCGCGCCCGGTTCCTACCGGCCTCCCTCGGCTGGACGGCCCGGCTCCCCCGCCGTCGCCACTGACCAGCAGCATGAGAACGCCCGCCTCAGCAGCGGCTGGGCGGGCGTTCTCGTTCGCGGCGATGCCGCGCGCTGGTCAGTTCTCGTCGAAGCGGCGACGGAGGCGATCCTCCATGCGCGAACGCATGCCACCTGAGCGCTGCGGCCGCGGCGCGGTGGCGTCCGGCGAGGCGGGGGTGCCCCCGCGGCGACGAACGGTCTGGACCGCATAGGCACAACCTGCGACGAGCAGGACGAACCCGATCACACTGAGGAAGATCACCGTGGCGAGCAGCCCGACGAGTACCAGGCCCAGGCCCAGGGTGATCCCCAGGATCGACGTGATGAACGAGCTTCGCCGACGCGACCGCCCACGTGCCGAGCGCACGGCAGAGGCGAACTTGGGGTCTTCGGCGTACAGGGCCTGCTCGATCTCGTCGAGTAGCCGCTGTTCGTGCTCGGAGAGCGGCACGGTGCCCTCCTTCGTCGCTGCGGCTTCGGGGCCGCGTGCGTATCTCAGGTTCACGGATTGGTCGGCAGACGTTCCTACCTCCATCGAGCATACGAGGCGTTTCGCCGGATCGAAAGTTGTGATTCGGTTAAGTCGGCGGCCTGTCGCCGAAAACCCGGTTCAGCGGCTCGAATCGGCGCTCCCGGGCCGCCGATATCGCCTGATTCTGCCCATCCGGGCTACTCGCCGTCGCGCACGCTGAGACGGTTCTCCTGCACCGGGTCGTCACCGGGTGGCCCCAGCAGGCTCGCGTAGCGGATCGCACCCGCCCCGAACCGGCGACGCGCCTCGTCGATCACGGCATCGGTGGCCCGTGGGGCCGGACCGGCCGCGAGGTCGTCGAAGCTCAGCTGTTCGGACACCGCCGCGGCCTCAGCCAGACCCTCGGCCTTCACGCCGACGAGCCGGATCCGTGGCTGGTCGAGGCGCAGCGACCGGTAGAGCGAGAGCGCCGTGTCGTAGATCGTGGCAGTGGCATCGGTCCGGCCGGGCAGCGTGCGCACCCGGGTGACCGTGCTGAAGTCCGCAAAGCGGATCTTGATGCCGATGGTGCGGGCCACGACACCACGTTCGCGCACCCGCCGGGCGACCTCCCCCGCCAGGCCCAGCAGCTGCCGGGTGACCTCGGCCTCGGTGGTGAGGTCGTCGTTCACGGTGTGCTCGGCGCTGATCGACTTCTCTACCTCGTCGGCGCTCACGGCGCGGGGATCGATGCCCTGCGCGAGGGCGAAGAGATGCTCGGCCGACGAGGCGCCGACGCTGCGACGCAGGGTCTCGATGGGAGTGGCCGCAAGGTCTGCGACGGTGCGGATCCCGAGCCGGGCCAGTGGCTCGGCGGTGCGGGCGCCGACGCCCCAGAGCGCGGTGACCGGCAGCGGGTGCAGAAACGTCAGAACATCGGCGACCGGCACCACGAGCATGCCGTCGGGCTTGCACCGCGCCGAGGCCACCTTGGCCACGAACTTGGTGGGCGCCACCCCCACCGAGCAGGTGAGTGCCTGCTCGGCGAAGACGCGGCGGCGGATCGCCGCCGCGATCTCGGCCGGCCGGCCCTGCCGCCGCACGGCCGCCGCGACGTCGAGGAAGGCCTCGTCCAGTGAGAGCGGCTCGACCAGCGGTGTGACATCGCGCAGGATCGCCATGACGGCGGCCGAGGCCTCGGTATAGGCCTGCCGGTCCGGCGGCAGCACGATCGCGCGCGGGCAGCGCCGCAGTGCCTGGCTCATCGGCATGGCACTGCGGATGCCGTAGCGCCGAGCCTCGTAGGAGGCGGCGGCAACCACTCCTCGCGTGCCCCCGCCGACGAGCACCGGCTTGCCTCGCAGCTCCGGCCGGCGCCGGATCTCCACGCTGGCGAAGAAGGCGTCCATGTCGACGTGCAGCATGGTGCAGCCGGTGTCGTCGCCCTCCGACGATCCGGCTATGCGCGGTAGATCACCGCTGCGACCCATGACGTGCCGCTCAGCCGCCGGGCCGGCGGGCGAGCAGCAGCTGGCGGCCGGCGATATCGGCGAACGGGTGGCGGGTGGCGGTGGCCGCCTCCAGCTCGGCCAGCGCCTCGCGGGCACCCGGCGCGTCGAGCGCGGAACCGGGGACCAGATCGGTGAAGACGCCGACGCCGTGCACGCTCTCGACCTCGAGCCCGGCAGCGGCGCAGAGCTGGCGGACCGTCTCCGGGCTCAGCCCGGGCTGCTCGGCGTCGAGCTGGCCGAGCTCGCGAAGGGCAGCCGCGAGGTCGCCCGCGAGCGCCCGGCCGAGCACCCCGGCCACCGGGTTGGCGACGAGGACGCTGAGGAGGCCACCCGGACGCACCGCGGAGGCCATCGCGGCGAAGCCGGCCGCGGTGTCGTCGAGAACGTCGAGCACGCCATGGGCCAGGACCAGATCGAAGGTGCGGCCGTGCAGAACCTCGGGGAGGGCTTCGAGGTCACCCTGCACCGCATCGATCAGCGCATCGACGCCACCCTCGGCAGCGCGCCGGGTGAGGGTCGCCAGCGCGTCGACGCTGATGTCGACCACCGTGACCGCCGCGCCGAGCTGGGCGAACGGCACGGCGAAGGCACCGCTGCCGCCGCCGCAGTCGAGCACCGTGGGAGTGACCACGCCCCCGGCCGACGCCGAGCGCAGCGCATCGGCCAGTAGCTGCCCGACAATGCCGGTACGCCCGGCTGCGAGGGGATCGCGTCGAAGGTCGTGGGCCACACGGAGAGCCTAGCGAGCCACCCCGACAGCGTGACGCCGCTCAGGTGTGGCAGTCACTCTCGGTGACGGTGACCGGGGACGAGAAGTCGATGGTGAAGCCAGAGCCGGCCGCCGCCGCCCGCAACGACGAGATCGTCACCGGCGTGTAGTCGGGCTCGTAGAGCGAGGTGTAGACCCGGTAGGTGGCCTGCCAGACCCCGTGGCCGAGTGCCTTCGAGCTCCGCAGCGTGCTGGCGTTCGACATACCGCGCAGCGCAGCGTTGGGCGGGGTGATGTCGAGGCCGTCGGCCAGCTGCTGCGAGGCGGCCAGCACGGTGACGTCCATCCCGACCGAGATGTTCGGCGGCTTGTAGTAGGACGTGCCTGCCTCACTGCAGTTCGAGAAGCTGGCGAAGCCGGCGGAGCGGAAGGTGACGGGAGACGACAGCGCCGGCGCCCCCTCCGGCTTGCTCGTGGCGTGCGATACCGACGGGGTGGAGACCGACGGGAACGACGTGTCCGACCGGCCCACCTGCACCGGCTTAGCCGGCTCGATCGCGGCGGCGGTGATCTTGGGCGGGGTGACCGTGTGGGTGGCCGCGGGCTTCGCGGCGGAGGTCGTCGGGGCCGGCGCGTACTGGGTGAGCGGCAGCCCGGGCGGGCCGCCGCCGGAGGAGCCACAGCCGGTGAGGACCGCGGCGATTACGGCAGCGGCGGCGATGCCGGCGACCGAATATCTGACTTTCACAATCCCCCGCCCCATCGCAGATCTCGCTGTGGACATCCCTATCGGGACGTTTGTTTCGAGCCTACGGAGAGCGGGGCGCCGCACTACTGTCTAGGAGTCAATAAGCGATGGGCGTCACTATCGCGCCCGCCGACTCCACCGGAGACAGCTGTGCAGAGCCGATCAGCTGGCGAGCGGCGTCTCGAGCATGCCGAGTGAAGCCTCGACGAGGAGCACGAACTCGCTGGCCGCGCGGTACTGATCGTCGGCTTGGCGGCTGGTGACGGCGTGGAACGCGCCGGCTTCGACCGCCGCGCGCAGCGGGGCACCGGCGGCGAAGAAGGCGGCCCACTCGCCGAACTCCGGGGCAACGGAGTCGATGAGGACCCAGACGCTGACCAGCCGGCGCCGGGTGGACGCCGGGCGGCCGCGCTCGGCGAGCACGGCCGCCGCAGCACGCAACGCAGCCAGGTGGCTGAAGCTGAACCGATCGCCGATGTCGGCAGCGAGCGCGGCGTCGCGCAGCCCGGCGCGGGCCTGGGCCAGCAGCGCGGGCGAGCTCGGACCAGCGACACCCGGACGGGCGACGGAGCGACCGGCAACGGAGGGCGGGGAGAACGACGAACGACCGGCTAGCGCCATGATGACCACCTCAGCATCGAATCTGTGTTCGATACTAACCCCAGGTGTTCGATTCCTGCAACCCATCGTTCGAATCGAGGTGCAGAACGCCCACGACGTCGCCCACCACCACGACGGCCGGTGACCCCACGCCCGCCTCTGCCGCTGCCTTGGCGATCCTGTCGAGCGGCGCCCGCACCACCTGCTGGTCGGGGAGGGTGGCCCTACGGACCACCGCGGCCGGTGTCTGCGGGGCCCGACCGTGCTCGATCAGCGCCGCGGCGATCTGTTCGAGCCGATCCATGGCCATCAGCAGGACGAGCGTGCCGGTGATCGCGGCCAGCCCCGGCCAGTTCACGACGTCGTCGGGGCCGCGGCCTGGATCGAGGTGACCCGAGACCACGGTGAAGTCTGCCGCCACGCCGCGATGCGTCAACGGGATGCCAGCAGCGGCCGGTGCCGCCAGGGCGGAGCTGATCCCGGGCACCACGGTCACGGGTACCCCGGCGGCCACACACGCCAGCCACTCCTCCCCCCCGCGGCCGAAGATGAACGGGTCGCCGCCCTTGAGCCGCACCACTCGCTTACCGGCTAGCGCCCGCTCCACCAGTACGGCGTTGATCTCGCCCTGCGTCATGTTGTGCCGGTGCGCGGACTTGCCGCAGTCGATGACCTCGACGTCGTCGGGGAGCTCGTCGAGGATGCCGCGCGGCGCCAGCCGGTCGACCACGACGACGTCGGCGGCGGCCACGAGTCGCCGGCCGCGCACCGTGATCAGGTCCGGGTCACCGGGGCCGCCACCCACCAGCGCGACCTCACCGACCACCGCCGAGCGCGACGGCCGGACCGGCAGCTCACCGAGGTCCAGCGCCACCGAGATCGCGTTGCGCAGGGCCGTGGCCCGCCGCGGATCGTCCCCGCCGTTCACTGACACGGTCAGCCCGTCACGCTGCAGCACGGCCGGTACCCGTGCGCTGCCCGACGCCGCCTGATCGGCCCGGACGCAGAAGATCCGCGCCGCGGCCGCGACCTCGGCCACGGCGGCGTTGGTGTCGGGTGAGTCGGTGCAGGCCACGACGAGCCAGGCACCGTCGACGTCGGAGGTCTCGAAGCCACGCGGGCGAACCTGGACGCGCAGCGCGAGGATCTCGTCGGTGACCGACGGGCTCACCACCACGACATCGGCGCCGGCCTCGACGAGCGGGCCGACGCGCCGCGTCGCCACCGCACCCCCGCCGACCACGAGCACGCGGCGGCCAGCGAGGTCGAGCAGAAGGGGGAAGCCGGTCACCTGACCATTGTGGCCGCACCCGCCCGGTCGCCGTGCACCGCGTCGTCTGGGGGCCCGCCGACAGCGTCGCTCCGGTGTGCGTTTCGGTTCGTCTCGGCTCTGTGGGACCATGGCCGAATGCGACCCGTGGCTCTGATGCTGACCTCGCGTCGCCACATCGATCTCGGACGGCTGGCCGGCGCGGGCTGTTGATGCCTCCACGACGGGCCGATGGCCCGTCGAGCTCTGCCAGCAGCAGCCAGCCAGCCACTCCAGTGAAGGGAGACGCGCATGCCCGCGCGTCGAGGACAGGGCCAGTGGGCCCTCGGATACCGCGAGCCGCTCAATCCCAACGAGCGCGCCAAGCGTGACAACGACGGGCTGCTCGTCCGTCAACGCATCATCGACATCTACCAGCACACCGGCTTCGCCGGCATCGATCCGGGCGACCTGCGCGGACGGATGCGCTGGTACGGGCTCTACACCCAGCGGCGCCCCGGCATCCCCGGTGGCAAGACCGCGACGCTGGAGCCGGAGGAGCTCGAGGACGAGTTCTTCATGATGCGCATCCGCAGCGACGGCGGAAAGCTCAACAGCGAGCAGCTGCGCGCCGTGGCCGACATCTCGATCGAGTACGGCCGCGGTGTCGCTGACATCACCGACCGGCAGAACGTGCAGCTGCACTGGATCCGGATCGAGGACGTCCCCACGATCTGGGAGCGGCTCGAGGCCGTCGGGCTCTCGACCACCGAGGCCTGCGGTGACACGCCGCGCGTCATGCTCGGCTGCCCTCTCGAGGGTGTCGCCCAGAATTCGATCCTCGATGCCCGCGAGGTGCTCGACTCGGCAGTGGAACGCTTCGTCGGCGACCCGGCCTTCTCGAACCTGCCGCGCAAGTTCAAGACGTCGATCTCCGGCTGCGCCGACCACTGCACCAACCACGAGATCAACGACATCTCCTTCGTCGGCGTGATCGGACCCGATGGCACCGCCGGCTTCGACCTGTGGGTCGGCGGCGGCCTCTCCACCAACCCGATGTTCGCCAAGCGCCTCGGCGTCTTCGTCCGCCCGGACGAGGTCAACGACGTGTGGGAGGGAATCTGCTCGATCTTCCGTGACTACGGCTACCGCCGGCAGCGCAACCACGCGCGCATCAAGTTCCTGATGGCCGACTGGGGGCCTGAGAAGTTCAGGGAGGTTCTCGAACAGGAGTACCTCAAGCGAGCGCTCCCCGACGGCCCGCCGCCGCCGAGTTCCCCCGCGCACCGCGACCACACCGGCATCCGGCCGCAGAACAACGGCCTCTTCTCCGTCGGTGCCACCACGAAGTCCGGCCGTACCTCCGGTGCGGCGCTGCGCCAGGTGGCACAGCTCGCCGAGAACCTGGGCGGTGCGCGGGTGGCCTTGACCGCGCAGCAGGGCCTCGTGGTCCTCGATGTGCCCGAGGCCAACACCGAGTCACTGGCCGACGAGCTCGGCGTCCTCGGCCTCGAGGTCCGCCCGTCGGCGTTCCTGCGCGGCACGATGGCCTGCACCGGCATCGAGTTCTGCAAGCTCGCCCTCGTCGAGACGAAGGCCCGGGCCGAGACGATCCGTCTCGATCTCGAGAAGCGGCTGCCCGACTTCGACACCCCGATCAGCGTGCACGTCAACGGCTGCCCGAACTCCTGCGCGCGCTTCCAGGTCGCGGACATCGGCTTCAAGGGCATGATCACCAAGGGCGCCGACGGCGACGAGGAGGCCTTCCAGGTGCACCTTGGCGGCGTCCTGGGCGAGAACGCAGCCCTCGGCAAGAAGTTCCGTGGCCTGAAGGTCACCGCGGAGGAGGCGCCGGTTTACGCCGAGCGCGTTCTGCGCGGCTATCTCGAGCGACGGGAACAGGGCGAGTCGTTCGCCGGTTACGTCCTACGTGCTGAAGAAGCCTGGCTGCTATGACAGCGGCCGCAACGATCGAGGGACGCGATGACACTCGTGGTCCCGGACGCTGATCACCTGCGCAGGCTCGCCGAAAGAGGAGCAGCTGACCTCGAGGGCGCGTCCGCGCTGGAGATCCTGACCTGGGCCGACGAGCAGTTCGGCTCGGCCTGGTGCGTCACCTCCTCGATGGAGGATTCTGTGATGCCGCACCTCGCCTCGCGGGTGCGGCCCGGGGTCGACATCGTCTTCCTCGACACCGGCTACCACTTCCCCGAGACGATCGGCACGCGTGACGCCGTGGCGGCGATGCTGCCCGTCACCGTCAAGACCATCACTCCGCGCCAGACGGTGGCCGAGCAGGACGCGAGTTTCGGCGTCCGCCTCTACGAGCGCAACCCCGACCAGTGCTGCGCGCTGCGGAAGGTCAACCCGCTGCGCAGCGCCCTCAAGGACTACACCGCCTGGGCCTCCGGGCTTCGTCGCGACGAGGCGGTGGGTCGCCGCGAGGTCAAGGTTGTCGAGTGGGACGCCCGTCGCTCCATGGTGAAGATCAACCCGATCGCGGCCTGGACGCAGCACGAGGTCGACGCCTACGTCGCCGACAACGGGGTACTCCTCAACCCACTGCTCTTCGACGGCTATGGATCGGTCGGTTGTGCCCCGTGCACCCGGCGGATCAAGCCCGGCGAGGACGCGCGGGCGGGGCGCTGGGCCGGCATGTCCAAGACCGAGTGCGGCATCCACGACTGATTTCGGTTCGCCTGCATGGCTAACCTGGCGAGCATGCATGCCAACTGTGTCGCTGTCGACGCGATCCTCGAATCTGCCGGCGTCGCCGGCCGGGTGCAGGTGCTGAGCGAGGCCGCCCCGACGGCCGCCAGTGCTGCGGCGCTGGTCGGGGTCGAGGTCGGCGCCATCGCCAACTCGCTGATCTTCACCACGGCCGAGGGCGAGCCGCTACTGGTGATGACGAGCGGTGCGCACCGGGTCGACACCGCCACGGTGGCCGCACTCGTCGGCACGGCATCGCTGTCGCGGGCCACCCCGGAGTTCGTGCTTGCCGCCACCGGTCAGCGGATCGGCGGTGTGGCTCCGATCGGGCACCCCGCGCCGATCCGGACCGTGGTGGACGTGGCCCTCGAGGCGTTCCCCACGATCTGGGCGGCTGGCGGCATCCCGCACGCCGTCTTCCCCACCACCTATGCCGAGCTGCTCCACCTCACCGGCGGCGTGCCGGCCGAGGTGGCCTGAGCGAGCCGGGCTTAGTCAGTTCCCCAGTTCGGGGAAGTGCTCGCTGACCAGCCTGCGCGGCGCAACGGCCAGCCACGCGTCGAAGAGCGCCTCCCGTAGCGCTGCCTCGGTGACCCGCCCGAGCCGGATCAGGTACGCGGGGTAGTTGCCGAAGTGCTCGATGGTGAAGAAGGCCTCCGGGTTGCCAGCCAGCAGCGCCTCCCGCTCGCCGAGGTCCGCGGTGCTCAGCGCCAGGATCGGCCCCTCAGGAACAGGCTCGGCGCCGAAACGCTTGAGGTCGGCCTTGCTGAACGGCCGCTCCCAGGCGAAGCCCTTCCCCGCGACGAACCAGGTCCGGTGCCGGTAGCGCAGCCCCTCCTCCACGGTAGGGAGCTCGCGAGCAAGCCGCTCCACGTCGTCGAAGTCCATCAGCGCGCGACCACGCCCGCGGCGGTCGGGCTGCCGAGGGACTTCGTCATCCGCCCCTGCGCGACCAGCACGTGGTCAGCCTCGCGCCGGATGTCGACGGCCACGAAGGCGAGGTTGCGTCCGGTCTTGAGGACCGTCGCCTCGACCTGGATCCACTCTCCCTCCGGCGCCGGTGCAAGCCAGGTGATGTTGAGGTCGACGGAGACACCGAAGCGGCCGGCCGGGTCAGCGGAGACGATCGCGATCGAGCCGACGCTGTCGACCAGCGTCGCCGCCGCCCCACCGTGCAGGGTGCGGCCGTAGTTGAGCAGGTTGGCGCCGACCTGCAGCCGCACAGCGATGGACATGTGGTCGGCCCGCACCGCCTCGAGTCCGGGAACCCGCCAGCCATCGTGGCGCGGGTGGGCCAGAAACGTCCGCAGCTCCTCCAGATCCATGACTCGCACTGTAGTTCTCGACCACCCCGGGGCCGGACGTGTCATGGTGGAGACATGAGTTTCTTCGACCGCGCCAAGGCCCGTCTCGACGAGGCCGCCAAGAACGCCAAGCCGGTGGCCGAGAACCTGCGGGACAAGGCCAAGCCGATGGCCGAGAACGCCCGCGAGAAGGCCAAGCCACTGGCGGCCACGCTCCGCGAGCGGGCCACTGAGACCCTCGACTCGATGAAGAAGTCGGCCGAGGGCTTCCGCGAGGGCCTCACCGGGGACGACACGGCCGAGGCCGCCGCGACCCCCGAGCCGCCCGCCGCCACTCCGCCGCCACCCGCTGCGGAGTCGCCGGTACCGCCCGCTCCAACCGTGTGACGGGCGCGTCGCGCGGGCCGGGCTGCGCGTACCCGCCCGAATGCGGCACGATCGAGGGGTGCGCCCCGTCGACAAACCCACCACCACGCCTCCGCATGTCGTGGCGTGGTCGGGTAAGCAGTTCGCCGTGCGGGTCAACGACGCGATGGGGATCTACGCCACCGCCATGGGCTATCCACCGCACGCCGCAGGCCAGCGAGCGGTCACCGCGCGCCGGCACACCGACAACCACGGCTTCGCCAGCCGGGCCGCGGTGCTCGACGACGGTCGGCTGGTGGGCTTCGGTTACGGCTACACCACCACCTCCGGGCAGTGGTGGCACGACCTGGTGAAGCGGGCGCTGGGGCGAGAGCTGGCTGGGCAGTGGCTGGCCGACGCCTTCGAGCTCTCCGAGCTGCATGTGCTGCCGGAGTACCAGGGGCACGGCGCCGGGCGCGAGCTGCTGCTCGCGCTGGCCGCGGCGATCCCGCACTCGGCGATGCTGCTCTCGACACCCGACGCCGACACCCGCGCCTTCCGCCTCTACCGCTCGCTGGGCTTCCAGGACCTGCGCCGGCACTATCTGTTCCCAGGCGACTCGAGGCCCTTCGCCGTGCTGGGTGCTCGGCTGCCGCTGACCGTCGTCAGTGCCTGACGTCCACCGGATCAAGCCACCGGCACTGCTGGCGGGTCTCGGCGTCCTGGCTCAGATCGTCTATCCGATCGTGCACGGCCACGCACGTGACGTCGACACCGTGCTGGTGGTGCTGCTGATCGGCACGGCCTGCCTCTGGCATGCCCGCCGCTGCGGGCTGCTCCTGCCCGTGGCCGCGATCAGCGTGGTGGGCGGCTTCGCCGTGGAGCTGCTCGGGGTGCACACCGGCTTTCCCTTCGGCCGCTACCGCTACGCCGGCTCCCTCGGGGTGCGGCTGGACGGGGTGCCCCTGGTGATTGCGCTGGCCTGGCCGATGCTGGCGTGGCCGGCGGCCCTGGTGAGCCGGCGCCTCGTCACCGGGATCACCGCGCGCGTGCTGCTCGGTGGCTGGGCGCTGGCCACCTGGGACCTCTTCCTCGACCCGCAGATGGTGGCCGCCGGCCACTGGCGCTGGCGGCACCCCACGCCACATCTGCCCGGTGTGCCGAACGTGCCGCTGACGAACTACGCGGGCTGGCTGGGCGTGGCGCTCCTGATGTCCTTCGGCCTGCAGACGGCGCTGCGCGCCCACGAGCCGAACCCCCGCGGCGTGCCGATCCCGCTCTACCTCTGGACGTGGGCCTCCTCCACTCTCGCCCTGGCCGCGTTCCTGCACCTCGGCGGCGCGGCACTCTGGGGCGGCGTGGCGATGGGCTGCGTCGCGGTGCCTCTCGCCCTCAGCCTCCGGCCCGCGCACGAGCCGGTGGCACGGGCGTGTGCCGGACGGCCACGGGCATGACCCGGCTGACGACCCTGGGCAGCGCGCTGGCCGTGCTGGGTACGGCCCATGCCGCGCTGAACGCCCGGCTGGTCCGCCGCCCGCTGCCGGGCACCACCACGTCGGCGCGCATCTCCGTGCTGATCCCGGCACGCGACGAGGCAGCCACCATCGCTGCCTGCCTCGGCTCGCTGCGCGCGCAGGACGTCCAGGAGATCCTCGTCCTGGACGACGGCTCCAGCGACGGCACGTCCACCGTCGCCGCCGCCGTCGGCGACCCGCGCGTGCGCGTGCTCACCGGCACCCCTCCCCCGCCGGGCTGGCTCGGCAAGCCCCACGCCTGCATCCAGCTCGCCGCCGCCGCCGACCCGTCCAGCGACGTCCTGGTCTTCCTCGACGCCGATGTCCGGCTCTGCCCGGGTGGCATCGCAGCGGCGGTGGCCCTGCTCGACGAGCACCAGCTCGACCTCGTCTCACCCCAGCCACGCGAGCTCGCCGAGACGGCGGGCGAGCGGCTCGTCCAGCCGCTGTTGCAGTGGTCCATCCGGACGCTGCTGCCGCTGCGAATCGCCGAGCGGAGCAGTCACGCCTCCCTCGCCGCCGCCAACGGCCAGTTCATCGCCGTCCGACGTGAGGTGTACGAGCGGGCCGGCGGTCACCGGCCGGACGCGGTGCTCGACGACGTCGCCCTGGCCCGCGCCGTGCGTGCCGCCGGCGGCCGCGGTGCGGTGGTCGACGGCTCGGCCGTCGCCACCTGCCGGATGTATGACGGCTGGGCGGAGCTGCGCGACGGCCACGGCAAGTCGCTGTGGAGCGCCTTCGGATCGGAGCCGGGTTCGGCGGCCGTCTTCGCGCTGCTGGGCCTGGCCTACGTGCTGCCGCCGGTGGCCGCGGTACGCGGCTCGCGGGTCGGCCTGCTCGGCTACGCCGCTGCCGTGGCCGGCCGGGCGCTGGTGGCCCGCGACACCGGCGAGCGGGTCTGGCCGGACTCCCTGGCCCATCCGCTGTCGGTGACGCTGCTGGGCTGGCTCACCCTGCGCTCGCACCGTCTGCATCGACGGGGGTCCCTGAGGTGGCGCGGGCGCGCCGTGTGAGCTGAGCCAGCGCGATCACGCTGAGCCCGACCAGCACCGCGGCACAGACCGTCGCCGGCCAGTGCGCCGTCGAGACAGCGGCGCAGAGGCAGGCCAGCAGCACGCAGATCACCCGGCTGGGGCGCTCGGCCACCGTGAGCTGCGCCCGCAGCAGCCCACCGCGCCACTCACGTAGCCTCTCCACCGCGAGCACCGAAGCAGCGGCGGCCGCCGCCAGCAGCGCCGGAGCACCGCAGCGCCAGAGCACCACGACGAAGGCGAGATCGGCGATCCGGTCGGCCAGCTTGTCGGCGCGGGCTCCCAGGACGGTGGCATGCTCACCGAGCAGGGCCACCGCGCCGTCGAGGGCATCGCAGAGCACCGAGCCGGCGATCAGCCCGAATGCCGGCCAGGGCCAGTGGCCGGCTGCGGCGACGACCGCGAGTAGCGCCCCGAGCACGGTGAGCGCCAGGGGCGGCACCCGCAGCCGGGCCAGCGGCGCAGCCAGCCACCAGATGCCGCGCAGCCAGCCCCAGAGCAGCCGGTTGCCGCGCGGGTCGATGCCGTGATGCAGGCGCGACCAGCCGGCCGCAGCCTCGCTCACACCCGTGCTGGCAGCGACAGTGCCGCCATCACCTCTCGGGTGGCCTTGGCGAAGTTGAAGGTGATGAAGTGCAGCCCCGGCGCGCCCTCGTCGACGAGCCGCTGCGCGAGCGTGATCGCCTGCTCGATGCCGAGCGCGCGCACCGCCTTCGGATCGTCGGCCACCGCCTCGAACTTGGCGGCCAAGTGCGCCGGGAACGGCGCGCCCGAGAGCTGCTCCGAGCGGGCGATCGTGCCCATGGTGGTGACGGGCATCAGGCCGGCGATGATCGGTACCTCGCACCCGGCCGCCGCCACCCGATCGCGCAGCCGCAGGTAGTCGTCGCCGTCGAAGAACATCTGGGTGATCGCGTAGTCGGCGCCGGCGCGGCACTTGGCCACGAACCAGTCCGTGTCGGCCTCGATGGAGGCCGACCGCGGGTGCTTGTACGGGAAGGCCGCGACTCCGACGCAGAAGTCGCCGTGGGCACGCAGCAGCTCCACCAGGTCGGAGGCGTACTCGACGCCGTCCGGGTGCTTCGCCCACGGCCCGGAGACGTCGCCGGGCGGATCCCCACGCAGGGCGAGCATGTTGGCGATGCCGGCATCGGCGAAGCGGCCAACCAGCCCGCGCAGCTCGGCCACCGAGTGGTTGACCGCGGTCAGGTGCGCCACCGGCAGCAGGGTGGTGTCCTGGGCGATCTGCTCAACCACCGCGATCGTGTTGTCCCGCGTCGAGCCGCCCGCACCGTAGGTGACGGAGACGAAGTCGGGGCGCAGCGGTTCGAGCTCCCGGATGGTCTTCCAGATCCGTCGCTCGTCCTCCGCGGTCTTCGGTGGCGCGAACTCGAACGAGATCGTGGGCCGTCCCTCAGCCAGGCAGTCCCGGACCGTTCGCGTCATGCGCTCAGCGTAGTGTCCGCGCCGTGGCAGAGCCCGGCGAAGCACCCTCCGACGAGGAGATTGTGACGCGCGTCGACCGCCTGCTGGCCCACTTCCTCGACGAGCGGGCCGAGAGCCTGGCTCACGTCGGGCCGGAGCTCGCACCGATGACCGAGGCCGCCCGCCGCCTGGTGCTGGACGGCGGCAAGAGGCTGCGCCCGCGCTTCGCCTACTGGGGCTGGCGTGCCGTGCGCCCGGCTACCGACGACGACGAGGCGGTGGTCACCGCCGCCGCCAGCCTGGAGCTCGTGCACGCCTGCGCCCTGGCCCATGACGACCTGATGGACTCCTCCCGCACCCGCCGGGGCAACCCCACCGCGCACGTCTCCTTCGCCGAGATGCACGATGCCGCGGGCTGGTCGGGGGCCTCGGAGACGTTCGGGGCCTCAGCAGCGATCCTGCTCGGCGACCTGCTGCTGGCCTGGGCCGACACCCTCTTCGCCCGCGCGTGCCTGCCAGGCGCCCAGCGGGTCTTCGACGACATGCGCCAGATGGTCATGGCCGGGCAGTACCTCGACGTGCTGATCCAGGCCCGCGCGGAGTTCTCCGCCGACTCCGCCCTGCGGGTGGCCGAGTTCAAGACCAGCAAGTACACCGTCGAGGGGCCGCTGCACCTCGGGGCACGAGCCGCGGGTGCCAGCCAGCCCGTGCTCGCCGCGCTGACCGGCTACGCGATCCCGCTCGGCGAGGCCTTCCAGCTGCGCGACGACGTCCTCGGCGTCTTCGGCGACCCGTCGATCACCGGAAAACCCGCCGGCGACGACCTGCTCGAGGGCAAGCAGACGCTCCTGGTGGCGCTGGCGATGCAGGGTGCCACCGCCGCGCAGGGCGCCGCACTGCGGGCCGACCTCGGCCGGCGCGATCTCGACGCCGACGGCATCGCCTACCTGCGCGAGGTGATCGTCGGAAGCGGAGCGCTCGAGCAGGTCGAGGCGCGGATCGCCGCCCGCGCGGAGCAGGCCCGCGGTGCGCTCACCGACGTGCTGGCGCGAGAGGCACGCGACGCCCTCGACTCGCTGATCACCGCGGCGACCCAGCGCCACGTCTGACCCGCGCTAGTCGCGGATGCGGTGCCAGTGCCCCGGCAACGCGCCAAGCTCGCGCGGGGTGCCCGTTGTCGGACCCCGGTCATAGTCTCTCCGACATGCCGACCACCGCGCTCACCTCGCTGCTCACGGGCTACGACTACGTCACCGACCGGCTGCTCACCCGGCTCGACGGGCTGGGCGAGGCCGAGTACCTCTGGGAGCCGGTGCCGGGCTCGTGGAGCGTGCGCGAGGTCGCGGGCAGCTGGCAGGCCGAGTTCGCCAGCCCTGATCCGGTGCCTGCGCCGGTCACCACGATCGCGTGGCGGCTATGGCACATCGCCGACTGCCTGGCCGGCTACGTCAGCCCACACCTCGGCCCGTGGCCGCTGACGGTGCTTGACGTCGACCATCGCTGGCACCCGAGAGTGGCACCGGCCCTGGACGATCTGCGCACCTCGATCGCGGTGTTCCGGGAGCGGATGGTCGCGCTCGGCGAAGAGGGCGGCTGGCAGCTACTCGGGCCGGCATGGGGTCCCTTCGCCGAATCGACCTGGATCGACCTCTTCGTCCACGCCTTCGACGAGGTGGCGCACCACGGCGCGGAGGTCGCTCTGCTCCGTGACCTCTACCTACGCCACACCGCTTGACGCGGCATTGTCTATCTGTACGCTAGAAATGTGATGCCCTATCCGATCTCGTGTCGCGAGATCGACCTGGCCCATTCGGCCAGCGCGCGCTGTCGGTTCTGACGCGCCAACGCCAGCCAGCCATCCAGCAGCGCCGCCGGTGCCCGGCTCATCGCGCTACCTCGCCCTCGTTCGCATAGGAGTATTCGCATGTCCGCAGCCTGGTCCTTCGAGACCCGACAGATCCACGCCGGCCAGACACCTGACAGTGACACCCACGCCCGCGCCCTGCCGATCTACCAGACCACGTCCTACACGTTCAACAGCACCGAGCACGCCTCCGACCTCTTTGCCCTCAAGGAGTTCGGCAACATCTACACCCGGATCATGAACCCGACGCAGGCCGCGGTCGAGGACCGGATCGCCTCGCTCGAAGGTGGCGTGGGCGCCCTCCTCACCGCCAGCGGCCAGGCCGCCGAGACCCTCGCGCTGCTCAACCTCGCCGAGACGGGCGACCACATCGTGTCGAGCGCCCGCCTCTACGGGGGCACTTACAACCTCTTCCACTACACGTTCCCGAAGCTCGGCATCACGGTGGACTTCGTCGACAACCCCGACGACATCGAGCAGTGGCGCGCCGCCGTCCGGCCCAACACGAAGGCCTTCTTCGCAGAGACGATCAGCAACCCGCAGAACGACATCCTCGACATCGAGGCGGTGGCCGCGGTGGCCCACGAGGCCGGCGTGCCGCTCGTCGTCGACAACACGGTGGCCACGCCCTACCTGATCCGGCCCTTCGAGTGGGGCGCCGACATCGTGGTGCACTCGGCCACGAAGTACCTCGGCGGCCACGGCACGGCCATCGGCGGTGCGATCGTCGACTCCGGCAACTTCGACTTCGCTGCTGACCCGGCCAAGTACCCGAACTACAACCTCCCGGACCCGAGCTACCACGGCCTCGTCTACGCCCGTGACCTCGGCGTCGGCTCGCCGCTCGGCGCCAACCTCGCCTACATCCTGAAGGCGCGCGTGCAGCTGCTGCGCGACCTCGGAGCGGCCGTCGCCCCGTTCAACGCCTTCCTGCTGGCGCAGGGCATCGAGACGCTCAGCCTGCGCGTCGAGCGGCACGTCCAGAACGCCGAGGCGGTGGCGCAGTGGCTGACCAAGCGCGACGAGGTGCTCGGCGTCAACTACGCCGGCCTGCCTAGCAGCCCGTGGTACGAGCGTGCGCAGAAGTATGCGCCGCTCGGCACCGGCGGCGTGCTGGCCTTCGAGATCGCCGGTGGTGTCGAGGCGGGCAAGCGCTTCGTCGAGGCACTCGAGCTGCACAGCCACGTCGCCAACATCGGTGACGTCCGTAGCCTGGTGATCCACCCGGCCTCCACCACCCACTCCCAGCTCTCGCCCGCCGAGCAGCTGGCCACCGGCGTCACGCCCGGCCTCGTCCGCCTCTCTGTCGGTCTGGAGAACATCACCGACATCCTGGCCGACCTCGAAGCCGGATTCCGTGCCGCCAAGCAGTCCTGAAGCTCCGTCGGCTTCAGCGGGCTGGCGTGAGGGCGACCCGGTCGGCGCGCGGCGCTTCGCCCGGCTCGGGGCACTGAGCCTCGAGTCGGGTGTCGAGCTGCCTGCCGTCCGGGTCGCTTACGAAACCGCCGGCCTTCCCCGGCGCGACGAGCGCGGAGCGATCACCAACGCCGTGCTCGTGCTGCACGCCCTCACCGGCGACGCCCACGTGGCGGGTCCCGCCGGCCCAGGCCAGCCCACCGCAGGCTGGTGGGACCCCCTCATCGGGGACGCGCGACCGGTGGATACCGGGCGCTGGTTCGTCGTCAGTGCGAACGTCCTTGGCGGCTGCCAGGGCACGACGGGTCCGTCGTCGACCGCCCCGGACGGGCTCCCCTGGGGCTCGCGCTTCCCGGCGCTGACGATCCGTGACCAGGTACGCGCGGAGGCGGCGCTGGCCGACGAGCTCGGCATCGACCGCTTCGCCCTGGTGGTGGGCGGTTCGATGGGCGGCATGCGGGCCCTGGAGTGGGCCGCGATGTACCCCGACCGGGTCGGCGTGGCGGTCGTCCTGGCCAGCTGCGCGGCGGCCACCGCCGACCAGATCGGCACGCAGAGCATCCAGGTAGCCGCGATCCGTAGCGATCCCGGCTGGCAGGGCGGTGACTACTACGGCACCGGCGCCGCGCCATCGGACGGCCTGGGCCTCGCCCGCCGGATCGCGCACCTCACCTACCGCAGCGCCGACGAGCTGGAGCAGCGCTTCGGCCGGCGCCCGCAACCGGAGACCGGCGGCTTCGCCGTGCAGTCCTACCTCGACCATCACGCGGCCAAGCTCAACGCCCGCTTCGACGCCGGCAGCTACGTGACGCTGACCGAGGCGATGAACACCCACGACCTGGGCCGCGGACGGGGCGGGGTGGCCGCGGCACTCGCCGCCCTCACCACACCGGTGCTGGTGGCCGGCATCGACTCAGATCGTCTCTACCCGCTGCAGCTGCAGCGGCAGCTGGCCGACCTGATCCCGACCGCGGAGCCGCTGCGGGTGATCACGTCCGCGCACGGCCACGATGGCTTCCTGCTCGAGACCGAGCAGGTGGCCGAGGTGATCGCCCAGGCCACCGCTGCGATTGTGCAACTCTCGCCGCGCTGAGCGCGGTGGAAGTTGCACAATCGAGGGCGACGCGGGTCAGGCGGTGGCGATGACGCCCAAGTCGGCGGGGTTGGTCATCAGCTCGTGGTGCGGCAGTACCCGCACGGTGTAGCCGAAGCCGCCGGTGCGGGCCAGCGGGATCTCGCCCTCGAAGAGCGCCCGCCCCTCGTCCTGCCCCACCAGCGGTAGCACCTGCGCGTTGGGATCGACGAGCCGGTCGTCGACGTCCACCGGGCCGAAGACCGCCTCCACGCAGACGTCGTCGGGGGTGAGGCCGTTGAGCGCTACCTCGGCTCGCAGCGTGATCGTCCCGCCGAGCTGGGCGGCACCCGTCAGCTGCGAATCGACGTGCAGCACGCGCACTCCCGGCCACGCCGCCAGAACGTCGCTGCGCCAGTGCGAGAGTGCGCGGGCGCCGGCGTAGTCGTCGGCGCTGACGCGCCGGGCGGCCAGCGCCGCCGGGGCGTAGAGCTCGCGGACGTAGTCACGGACCATGCGCGTGGCGAGCACCTTGGGGCCGAGCGTGCGCAGCGTGTGCCGCACCATCTGCACCCAGCGGGTGGGCACCGCGTCGTCACCGCGGTCGTAGAAACGCTTCGCCACACTCGACTCGACCAGCTCGTAGAGTGCGCTGGCCTCCAGGTCGTCGCGGCGGTCCGGGTCGGTGATGCCGTCGGCCGACGGGATGGCCCAGCCGTTCTCGCCGTCGTACCACTCGTCCCACCAGCCGTCGCGGATCGAGAGGTTGAGCGCACCGTTCAGGGCAGCCTTCATCCCGGACGTGCCGCAGGCCTCGAGCGGGCGCAGCGGGTTGTTGAGCCAGACGTCCACGCCCCAGTAGAGGTAGCGCGCCATGGCGATGTCGTAGTCCGGCAGGAAGGCGATGCGGCCCCGCACCTCGGGGTCGTCGGTGAACTTCACCAGCTGCGCGATGAGCTGCTTGCCGCCGTCGTCGGCCGGGTGGCTCTTGCCGGCGATGACGATCTGCACCGGCCGTTCCGGGTCGAGCAGCAGCGCCCGCAGCCGCTGCGGGTCGCGCAGCATCAGGGTCAGCCGCTTGTAGGAGGGCACCCGGCGGGCGAAGCCGATGGTGAGCACCGACGGGTCGAAGGCGGCGTCGGTCCAGCCGAGCTCCACGTCGGCCAGGCCCCGCTCGCGCGAGGAGGCACGCAGCCGGCGCCGGATCTCCCCGACGAGCCGCTCGCGAAGCAGGTTCCGCACGCTCCACAGCTCGCCGTCGCTGATCTTGTCGATCGTCTCCCAGCCACCGCCGCTAGCCAGCACCGAGGCGCCGACCTCCCGCTCGGCGATCTCGAGGATCTCGCGGGCCATCCAAGTCGGGGCGTGCACGCCGTTGGTGATCGAGCTGATCGGCACCTCGGCGTGGTCGAAGCCCGGCCAGAGGTCGGCGAACATCTCGCGGCTGACGACGCCGTGCAGCATCGAGACGCCGTTGGCACGGCCGCCGATGCGCAGCCCCATGTGGGCCATGTTGAAGATCGTCGGATCCGGCTCGGCGCCGAGATCCAGGATGCGCTCGACGGGCAGCCCCGGCATGCCGCCGAGGTGCGCGGCCACCAGGTCGCGGCTGAAGCGGTCGATGCCGGCGGGCACGGGCGTGTGCGTGGTGAAGACGGTGCCGGCCCGGACTGCCTGCAGCGCCTCGTCGAACGTGAAGCCGCCGCCCTCGACCAGCTCACGGATGCGCTCGACACCCAGGAACCCGGCATGCCCCTCGTTGGTGTGAAAGACCTCGGGTGCCGCGGCACCGGTAACGGCGCAGTAGGCGCGGATCGCCCGCACGCCGCCCACGCCGAGCAGCAGCTCCTGCTCGAGCCGGTGCTCGGCCCCGCCGCCGTAGAGGCGGTCGGTGACCTGCCGCGCGGCGTCGTCGTTCTCCTCGACGTCACTGTCGAGCAGCAGTAGCGGCACCCGGCCGACCTGAGCCACCCAGACCTGGGCATGCAGCGAGCGGCCCTCGGGCAGCGCGAGCGAGACGCGCACCGGAGTGTCGCCGTCCATCAGCGCCCGGATCGGCAGGCCGCCCGGTTCGAGGTTCGGGTAGTGCTCGAGCTGCCAGCCATCCGCGGCCAGGGACTGCCGGAAGTAGCCGGCGCGGTACAGCAGGCCGACCCCGATGATCGGCACGCCGAGGTCGCTGGCGGCCTTGAGATGGTCACCGGCGAGGATGCCGAGGCCGCCGGAGTACTGCGGCAGCACCTCGGTGATGCCGAACTCCGGGGAGAAGTAGCCGATGGCCACCGGCAGCTGCTCACCGGAGGCCTGCTGGTTCTGGTACCAGCGCGGCTCGGTGAGATAGGTGGTGAGGTCGGCGTGCACCGCGTTGAGACGGGCGACGAAGCCCTCGTCGGCGGCCAGGGCCGCCAGCCGCTCGGCCGACACCTCCCCCAGCATCTTGCCGGGGTGGTGCGCGCACGACTCCCAGAGCTCTGGGTCGACCGCGGCGAAGAGGTCCAGTGACTCGGGATGCCACGACCAGCGCAGGTTGGTAACTATGTCGCCGAGCTTCGTGAGCTGCTCAGGGAACGCGGCGCGGACGGTCAAACGACGGAGTGCCTTCACCTCCGAAAACCTAGCAGAACCGTAAAGGCTTACGGGGGTCGTCTACAAGGCACTTCAGATGGGTACGGTGACCTCCGTGGTAGGACGCTTAGGACTCACGGACATCGGCCCAGTGGTCGGCTCAACCACCCTCGCGGAGTTCCCGGCCCGCGCGGTGGTGGGCGAATACATCCCCATCTCTGCGGTCGTCTTCCGCGAGGGGCACGACGCGGTCGCCGCTTCGGTGGTGCTGCGCGACCCCACCGGACGCAAGGCGCAGACGGTCCGGATGACCCCCGGCGCTCCCGGTACCGACCGCTGGCATGCGGCGGTGAGCGCAGACCGGCAGGGTGCGTGGTCGTTCAGTGTCGAGGCCTGGAGTGATCCGCTGAGCACGTGGGAGCACGCCGTCACCACCAAGATCGCAGCGGGTCAGGGCGCTGACGACCTGGCCAACGACCTCGAGGACGGCGCGCGCCTGTTCGACTCGCTGGCGAAGCTGCTGCCCAAGACCGAGCGACCCCGGGCCAGCGCCGCAGCCAAGGCACTGCGCGACACCACACTCGACGTGGAGCACCGGGTGGCCGGCGCGCTCGATCCGTTCCTGCAGAGCCTCGCCCACGAGCACCCGGTGCGCGAGCTCGTCACCGCCTCGCCGCGCTACCCGCTCTGGATCGACCGGCCCCGCGCCCTCTACGGATCGTGGTACGAGTTCTTCCCGCGTTCGATCGGCGCCCAGCTCGCCGGCGACCCCGCCGCCCCGGCCCGTCCGCTGCGGCACGGCACCTTCAAGGACGCGACGGAGCACCTCGACTATGTGGCCAAGATGGGCTTCGACGTCGTCTACCTCCCCCCGATCCATCCGATCGGCGAGGTCAACCGCAAGGGCCCCAACAACACCCTGGTTGCCCAGTCGTGGGACGTGGGCTCGCCGTGGGCGATCGGCTCGCGCGACGGCGGCCACGACGCCATCCATCCGGAACTGGGCACGATGAAGGAGTTCCAGGCCTTCGTGAAGCGGGCCAACAAGCTCGGCATGGAGGTGGCGCTGGACTTCGCGCTGCAGGCCGCCCCGGACCACCCGTGGGTCGAGGCGCACCCGGAGTGGTTCACCACAAAGCCGGACGGCACGATCGCCTACGCGGAGAACCCGCCGAAGAAGTACCAGGACATCTACCCGATCAACTTCGACAACGATCCCACTGGCCTGTACGCGGAGTGCCTGCGGGTGATCCGGCACTGGATCGCTGCGGGCGTCACCATCTTCCGGGTCGACAACCCGCACACCAAGCCGATCAACTTCTGGCAGTGGCTCATCGGTGAGGTTCGCAAGAGCGACCCCGACGTGCTCTTCCTGGCCGAGGCCTTCACCCGCCCGGCGATGATGCACGAGCTGGCCAAGGTGGGCTTTCACCAGAGCTACACCTACTTCACCTGGCGCACCAGCAAGGACGAGCTGGCCGAGTACGCCACGGAGCTGGTGGAGTCGGCGCCGTACATGCGGCCGAACTTCTTCGTCAACACCCCCGACATCCTGCACAGCTACCTCGTGCACGGGGGCCCGGCGGCCTTCGCGATCCGTGCCGTGCTCGCGGCCACCCTCTCGCCCACCTGGGGCGTCTACTCCGGCTTCGAGCTCTACGAGCACCAGAACCTTCGTGAGGGAAGCGAGGAGTACCTGGATTCGGAGAAGTACCAGCTGCGTCCGCGCGACTTCGCCGGGGCAGAGGCCGACGGCCGCTCGCTGGCGCCGCTGCTCACGAGGCTCAACGAGATCCGTCGCGCGCACCCCGCCCTGCAACAGCTGCGCGACTTCACCCTGCACACCGTGGACAGCCCCGAGATCCTCGCCTTCAGCAAGCGCGATCCCGCCACCGGCGACACGATCATCGTCGTCTGCACGGTGAATCCGGCCGAGTGGCGCGAGGCCACCATTTTTCTCGACCTGCCCGCCCTCGGCCTGCCGCTCGACTCCAGCTTCGTTGTGCGCGACCTGCTCGACGGGTCGGAGTTCCACTGGAGCCAGGCGAACTATGTCAGGCTCGATCCGGCGATCCGGCCGGCCCACGTCCTGCACGTGCAGGCGATGTGACGATGGAGGACTCCCTGCTCCCCGACTCCGTGCTCCCCGCCGATCCAGACTGGTTCAAGCGCGCCGTCTTCTACGAGGTGCTCGTCCGCGGCTTCGCCGACTCCAACGGTGACGGCACCGGCGACCTCCGCGGTCTCACCGACAAGCTCGACTACCTGCAGTGGCTGGGCGTCGACTGTCTCTGGCTGCCGCCCTTCTACCCGTCGCCGCTGCGTGACGGCGGCTACGACGTGAGTGACTACACCGGAGTGCTGCCGGAGTTCGGCACCATCGAGGACTTCAAGCACTTCCTGGACGCCACCCACGAGCGCGGCATGCGGGTGATCGTCGACTTCGTCATGAACCACACCTCCGACGCACACCCCTGGTTCCAGGCCTCCCGCTCGGATCCGGACGGTCCCTACGGCGACTTCTACGTCTGGAACGACGACGACACCCGCTACCCCGAGGCGCGCATCATCTTCGTCGACACCGAGCCGTCGAACTGGACCTTCGACCCGATCCGCAAGCAGTACTTCTGGCATCGCTTCTTCAGCCACCAGCCGGATCTCAACTTCGACTCCCCCGGCGTGCAGCAGGCGATCATCGACGCCCTGCGGTTCTGGCTCGACCTCGGCATCGACGGCTTCCGCCTCGACGCAGTTCCCTACCTCTACGTCCGCGACGGCACGAACGGCGAGAACCTCCCCGAGACCCACGACTTCCTCAAGCGGGTGCGCAAGGAGGTCGACCGCGACTACCCCGACCGGGTGCTGCTCTGCGAGGCCAACCAGTGGCCGGCCGACGTCGTCGAGTACGTCGGCGATCCCAGCGTCGGTGGCGACGAGTGCCACATGGCCTTCCACTTCCCGGTGATGCCCCGGATCTTCATGGCCGTCCGCCGCGAGTCGCGCTACCCGATCTCGGAGATCATGGCGAGCACGCCCTCGATCCCCAAGAGCTGCCAGTGGGG
>JAOPUX010000237.1 GCA_025963285.1 Jatrophihabitans sp.
GCGGTGCGCGAGCTCGGCCACGCGACCCCGGAGCAGCTCAGCGACGCCGTGCCGGAGGTCGACCTCACCACCGTCTACCGGACGCTCGAGCTGCTCGAGGAGCTCGGCCTGGTGCGGCACGCCCACCTCGGCCACGGCCCGCCGTCCTACCGCCCGGCCGAGGACGACCACATCCACATCGTCTGCCACGGCTGTGGCCGCGTGGTCGACGCCGCCCCGGACCTCGTCGACGAGCTCGAGGCCCGGCTGGCCCGCGACAACGACTTCGTGCTCGACCGCTCGCACTTCACCGTCTTCGGCCGCTGCCAAGACTGTGTCGCCAGCGGGTCGACGGAACAAACCGAGCCTCCAGGGCGATGAACTGAACGTGACCCAACTAGTCGACGGCGCCGTCCCAGCACCTGGTATCGATGCGCCGGTCGCCTGGCACTACGGCGACCCGCTGCGTGAACAGCGTCTGCTCACCACAGGCGCCGGGCTGGTCGACCGCTCTCACCGCGACGTTCTGACGGTCGGTGGCCCGGAGCGACTGGGATGGCTGCACTCGATCATCTCCCAGCACGTCGCCGAGCTGGTCGACGGGCAGGCCACCGAGACCCTGGTGCTGTCGCCGCACGGGCACGTCGAGCAGCACTGGCAGCTGGTGGAGCTGGGCGGCACCGTCTGGATCGACACCGAGCCGGGTGCGGCCGCGGAGGTGCTCGGTTACCTGCAGAAGATGCGCTTCCTCAAGCGCGTCGAGCCCGCCGATGTCTCGGCGGATTGGGCGCTGCTCTCGCTCGTCGGACCCAAGGTCGACGAGGTACTCGCCGCGGCCGGCCTGCCGTCGCCAGGCCCGGGCCTCGCGGTCGGGCTGCCCGGCGGCGGCTTCGCGCGTGCGATGGCCTGGCCCGGCCCCGGTGGTGTCGACCTGCTGGTGCCGAGGGAGGCCCGTGCCGACTACGTCCGGCGCCTCACGCTCGCCGGCTCCGAGCCGGCTGGGATCTGGGCCTACGAGGCCCTGCGGATCGAAGCACGGCGCCCGCGACTCGGTTTCGAGACCGATCACCGCACGATTCCGCACGAGGTGGGCTGGATCGGCGAGGCGGTGCACCTGAACAAGGGCTGCTACCGAGGCCAGGAGACCGTGGCGCGCGTGCACAACCTCGGCAAGCCCCCACGCCGGCTCGTCCTGCTCTACCTGGGTGGAGAGTCGGACGTGCTGCCCGAGCCGGGGACCGCTGTCGAGCTGGACGGCCGCACGATCGGCTTCGTCGGCACGGCGGCGCACCACCACGAGATGGGCCCGATCGCCCTAGCCGTGCTGAAGCGCTCCGTCACCGGGGAGTCGCACGTCACAGTGGGTGGCGAACCCGTCGGGATCGACGGCTGAGGCAACCCTCCGCGGCCTCCTGGGCCGGGGCAACGTCAGTGGCTGGGCTGCTCGATCAGCTGCGCGATGTAGAGCGGCTCGCCGAGCTTCGTCAGCAGGTCGATCTGGGTCTCGAGGTAGTCGACGTGCCCCTCCTCGTCGGCCAGGATCGCCTCGAAGATATTGGCGCTCGTAATGTCCCCGATGCCGCGCATGTACTCGATTCCCCTGCGCAGACGGTCGATCGCCTCCTGTTCGACGGCCATGTCGGCGTCGAACATCTCCGGCAGGGTGTGGCCGATGCGCAGGGTGAAGAGTCGCTGGTAGTTCGGTAGGCCGTCGAGGAAGAGGATCCGGTCGGTGAGGATCTCCGCATGCCGCATCTCGTCGATGGATTCGTGGCGTGTGTGAGCTGCTAGTTTGGTCCAACCAAAGTTCTCTTGCATCTTTGCGTGGAGAAAATATTGGTTGATTGCGGTCAATTCGGCCGTAAGCTGCTCGTTTAGGAACTCAATGGCACGTTCGTCGCCTCGCATGGCCAGAGCCTAGCCGTATCCTTGCGGCGTGCCAGACGTTAGAGTCTGGAGACGAGTGATATCCCCTGGGAGGGACGCAATGCGAAAGACGACCCTGACCGGCCTACTCGCCGCAATGGCGGTGATGGCTGCTGCGATCGTTGGGCTCCTGCTCCCTTCCGCTGCGTCGGCTGCTACATCCAGCTCGGTCGTCGAGGCCGCCAGCACCGCCGCGTGCGTGCCCTACCCTCCGGGATCTTCGGCCGCGAGCATCGCGGTGAGCGCCAGCGAGGTCAACCCGGGCGAGTCGATCACCGTCACCGGCAAGGGTTTCGTCAAGGGCGCGGCGATCACGCTGTTCCTCTACCCGAAGGCCAACCCCAGCGACAAGGCAACGGTCGCCAGTCTGCACGCTGACTCGACTGGCGCGTTCTCCACCTCGATCACCATGCCGCTCGATGCAGTGGGCAACCAGATCATCAGCGTCAACGGAAGCGCAAGCTGCCCGGCCGACCCGGTTCAGGTCTCGGTGATTGGCCCGGCACCGACGTCGGCCAGCTCGGGCTCCGGCCAGCCGCCGGCCGTCACCGGTACCGACATCGGCCTGATGGTCGCCGTCGCAGCGATTCTGGTCGGCGCAGGTGCGGTCTTCACCCGCGGCGGTCGCCGTCGCCGCGCAGCGGCACACCACTAGGTCCTAGCAACAACGAGAGCGCCCCCGGCCGGTAGGCCAGGGGCGCTCTCGCTGTTGCTAAGGGTTCCGGCGATCGTGCAACCTTTGCCGCCCCGTGGGCGGCCGGAGTTTCACAATCGCAGCTCGGGACGGGTCAGGACGCGAGGGCGGCGAGCGGGCAACTGCCGCAGCGCGCCTCGAGGATGTCCTCGAGGTGATCGTGGCAGCACGAGCAGTCAGTGCCGGCGCGAGTCATGGCGCCCACTGCCTCGATGCTGTCAGCGCCCGAATCGATCGCGGCGTGGACCTGGTCGACGGTGACCGCCTTGCAGATACATGCGTACATCGGGCGCCTCCGTCTCGATTAGGTAAGCCTAACCATACCGGCTATCGGCCGGCTGTCTATGCGTGCTGTTCGCCACTCCAGCCTCTTCCGGTTCCAATCGGGGCGGGCGCTAGCGTGATCACCTCAGAACAGGGTGGAGGTGCGGGGTGACGGCAGGACCGGTCGATCCGGACGTCGGCCCCGGCACCCCGCGGCCGGAGTGGGATCTGCTCGCCGTGATCGCCCTCGGCGGTGTCGCCGGAGCGGAGGCCCGCTACGGCGTGAGCCGGCTGGTGACCCACGGGGCAGGCGCGATGCCCTGGTCCACCGTGTTGATCAACCTCGTCGGGGCGCTGCTCATCGGGGTGCTGATGGGCGCCATCGACACCCGTGGCGCGCACCGGCTCGTCCGGCCGTTCATCGGGGTGGGCGTGCTCGGCGGGTTCACCACGTTCTCGACCTTCGCCGTCGACCTCGACGTGCTGCTCCATGCCGGCCGGATCGGAGTGGCCATCGGCTACCTGGCGGTGACGGCCGTCGGCTGCGTGCTCGCAGTGACGGCGAGCTACCGCCTGACGCGCCGCTGCCTCGGCGCCGCCGCGTGATCCCGCTCTGGGTCGCCCTGGGGGCCGCGGTGGGGGCACCTGCCCGCTACCTTGCCGATCGTGCCGTGCAGGCCAGGCACGCCAGCCTCGTCCCCTGGGGGACCTTCACGGTGAACATGGCCGCCGCGCTCGTACTCGGCATCCTGACCGGTGTGGGCAGCAGCGCCTCGGCGGCCGCCTTGGCGCTGCTGGGCACCGGCTTCTGCGGCAGCCTGTCGACGTACTCGACCTTCAGCTTCGAGACGATGCGGCTCGTCGACCTGCACCAGGCCCGCAGCGCCGCCGGCTACGCGGCCCTCACCGTGGTGACGGGCTGCAGCCTGGCGGCGCTGGGGTGGTGGCTCGCCTGAGCCGCCGCTAGACCGTGACTAGGTCCTTCTCCGGCTCGTCGTCGTCGGCGGGCTCCACCGAAAGGTGAGGCGTGGCCCGGTCCAGCCACTTCGGGAAGAACCAGTTCGAGTTGCCGAGTCCGTGCATCAGGGCGGGCACGAGGACCGTCCGCAGGATGAAGGCATCGATGGCGATCGCGCCGCCCAGGCCGATACCGATCACCTTCACGATGCGGGAGTCGCCGAGCAGGAAGCCGCAGAAGACGGCGATCATGATGACCGCCGCGGCGCTGATGATGCCGCCCGTCTCGGTCTGGCCCACCCTGATGGCGCGGTGGTTGTCCTTGCTGTGGACCCACTCCTCATGCATGCGGCTCACCAGGAAGACCTGATAGTCCATCGAGAGCCCGAAGAGGATCGCGAAGAAGAGCACGGGCAAGAAGGCATCGATCGGGCCGCCGGCGCCGGCGCCCAGCGAGTCGGAGAACCACCCCCACTGGAAGATCGCCACGACGATGCCGAAGGAGGCGCCGGCCGCGAAGATGTTCATGATCGCCGCGGTGAGCGGGACCACCAGACTGCGGAAGGCCACCATCAGTAGCAGGAACGACAGCCCGATCACCGCGACGAAGAAGAGCGGCATCTTCGAGGCAAGGACGTGCGTGAAGTCGACGATGATCGCGGTCTGCCCGAAGACGTAGATCTTGTTGCTCGTGCCCTGCTCGTGCAGGGAGCTGAACTTCCCGCGCAGCGTCTTCACCAGCGAGGTGGTCGCGGTGTCCTGGGGTGAGGAGATCGACTTGAAGTTGATCAGCACCAGGTTCTTGTTCAGCGGGGCCGTCCGGATCGAGTCCGGATTTACGTTGCCGACCTTGCCGAGATCGGTGGTGATGCTCTTGAGGTAGTCCGTCGAGTTCGCCGACGGACCGGAGATGACCAGCTCCAGGATGGAGTTGTAGCCCTTTCCGAAGCCGGGTGCGGAGGTGATCAGGTCGTAACCCTTGCGGGTGGTCGACCCGGCCGGATCCGTGGACTGGTCGGCCTGGCCGAGCCGCAGTGAGAAGAACGGGATCGCGAGCACCGCGATGATGAGCGCGGCGGCGATGCCGAAGGTGACCTTGCGCTTCTGTACCGTCTCGGCCCAGCGCGCCCAGCGGGTCGGGGTGAGGCTCTCGACGTGGCTGCCGTCGAGTACCGAGGCGCGCAGCCTGCGGGGCAGGGCCTTGACGCCGATGAACGAGAGCAGTGCCGGCAGCAGGGTCAGCGACGCGACCATGGTCAGGGCCACGGAGATGGCGGTGCCGATCGCGACGCCGTACATGAACGAGACGCCCAGCGCGCAGAGGCCGAGGATGGCGATGCAGACCGTGATGCCCGCGAAGAGCACGGCGCGCCCCGAGGTGTCGATCGCGGTGACGATCGAATCGCTCACCGACATCCCGCGCAGCAGGTTGCGCCGGTGCCGCGTGACGATGAAGAGGGCGTAGTCGACCCCGACGCCGATCACCATCAACTGGCTGAGCTGGGTGGTGAAATCGGCGACGTTCATCGCGTGACTCAGCAGGCCGATGAGGGCGGTGCCCCCACCGAGGGCGGCCGCCGCGCTCACCAGCGGCAGCAGCGTCGGCCAGAGCGCCTTGAAGACGAAGGCGAGGATGAAGAGCGCGACGATGAAGCCGAGCAGTTCCGGCGGGAAGCCCTTCTGCTGGGCGGCGAGGTTGGCGAAAGCGCCGCCGGTGAACTCGTAGTCGATGGTCGAGCTGTCCTGCTTCTTGATGTCGTCGTGGACGCCGATGAAGTTGTTGGCGTCGTTCTGGTTGCCCTGCCACTGGATGTTCACGATGGCGACGGAGTCATCGGTGGCCAGGAGCGGGTTGTGACCGGTGGCCTTCGCGGCACCGCCGGCGGCAGCTACGGGAACGGCCTTGCCGTCCTTGCAGTTGAAGGCGAACCACGGCGAGCCGACGTTGTCCACGTGATGGGACGTGCCGCACTCAGCCTCGAGGGCGGCCTGCAGGCCGGCCGGGGCATCGGTCTCGGAGAGCTTGCCCGTCTTGGCGTCGACGACGATGAAGCCGGACTGCCCGGTCTGGCCCTGCTGGTTCGCCTGCTTGAGCAGGTCGAGCACCGTCTGGCTCTGGGTGTGCGGCAGGGTGAAGGTCTGCTTGTACTCGGCACCGCCGGCGGCACTCGAGATCAGCTGCGCGCCGACGATGAACACGATCCACAGCGCGATGACCAGCCATCGTCTCTGGATGGAAAAACGGGCGATCGTCCTCATGACTGATTCTCCGATGGGGGCGGTCCGGTCTGGGGGTGGGGCAGCCGACCGTGGTGCCAGCCCGTGCTGCTCACACACAGTGAACATCGGAGGCGGCGTCTCCGGTTAGCTAGAGAGAGCATATGTGCCCTGCGCCACGTCGTTTCCCGAGCCGAGATGAACGGGAGGTGACGAGGATCGCTAGCTGGCTGCTTGCAATTGCTAGCACCCCACTGCACACTGGAACACGTGATAGTCGAGGGCCCCAAAGAGCAGGCGAAGCAGGCCAGCGCGGCGATCGGAGAGTTCATCCGAGAGCAGCGCGAGCAGGCCCAGGTCTCGCTGCGCCAGCTCGCCCGGCTCGCCGGCGTCTCGAACCCGTACCTCTCGCAGATCGAGCGGGGCCTGCGCAAACCCAGTGCGGACATCCTCCAGCAGATCGCCAAGGGCCTGCGGATCTCGGCGGAGCAGCTCTACGTGCGCGCCGGCATCCTCGAGACCCGCGTCGGTGATCCCGAGGTGGTGGCCGCGATCCTCTCCGACGATCTCCTCGGTGAGCGTCAGAAGCAGGTCCTCGTCGACATCTACGAGTCGTTCCGGCGTGAGAACGCCCAAGAACTGCTCGCCGTGGAACCCGACGAACAACCCCCCGCGACGAGCGCGGTCGAGGCCGACCTCCTCTGATCGCTCCGCACGGCCCGCACCACCAGCCCTTTCCCACCCGCATCAACGAACTGACAGGAGTGACCGACATGTCGATCACCAGCGACATCCGTAGCTACGCAGACACCGCCGTCAGCCAGGGCAAGCAGGTCCTCGACCAGGCGCAGGCGCAGATCAACGACGTCACCGGCCAGGCCAACGACCTCGTCGGCAAGCTGACCGACACCGCGAAGAGCAACTACTCCGAGCTCTCGACGAAGGCCACCACGGCCGCCACCGATCTGCGCGCGCAGGCCGAGAAGGCCCTCAACCTCGATGCCATCAAGTCGGCAGTCGAGCCGTACCTGGCCCAGGCCAAGGACTACAGCGCCTCGGTCACCGACCGCGCCACCGGCATCGTCGACTCGGTCAAGTCCGACAAGCGCGTCTCCAGCCTGGTCAGCACGGTCGAGGCGGTTTCGGGCACGGTCGTCGAGACCGTCACCGAGCGCGTGATCAAGCCGGTCCAGTCGCTGACGGGCATCGGCGTCAAGCCTGCCCCGGTGAAGGCCACCGCGCCGAAGCCGAGCCCGGTGAAGGCTGCCCCGAAGCCGGCCCCGGCCAAGGCCGCGGCCAAGCCCGCCCCGGCGAAGGCCGCCGCCAAGAAGGCCCCGGCCAAGAAGGCTGCCAAGTAAGCACCGCACCAGCAACGCTGCCCCTGCTCCGGACCCGCCGAGCAGGGGCAGCGTCGTCTCGCGGCACTGCCCTAGGCTGAGCGGGTGCACCTCATCAATGACCTCTACTACTGGATCGACAAGGTCCTGTTCTGGGGTCTGGTCGCGCTCCGTGCCTGGGCGCTGTTCGACTGCCTCACCCGCAAGGCTGCCGCCTTCCCCGCCGTCGGCAAGCTGACCAAGCCGATCTGGGTGGCGATCCTGGCCCTCGGTGGCTTCCTCGGCTCCTACTTCCCGCCACAGCCGGTCGGCCTCCTGTCGTTGATCACCACCGTCAGCGCCGCGGTCTACCTGGCCGACGTGCGCCCCGCGGTACGTGAGATCACCGGCGGGCGCTGAGCCTCAGCCGACGGCGCTGACCAGTTCGCGGTAGCGGCGCCGGATCAGGTGCCGTGACAGCAGCACACAAGCGATCACGGCCAACAGCACGGCGGTGACCACCTGGCCGGTGCGCTGGGTGAAGCCCACCGGCGCGAGGACGGCCGCGGCGGCACTGAGGCCGATGAGCCACTCCCGTTGCGCACCGCGGGTAGCCGGGGCGAGGCAGAGCAGGCCCCAGAGCAGGTACCAGGGGTAGAGCACCGGGCTGAGCAGGCCGATCCAGAGCAGCGCGTAGCCGAGCGTGCGCTCAAGCGGACGCTCCAGCACTGTCAGCAGCAGGTAGCTCACCGCGGTGACGGCGGCCAACAGCGCCGCGATCCGCCCGCCGATGGCAAGGTCGTCGTAGGAGGCACCCGAGACCACCGGGGCGATCAGGTCGCTGACCAGGCTCGCGGGCGCGAAGAGGGTGTGTTCGCGGGTGCTGGCGTTGACGTTGCGTACCCAGCCGAGGCCGTCGGTGACCACGAGGCTGCTCGCCGCGAGGGTGGCGGCGGCGATGAGCGTGTCGCGGCCGGCGATACGCCACGAGATGCGACGGCGCTGGCCGATGGCGTGCGCGGCGATGAGTGCGGGCACAGCCACGATCCCCACCGGCTTCACCCCTGCGGCCAGGCAGGCCAGCAGCACGGCCAGCGCCCAGCGCCGCTGGCCGGCCGTCACGAGCGAGCCGAGCAGTAGAGCGACGAGCAGCCCGTCGAGATGGGCGCCGGAGACCACATAGAGCAGGACGGCCGGGTTCAGTGTGGTGAGCGCGACCGCCGCAGCCCGCCGGGGCCCGGCGAGTTCGGCGGCCAGCACCCCGATGATCACCGCGCACACCACCGCGAGCGCGCGCAGCACCAGGACGGCGGGGAGGGGACGACCCCCGGCCACGGCCACGGCCAGGTGTTCGGTGAGGGTGCTGAGCGGGCCGCCGGTGCTGGCGGTGCTGCGCAGTCCGGGGTCGATGGCGGCCACGATCTGCGGGTGATGCAGCAGGGCGCTCGGCGGATGGCGGTACGGGTCGAAGCCGGCGCGGGCGAGCAGTCCGTGCGCCACCGAGCTGTAGACGTCGGTGCTCAGCAACGGTGGACCGACGACGAAGGGGAGCCCCCACAGTGCGGCGAGCGTCCAGGTCTGGCGTTCGGAGATCCGGTCGTGCCTGGCCAGCTGCAGGGCCACCGACCAGAGCAGGAGCAGCCCGACGATGCCGCCCACCATGAGCGCGGCGGGGCCCGCATCGGTGAGGCGGTAGCCGGCCGGGGCGAGCAGATCGAGCCAGCGAGTCAGCGGAAGCGCGTCGGCCGAGGCGCCGATCCGGCCACCGGCGACGACGGTGAGGGCGGCGGCTGCGAGGCCGAGCAGCCCGAGCGGGGCCACTGGGCGGCGGACCACGAATCGGCTGACGGTCAGGGCGCCACGCAGCGCCTTCTCTGCGAGATCGTTCATCGCCCGGCGCCCACCCCCGCTCAGCCTGAAATGCCGCGCCGGCGTGCCACCCCGGCGAAAATGCCTCGCCAGTATGTCTCCCGGCCCCGATGCCGGCACGTGGCGGTCGTCTTCTAACACGATCCTGACGTTGTGTTGGCCGCATCCGGACCTCGACGGCCGAGGGTGGAGCCATCGAACCGGTGCACCGGTGCCGGCCCAAGTCAGAGAGGTTCCGCCATGATCCGCAGGATTGTCATCGTCGGCTGTTCGGCAGCCGCCATCGTCGGGGTGGGCACGGCTGCCCTCGCCACCACGGGTGACTCGTCGTCCGCGACGTCCACCACCGCGACACCGGCATCGTCGACGTCGTCGGCCGCGGCCACACCGAAGAGTGGTGCGGCACTCAAGCGGTTCGCCAAGCTGCACCCGGGCATCGCCGCGGCGATCACCCATCGCGGCGTGCACGGCGAGATCGTCACCAGCAACGGCAAGGGTGGCTTCGTAACCCACGACGGCATCCTCGGCACTGTCTCGGCTGTCTCCTCGTCCTCGATCACGGTGAAGTCGGCCGACGGCTTCAGCCAGACCTACACCGTGGGGACGGGCACCAAGGTGCGTATCCGCAAGAGCGCGGCCAAGGCCACGATCAGCGACGTGCACTCCGGCGACAAGGTCGGCGTGGTGGGCACGGGCACCTCGACCCCGACCGCGACGTTCATCGTCGAAGCGGCCAGCTAGGCAGGGTTCGGCGGCACGGGGTTCTGCGGCACGGGGTTCTGCGGCACGGCTGGGAGGCGCACGGTGAAGCGTGCGCCTCCCTCCGCTGCGTGGCCGGCCTCGACGGAGCCGCCCAGTCGCTGGGCCAGGCCGTGCACGATCGCCAGGCCGAGGCCGGTGCCGACCTGCCGCACGCCGCGGTAGCGCCGGTACAGCTCGCCGCGCTCGAAGGCGACGGCGAGGTCGTCGGCGGACAGGCCCGGGCCGCCGTCGCGGACCTCGGCCACGCCGCGCCCGTCGGGCTCGGTGCGGACCGCCAGCACGATGGGACGGCCGGCCGGGGTCACCCGCAGCGCGTTCTCCAGCAACCCGTCCAGGATCTGCCGGACGCGGGCCCCGTCGGTGAGCGCGTAGGCCGGGAACGCCTCGAGGTGCAGCTGTACCCCGACGCCCCGGCAGCGGGCGTCCCACACCACCGCGGCGGAGCGGGCCAGGTCGGTGAGGTCAACGGGGGCGAGGTCGATCCGGAAGTCCTGCGCGCCGAGCCTGGCCAGGTCCAGCAGATCGCCGACGAGCCGCTCCAGCCTGTGCGCCTCTGCGAGCATGACCGAACCGACGGCCGGCCCGTCGCCGCTGGGGATCACCCCGTCGGCCAGAGATTCGGCGTAACCCGTGATCGCGGTGAGGGGCGTGCGCAGGTCATGCGACACCGACATCAGGAACTCCCGCTGGCGTGCCTCGGACTGGCCGAGGGCGTGCGCCAGGTAGGTGATCGCCTCCGCCACGTCGG
>JAOPUX010000022.1 GCA_025963285.1 Jatrophihabitans sp.
CACGCCTCGGTCGTGATCGTGAACCCCGGCGGCACCGGCAACCCCAAATTCGTCATCTCAGCAAGGTTCGCACCCTTACCACCAAGCAAATCCTTGAGGTCTTTGTTGCCCTCGTTGAAGTCATAGACGAACTTAGGTGACACGGGCTCTCCATCTCCGGGGTATGACGGGGCTGGTCCGGTCAGCTCACTGTAGAGGGTTTGTTCGGGCGCTCAATGCCAGCGTCCCGTTCGATGGGCCACACGTTCAGCCGCCGCCGTCAGCCAGTTCGGCACCCTCAGGGACGGCCCGGGACTCGCGGCTTTCCAGCCACCCCGCGGGCAGGGAGACGTCGCGGGCGCCGGAGGTCCGTCCGCGCGGCTGGCCGAGCACCGCCTCCGGGAAGGGCTGCTCCACATCGAGGCGGGCGAAGAGGTCATCGAGCTCGGCCAGGCTGGAGGCGTTGGCCATCGCCGCGCGCACCTCGCTGCCCACCGAGAAGCCCTTGAGGTACCAGGCGATGTGCTTGCGGAAGTCGGTGACGCCCCACCGCTCCCCCTCCCACGCCGAGAGCAGCTCGGCATGCCGGCGCATCGTGCGGGCCACCACTGCCAGGCTCGGCCGGGCCCGCACCGGGCGACCCGCGAAGGCAGCTGCGAGGTCGGCGAAGAGCCACGGCCGCCCCAGGCAGCCGCGCCCCACCACGACACCGGCACAGCCCGTCTCGCGGACCATGCGCAGCGCGTCGTCGGCCTCCCAGATGTCGCCGTTGCCCAGCACGGGGATGTCGAGCAGGTCTACGAGTTCGGCGATCGGCTCCCAGTCGGCGGTGCCGCCGTAGAACTGGTTGGCGGTGCGGCCGTGCAGCGCTACGTGGGCCACCCCGGCCTCCTGCGCGCGCAGCCCCGCCTCGCGGAAGGTGTGGTGCTCGGCGTCGATGCCCACCCGCATCTTCACCGTGACGGGCACGACCCCGGCGGCGTTGCGGACTGCGGCCCGGACGATGTCGTCGAAGAGCCCGATCCGCCATGGCAGGGCCGAGCCGCCGCCCTTGCGGGTGACCTTCGGGACCGGACAGCCGAAGTTGAGGTCGACATGATCGGCCAGATCCTCGGCCACGATCATCCGCACCGCCTCCCCCACCACGTGAGGGTCTACGCCGTAGAGCTGGATGCTGCGCGGCACCTCGTCGTCGGAGAAGCGGATCAGCCGCATCGTCTTCGCATTGCGCTGGACGAGCGCGCGGGTCGTGATCATCTCGGAGACGAAGAGCCCGCCCCGCGCGCCATCGGGCAGCTGGGTCGCCATCTCCTCGCGGCAGAGCCGGCGGAAGGCGGTGTTGGTGATGCCCGCCATCGGAGCCAGCACGACCGGCGGATCAGCGATCACATTCTGCGACAGTCGGAGCTGTGGTGCTTGGAGCGCAGTCACGCGTCCACCACCGCCAGTGAAGAATGCCGTGCGATCACGTCGAAGTCGCGATCCCGTTGCAGGATGGCGAGGCCGTTGCGGACGGCAACCGCGGAGATCAGGCAATCGATCAGTTGACGCGGCGCCTCGCCGCCGCGCCTGCATTGTCGGTAGAGGGCCGCTGCGGCAGTTGCATCCATAGGTGCCCTCTGCGGCAGGTAGGTGCACCCCGCCAGAGCGCGGCGAACCTTTGCGAGCCGGAGCTCATCGGTCGTGCCAGACAACAGTTCCATCATCACCACGTCGGTAGTCGCCACCTCGTCCGCCTTCAACCGTCGCCGCATTGCCATGGCTGTCGGTGTCTCCCGGTTACGGAAAAATTCGATCCAAACCGAGGTGTCGGCAAGAATCATTCGTCGAATGGGACGTAGCCGGGCCGGAGGTCAGACAGTTCGAGGCCGTCGTCACCCCAGCCCATACCGGAGAGACCGTCGATCTCGCTGGCGGTCAATGGCCGACGCCGGAGCTGATTCAGTGCGAAGTTGACCGCATCCCGCTTACTCCGGAGGTCGAACCGGGCCATCACCTCAGCAATGGCATCGTCGTCGATGTCGATGTTCGTCCGACTCATAACACCATCGTACACATCAATGTGTACTCATTTCAGGCCGCCAGAACCGCCCGCACCGCCGCGACGACTACGCGGCGGCGATGTGCCCGCGAGTGCTTGACCACAGCCGGCTCGAACTCAGGCGTGAGCCCCGACCACATGCCGGACAGCTGCAGCACGATCGCCAGCAGGTCGGTGGCAGCGAACGTCTTCGGTAGCGCGCCCGCCCGCTGCGCCTTCGCGATCGCGTCCACCTTGTCCTGGAAGCTCTTGGTCACCAGCGGGATCGGCGCCGACTCCGTACCCCGCTCCAGCCGGTGCCACGTGGCCAGCCGCTGCACGGTGGGGTCGGCCTCGTAGCCGTCGAAGAGCTTGCCCGCGTACTCGCCGAGATCGGCGGTGTCGATCGGCACCTCGCTGAGCGTGCGCTGGACCATCCGGTCGAAGACGGCGTTGAAGAGGCCGTCCTTGCTGCCGAAGTAGTGATAGATCTGCGCCTTGTTGGCCTGGGCCGCCTCGGCGATCCGGTCGACGCGCCCGCCAGCGATGCCGTAGGCGGCGAACTCGTCGCGCGCGGCATCGAGCAGGCGCAGCTTGGTGGCCTCGGCGTCTCCTGGCATGAGGCCAGCCTAACAACTAACCAACTAGTTGACAGTGATGGCGCAGGAATGCTCTCATCTAACTATCTGTTTAGTCAGAACCTACGAACCGAAGGAACACACCATGTCCCAGGTCTTCCTCGTCACCGGCAGCTCACGAGGCCTCGGTCGCGAGATCGTGCTCGCGGCACTGCACGCCGGCCATCAGGTCGTCGCCACCGCGCGCCGCCCCGAGCAGCTCCGCGACGTCGTCGAGCGCTTCGGCCAGCAGGTCCGGGCCGTCGAACTCGACGTCACCGACCCCGCCTCCGCCGACCGCGCCGTGCAGGCCGCCAGCGAGGCTTTCGGCCGGCTCGACGTCGTGGTGAACAACGCAGGCTATGCCGACCTCGCCAGCGTGGAGGACGTCAGCATCGAGGCGTTCCGCGCCCAGATCGACACCAACCTGCTGGGCGTAGTCAACGTCACCAAAGCCGCACTCCCCCACCTGCGCGAGCAGGGCAGCGGCCACATCATCCAGATCTCCTCGGTTGTCGGCCGGATGTCCACGCCAGGTCTCTCGGCCTACCAGGCGGCCAAGTGGGCCGTCGGCGGCTTCTCCCTCGTGTTGGCGAAGGAGGTCGGGCCGCTCGGCATCAAGGTCAGCGTGCTCGAGCCGGGCGGCATGAGCACCGAGTGGGCGGGTTCGTCGATGACGGTGCCCCCGATCAGCGCCCCCTATGCGAGCACGGTCGGTGCCATGGCTGCGATGCACAACGCCGACTCACTGTCCGCGAGCGACCCGGCCAAGGTGGCTCAGGTGGTATTGCAGATCGCCGCCATGGACGCCCCGCCCGTACGGCTGCTGCTCGGTCCCGAGGCATACCGGTACGCCACCGCCGAGGCACGCCGCCAGCTGGCCGAGGACGAGCGCTGGCAGGAGCTCTCGGACTCAACCGCCCACGACGACGCCACGCCGGAGCAGCTCAACCCCCTGGGAACCTGATTGGATCACGGTGTCCGCGAGCCGCTAGGAGCCGCCCAGGACGCCGCGGTCAGCAGCCGAGCAGGCGCGTGGCCAGGTACGTCTCGACCTGGTCGAGGGCCACGCGCTCCTGCTGCATCGTGTCGCGCTCGCGGACGGTAACGGCCTGGTCGTCGAGGGTGTCGAAGTCGACCGTGACGCAGAACGGGGTGCCGATCTCGTCCTGACGGCGGTAGCGACGGCCGATGGCCTGCGCGTCGTCGAAGTCGACGTTCCAGTTCTTGCGCAGCGCCGCTGCGAGGTTCTGCGCCACCGGCGAGAGGTCGGCGTTGCGGGAGAGCGGCAGCACCGCCGCCTTCACCGGGGCGAGGCGCTTGTCGAGCCTGAGCACCGTCCGCGTCTCCATCACGCCCTTGGCGTTGGGCGCCTCGTCCTCGTTGTAGGCGTCCAGCAGGAAGGCCAGCACCGCGCGGGTGAGCCCGGCGGCCGGCTCGATGACGTACGGCGTCCAGCGCTCGTTCTTGGCCTGATCGAAGTAGCTCAGATCCGTGCCACTGTGCTTCGAATGCGTCTTGAGGTCGAAGTCGGTGCGGTTGGCGATGCCCTCGAGCTCGGCGAAGTCGGTGCCGCCGAAGCAGAACTGGTACTCGATGTCGACGGTGCGCGTCGAGTAGTGCGAGAGCTTCTCGGCCGGGTGCTCGAAGAAGCGGAGGTTCTCCGGGCTGATGCCGAGATCGGTGTACCAGTTCCAGCGCTGCTCGAGCCAGTACTCGTGCCACTGCGCGTCCGTGCCGGGCTCGACGAAGAACTCCATCTCCATCTGCTCGAACTCGCGGGTGCGGAAGATGAAGTTCCCGGGCGTGATCTCGTTGCGGAAGCTCTTGCCCGTCTGGGCGATACCGAACGGCGGCTTCTTGCGCGAGGTGTTGAGGACGTTGAGGAAGTTGACGAAGATGCCCTGCGCCGTCTCCGGACGCAGGTAGTGCAGCGCGTCGGTGTCCTCGGTGGGGCCGAGGAAGGTCTTGAGCATGCCGCTGAACTGCTTCGGCTCGGTGTACTGCCCGCGCGTACCGCAGTTGGGGCACGGGATCTCCGAGAGCGGCGCAGTGCGACCCTTGCGAGCCTCGAACTCCTCGATCAGGTGGTCCTCGCGGTAGCGGCGATGACAGCTCAGGCACTCGATGAGCGGGTCGCTGAAGGTGGCGACGTGCCCGCTGGCCTCCCAGACGGGGGTGGCGAGGATGACCGCCGAGTCCAGCCCCACGATGTCGTCGCGGCTGGTGACCATCGTCTTCCACCACTGCCGGCGGACGTTCTCCTTGAGCTCGACACCGAGCGGCCCGTAGTCCCAGGCCGAGCGGCTACCGCCGTAGATCTCGCTCGACGGGAAGACGAATCCCCGGCGCTTGCTCAGGTTGACGGCGGCGTCATTCCGGGCGGCAGACCGAACGGTGGCAGAGCGGGCAACGGATCGATCGGCAGGCACTGGCTCTCCACAGCTGGTTCAGATTGCGGCACGGGTTGGGGCTGAGAGCCCAGCGTATCGGGGCCGGAGAGCCGTTTCGCCCACCGCTGCCCCCGGGCCGAGCGCTCGAGACGGCTGGCCCCCACGTGGACCAGGAGGGCGAGCAGCCAGCCGGCCAGCACATCGGAGACGTAGTGCTCGGCCGAATAGACGAGCGAGAAGGCCATCAGCGGCGGGTAGAGCGCGAGCACCGCCCGCCACGGCCGATTCGCCCGCCCCCAGACGAAGAGGACGAACAGCAGCGTGCCGGCGGCATGCAGCGACGGCACCGCGGCCACCTGGTCGACGGCGCCCTGCCCCTCCTGCAGCAGCGACCCCGCGGCCTTCAGATGCAGCTCGCCGAAGCCGCGGTAGGCGATCCGCTCGATGTACGGATTCGCGCCCGGCGCGACGTGGTGCAGCGAGCCCAGCAGCCCACCGTTCTGCACCCCCGCCGCGGAGCGATAGTCGAGGCAGATCGGGTCACTCGGGTGGTTGGCCACGAGGTTGGGCATGCACTTGGCCGCAGCCCACGGCGGCGCGGCCGGGACCAGGGCGAAGAGCGCGAAGCCGAGGAACGAGAGCGCGACGAACCGGATCGCCCAGCGGTAGAACTCCCACCGGCTGCGCAGCCAGAAGACCGCCGCGCAGGCGTAGGGCAGGAAGAAGAACGAGATGTAGCAGAGGCAGACCACCACGTCGTACCAGCGCACGTCACGGTGCTTGAGGTGCTCCTGCAGCCACACGGTGGGCTCGGCGCCGCCGAAGAGGAACTTGTCGACGTCGACCTGGGGCTGCCACCAGGTCGGCATCCCGAGCGTGTCTGCTGCCCCGCGCAGCAGGTCGTAGGCCACCAGCACGGCGGCGAAGGGTGCGAAGTCAACTACGACGAACCAGATCCTGCGCTTGCCGATCGAGGCCGCGAGCAGGCCGAGCGCGAACCAGAACAACAGGCCGGTGCGGTCGAAGTGCAGGCCCCGCTCATAACTGTCCAGGACGAAGGTCACGGCCCACGCGGCCACCGCGCCCCAGCGGACGCCCCGCACCACGGACGGCGTCACCCAGCTCGGGCGTTCAGGCATTCGGCTCGCGGTCGCTGGCCCGTTCTTCGAGCACACCGCCCGGCGCAGCCTCGACTAGCGACTCGAACGAACTCGGCACGTCCAGCGCCTCGGCCAGCAGCGGCGTGGCCACCATCTTGACCTCGAAGCCGCCCAGGGCCCGCCGGTAGGAGCCCACGTTCTCCCATTCGGTGACGAGCACCCAGGCATCCGGGTCGTCGGTGTTGCGGGCCAGGCTGCCGCGCAGGTAGCCCGGGCGCTGCGCCAGCGCGGCCAGCGCGGCACCGGCCCGCTCGGCGAAGGTCCCGTCGTGTGCCTGGAAGTGCGTCACCGAGATCACGGCGCCACCACCGGTCCGGCTCCGCCGCTGATCGGACTCACTGGTCCGGCTCCGCCGAAACGCCTGTCGCGCTGGGCGTACGCCAGGCAGGCGGCCCAGAGGTGGCGTCGGTCGAAGTCCGGCCACGGCGTGTCGACGAAGACCAGCTCGGCGTAGGCCGACTGCCAGAGCAGGAAGTTCGACGTGCGCTGCTCACCGGAGGTACGGATGAAGAGGTCGACGTCCGGGATGCCCGGCTCGTCGAGGTGGGCCTCGATCGTGCGCTCGTCGATCTTGGCCGGATTGATCCGCCCGGCCTGCACCTCGCGGGCGATGGCGCGCACCGCATCGACGATCTCGGCCCGGCCGCCGTAGTTGACGCAGAACTGCAGGGTGACGCGGTCGTTGTCGCGGGTGAACTCCTCGGCGTCCTCCAGCTGGTCGATGACGCTGCGCCACAGGCGCGGGCGGCGACCGGCCCAGCGGATGCGCACGCCTAGCTCGGAGAGCTCGTCCCGCCGGCGGCGGATGACGTCCTTGTTGAAGCCCATCAGGAAGCGCACCTCCTCGGGCGAGCGGCGCCAGTTCTCGGTGGAGAAGGCATAGGCCGAGATGGTGCCGACGCCCAGCTGCACGGCGCCGTAGAGCACCTCCATCAGGCTGGCCTCGCCGGCGCGGTGCCCGTCGGTGCGCGGCAGGCCGCGGCTCTGCGCCCAGCGGCCGTTGCCGTCCATCACGATCGCGACATGCTGCGGCACGAGGTCGCGTGGGATGGCCGGCGGCACCTCCCCAGACGGGTGCGGCGGCGGCTCGGGCCACTGCCGTCCAGAACGCATCCGGCTAGGTTACTGCCCGCTATCCGGGAGGATCGTCGGAGCGCCTCAGGCCGGCGCGAGAGCGCTGGCCAGCCGGTCGATGACGGCCGCCACGGACTCACGCTCGTGCGCCGGCCAGTCCTGCAGCTTCTCCTTCAGCATGGCCTGGCGGCTGCGCTGCAGCCGCGCCAGCATTCGGCTGCCGTCCGGGGTGATGGCCACGAGGGCGGCCCTGCCGTCGGAGGGATCTGGGCTGCGCGTGATCAGTCCGTCCCGCTCCAGGCGCTGGATCTGCGGGGTGATCGTCGAGGCGTCGATGCCGAGGGCCAGCGCCAGGGCCCCGATCCGCAGCGGGCCGCAGCTGCTCAGTCGGGCGAGCAGCCAGGCATGGCCGGGGGGCAGGTCGCAGCGCGCTCGGCGCATCGTCTCGTCACGGACGTCCTGACGGGTCGCCCACGAGATGATTGCGCTGATGGCAACCTCGATGAGCAAGACGGATCGATCCGCGTCCATGCCTGTCGCACCTCCGGGTGTCCGACCGAACACTGCTCGAGCCGGATCGTACTGCGATCATCTCGCCTCTGCATGCCCTCCTTGGCGTTGAAATCTCAGTATTCTGTTTGGGTGCGCGAGTGCGCAGGGCGAGAAATCGCCCGTGCTTTCGCACGTGGCACCTTCATGATCTGATATACCTCAAATAGGATCGTTAGTACGGCTAAGCAAAATAACAACCCGTTCTAGTTCTACCTCGCGGGAGCACACATGGGGCAGCAGGGCACTGAGGACGAGGTTGTCCTGCCCGCCACCCCCCGCGAGCTGGCCGAGCTGACGGAGCTGCACCGCATAGCGCGGCAGACCGACGCGCAGCTGTCGAAGGAGAACTTTCCGGTGGCCCTGCGAGTGCTGCCGCGCGCGGTCCGCGAGCAGCTCGTCCGGGCCTACCGCTTCGCCCGCTTCGTCGACGACATCGGCGACGAGGCGGCGGGCGATCGCCTCGTACTGCTGGCCGCGGTAGAGGCCGACGTCGCGCTGCTGGACGGCGGCGCGCCCACCCTCGAGCCGGTGCGGGGCCTGCTGCCGCTGGTGCGCGGGGCGGGGCTCGACCTGCAACCGTTCCGGGATCTGATCGAGGCCAACCGGCGCGATCAGCTGCAGCCGGAGTACGAGACCTTCGACGAGCTGCTCGACTACTGCCGGCTCTCGGCTGCCCCGATCGGCCGGATCATCCTCGGCCTGGCCGGGGTGGATGACGATCTGAGCCGGCGCCGCTCGGACCGCGTCTGTGCCGCACTGCAGGTGCTCGAGCACTGCCAGGACGTCGGCGAGGACGCGCGGGCCGGCCGCATCTACCTGCCCGGGGTCGATCGGCGTGCCGCCGACGTCGGCCCCGAAGCACTGCTCGCCGACCAGACCTCTCCGGCCGTGCGCCAGGTGGTGGCCCAGCAGGTCGTGCGCGCCGAGCAGCTGCTCCATGACGGCGGTCCACTGATCCGGCAGCTGCACGGCTGGGGCCGGCTGGCCGTCACCGGCTACGTCGCAGGCGGCCGCGCCACCGCGCGGGCCCTCACCCGGGCGCACTACGACGTGCTGGCCCGCCCGATCCGCCCTAGCCGTGGCGGCACCCTGGGCCAGGCGGCGCTCCTGGTGGCAGGGCGGTGACCGCGATGACCGGCATCTCCGTCGAGGCCGCCTACCGCGAGTGCGAGCAGATCACCCGCGAGCAGGCCCGCAACTTCTCCTGGGGCATCAGGCTCCTGGCTCCGGACCGGCGCGGGGCGCTCTCGGCCGTCTACGCGATGGCCCGGCGTATCGACGACATCGGCGACGGGACCCTGCCGGACGCGGAGAAGGTGCGGCTGCTGGCCGAGGCACGTTCGGTGGCCACCGAACCGGCCGAGCACGGCACCGACCCGGTCGCGGTGGCGCTGGCCGACGCGGCCGCGCGGCTGCCGCTCCCGCTGGCGGCCTTCGGTGAGCTCGTCGACGGCTGCGAGATGGACGTACGGGGCCGGCGCTACGACACCATGGACGAGCTGGTCGAGTACTGCCGCTGTGTGGCGGGCTCCATCGGGCGGCTCTCCCTCGGCGTCTTCGGGCCGCCACAGCAGCAGGGCGTTGCCGAGCAGGCCTCCCGCTACGCCGACGCGCTCGGCGTGGCGTTGCAGCTCACCAACATCCTGCGAGACATCAGGGAGGACCTCGGCAACGGCCGGGTCTACCTGCCGCAGGCCGATCTCGACCTCTTCGGCTGCAAGCTCGCCACCCTGCCCGACGGACGGCTCGACCCGCAGGACGGCGCCCTGGCCGAGCTGATCCGCTTCGAGGCAGCCCGCGCCTGGGGCTGGTACGACGAGGGCCTCAAGCTGCTGCCGCTGCTCGACGGGCGCAGCGCCGCCTGCTGTGCGGCGATGGCCGGGATCTACCACGAGCTGCTACAGCGCATCGCCGCCGATCCGCAGGGCGTCATGGGCGGGCGGATGTCGCTGCCGGCACGCGACAAGCTCCGCATCGCCGGCCGCGCGATCACCCGCCGCAGCCTCGCCACCAAGCAGGTCCGCTATGCCTGAGACGACGGTGGTGGTCGGGGGCGGCCTGGCCGGGATCTCGGCCGCGCTCCGGCTGGCCGACCGCGGCCACCAGGTCACCCTGCTCGAACGCCGGCCGCGCCTCGGCGGGCGCGCCTTCTCCTTCACCCGCGACGGCCTGCAGATCGACAACGGCCAGCACGTCTTCCTGCGCTGCTGCTCGGCCTACCGCTGGTTGCTGGAGCGCCTCGATGTCACTGGCGAAACCGTGCTCCAGGAGCGTCTGGACATCCCGGTCCTCTCGCCGGACGGTCGCTCGGCGCACCTGACCCGCTCACGGGGGGTCCCCGCACCGGCCCACCTCGGCGCGGCCCTGCTCCGGTACCGGCTCCTCGGGCTCGCCGACCGCGCCGGCCTCGGCCGTGCCGCCCTCGCGCTGCGTCGTCTCGACCCGGCCGACCGGGGCCTCGACGAACGCACCCTCGGTGACTTCCTTCGCGCGCACGGCCAGAGCGACCGGGCCATCGACGCGCTCTGGGGCATCATCGCGACGGCCACCCTCAACATCGGCCCGGACGAGGCCTCCCTCGCGTTGGCGGCGAAGGTCTTCCGCACCGGGCTGCTGGACTCCGCGCCGGCCGGTGACGTGGGCTACGCCGCCGTCCCGCTCGGCAGGCTGCACGACGACGCCGCGGCCAAGGCACTGGCCGACGCCGGTGTCGACGTGCGGCTCAACCACGTGGCGCGCCGTATCGAGCCCGGCCTCGTCGAGGTGGAGGGGCCGCAGCACGGCACCAGCACGCTGCGCCCGTCGGCGATCGTGCTGGCCACGCCGCACCCCGAGGCCTTCATCGCCGCGCCCACGCTCGCCGGCAGCCAGGCCTCGGCCGCGGCGGGTCTCGGCACGTCGCCGATCGTGAACGTGCACGTCGTCTACGACCGCCGGGTCACCGACCTCGAGTTCGCCGCAGCGGTCGGCTCACCCGTCCAGTGGTTCTTCGACCGCAGCGCCAGCTCCGGGCTGGCCGCGCGCAGCCCCCTGGCCCAGTACCTGGCGATCACCGTCTCGGCCGCGGACACCACCGTCACGGAGAACAACGCCAAGCTCACCGGCCGCTTCGTCGACGAGCTGGCCGCGCTGCTACCTGCGGCACGGGGTGCGGAGGTGCTCGACAGCTTCGTCACCCGCGAGTCGCAGGCCACGTTCCGGCAGAGCGCGGGCAGCTGGCCGCTGCGGCCGGGAGCGACCGACGGACCGGACGGAATCTGGCTGGCCGGCGCGTGGACCGACACGGGCTGGCCCGACACGATGGAGAGTGCTGTGCGCAGTGGGATCACGGCGGCCGAGGCCGCGGCGGGGGTCAGTTCGGGCGAGCGGCTGGAGTTGGCCTTATGACGCTCACCAGCCAGCCCCGCCCCGACACCGAGCGTGGCGTCGAGCCGCCGGCAGCACTGGCCCGGGCCCGCGACATCGCCCAGCCCGCGCTGCAGTCGGCCGTCAGCACGATGGACAACGAGCGCATGCGGACGATCGCGTCCTACCAGCTGGGGTGGTGCGACGCCGACGGCAACCCGACCGAGGGCGGCGGCAAGTCGATCCGTCCGGCCCTGGCCCTGCTCTCGGCCGAGGCGGTGCTCGGTTCGCCCGGCTGCGGCGTGCCGGGCGCGGTGGCCGTCGAGCTCGTGCACAACTTCTCGCTGCTGCACGACGACATCATGGACGGCGACCTCGAGCGCCGGCACCGGCCCACCGGCTGGGTGGCCTTCGGTGTCGGTGACGCGATCCTCGCCGGCAACGCGATGCTGGCCCTGGCCGTGCAGGTGCTGCTCAGCAGCGGCATCGAGGGGCGGCGCAGCCTGCCGCTGCTCATGGACACCACGCAGGCCCTGATCAGCGGGCAGTCCCGCGACCTCGGTCTCGAGGAGCGCGGCAGCGTCACCCTCGACGAGGTGCTGGAGATGGAGGCCGGCAAGACCGCCGCGCTGCTGGCCTGCGCCTCCTCGATCGGCGCACTGAGCGCGGGAGCCCCGGCCCACATCGTCAGCGGCCTCGCGACCTTCGGCCACGAGCTGGGCATGGCGTTCCAGCTGGTCGACGACATCCTCGGCGTGGTCGGCGATCCCGCGGTCACGGGGAAGTCCTCGTCGTCGGACGTGCGGGCGGGCAAGCGCAGCGCACCGATCGTCGCCGCACTGAACAGCGACTCCCCGGCGGCCCGTCGACTCGCCGAACTCTTCGCGGGTGGACCTCCGGAGGAGGAGCACGACATCGAACTCGCCACGTCGCTCATCGGTGAGGCAGGCGGACTGGGCTGGGCCGAGCGCCGGGCCGACGAGCACCTCAACCGGGCCTACGAGCAGCTCGGCGCACTCGACCTGGCCGACACCGCGACCGCGCAGCTCACGGCCGTCGCGTCCTACATCGTCACTCGTGACCGCTAACCCCACGGCCAGAAGTAAGGAGGACCGATGACCGCACAGGCACGCCCCACCCTCGGCGAGGTTGCCAGCGTCACGCTCAAGCGTGCGCAAGAGCACCTCATCGACCAGCAGGCCGCCGCCGGATGGTGGAAGGGCGAGCTGCGCACGAACGTCACCATGGACGCCGAGGACCTGCTGCTGCGCCAGTTCCTCGGCATCCTCGACGCCGATGTGCTCGCCGCCTCGGCCCGCTGGATCCGCTCCCAGCAGCGCGCCGACGGCACCTGGGCCACCTTCTTCGAGGGGCCGGGCGACCTCTCGACGACGATCGAGGCCTACGTTGCCCTGCGGCTGGCCGGGGACGCCGCCGACGCCCCGCACCTGCTGCAGGCGGCGGAGTTCATCGTCGCCAACGGCGGCATCGGCGCGAGCAGGGTCTTCACCAGGGTCTGGCTCGCCCTCTTCGGCGAGTGGTCGTGGGACGCCCTGCCGGCGATGCCCCCGGAGCTGGTGCTGCTGCCCTCGTGGGTGCCACTCAACGTCTACGACTGGGCCTGCTGGGCCCGTCAGACAGTCGTGCCGATCACCGTCGTGGCCACGCTGCGGCCGGTCCGTCCGCTGCCGTTCACCCTCGCCGAGCTGCACACCGACTCCGCTGCGCCGCTGGCCCGCCCGGGCCTGATCGGCACCGCGTTCTCGGTGCTCGACCGCGCGCTGAAGCTCTACGACCACGTGCCGGTGAAGCCGGGCCGCAGCATCGCGTTCCGCCGGGCAGCCGAGTGGATCCTCGCCCGACAGGAGGCCGACGGCGGGTGGGGCGGCATCCAGCCGCCGTGGGTCTACTCGATCCTCGCCCTGCACCTGCTCGGGTACTCCCTCGACCACCCGGCCCTGGCAGCAGCCCTGCGTGGCCTCGACGGGTTCCTGATCGAGGAGCAGACCGACGAGGGTCCGGTGCGCAGGCTCGAGGCCTGCCAGTCGCCGGTCTGGGATACCTGCCTGGCCCTGACCGCGCTGCTCGACGCCGGCCTGACCGCCGACGACCCGGCGGTGGCTAGCGCCGCCCGCTGGCTCGCTGGCGAGGAGGTCGCGGTGCGCGGTGACTGGGCGGTGCGGCGCCCGGCCCTGGCCGCCGGCGGCTGGGCCTTCGAGTTCGCCAACGACTACTACCCGGACGTGGACGACACCGCAGAGGTGGTGCTCGCCCTGGACCGGATCGGCGAGCGCGCGCTTCCCGGTGTCGGGGCGGCGGTGGAGCGGGGCATCGACTGGGTCGTGGGGATGCAGTCGAGCGACGGCGGCTGGGGTGCCTTCGACGCCGACAACTCCCGCCGGCTCATCGAGAAGCTGCCGTTCTGCGACTTCGGCGCCGTGATCGACCCGCCCTCGGCCGACGTCACCGCGCACGCCGTGGAGATGCTGGGGCGCAAGGGCCTCGCCGACACCGAGGCCGCCAGGCGCGGCGTGCAGTGGCTCCTCGACGCGCAGGAGGACGACGGCTCGTGGTTCGGGCGCTGGGGGGCCAACTACATCTACGGCACCGGAGCAGTGGTGCCTGCGCTGATCGCGGCGGGCATCGAGCCGGAGCACCCCGCGATCCAGCGGGCCGTGGCATGGCTGGAGGCCCACCAGAACCGCGACGGCGGCTGGGGCGAGGACCTGCGCTCCTACCGCGACGAGCAGTGGCGCGGGCGCGGGCGCTCCACCCCGTCGCAGACGGCCTGGGCGCTGCTGGCGCTGCTGGAGGTCGATCCGAACGGTGACGCCGCCGAGCGCGGGATCGGCTGGCTCATCGACGACCAGCGCATCGACGGCGGCTGGGACGAGGACCTCTACACCGGCACCGGCTTTCCGGGCGACTTCTACATCAGTTACGAGATGTACCGGCTCGTCTTCCCGATCAGCGCTCTCGGCCGCTATCTCGCAGCCGCTTCGGACGGCGCCGAGTGAGTATCCGGCTGATCGTCGTCACGGCGCTGCGCAGCGAGTACGCGGTGCTCTCCCGGCGCGACCCGGAGACGGTCTTCGAGCGCTGCGGGATGGGTCCGGCGGCCGTGCAGCAGTGGCTGCCGACTCTCGACGTCCACGCCGCCGGCGCCCTGGCCGTGGCGGGCGTCGCCGGCGGCCTCGACCCGTCGATGCGCCCCGGGGACGTTGTCGTGGCCACCGAGGTCCGCGACGCCACTGGCCGCACCACCCTGCGCGCAGCGGCCCCACTGGTCGCCGCACTGCGGGCGCTGGGGATGAGGGTGCACAGCGGTCCGATCGTCAGCACCGACCACGTCGTCAGCAGCCGCCGGGAGCGCGACGAGCTCGCCGCCACCGGCGCCATCGCGGTGGACATGGAGTCGGCCGCGATCGTCCGTGCGGTGGCTGCCCAGCCGTTGCCGGTGGCCGTGGTCCGCGTCATCGTCGACACCACCCAGACCCCGCTGGCCCGGCTCAACACGGTGCCGTCCGGGATCAAGGCGCTGGCCACCCTCCGCAGGATTGGGCCGGCGCTGCGGCAGTGGGCCGACCTCGCCGGGCCGCGTACCGTGCTGCTGGCCGAGCCGCGCTCGTTCTGCGCCGGGGTCGAGCGGGCGATCGACATCGTCGAGCGGGCCCTCACCCGCTACCCGCACCCGGTCTACGTCCGCCGGCAGATCGTGCACAACGCCCACGTCGTGGAGGACCTTCAGCGCCGCGGCGCCGTCTTCGTCGAGGAGCTCGACCAGGTGCCCGACGGCACCACGGTGGTCTTCTCCGCCCACGGCGTCGCCCCGGCCGTGCGGGTCGAGGCCGACCGGCGCGGGCTGCAGGTCATCGACGCCACCTGCCCGCTAGTGGCCAAGGTGCACACCGAGGCACGGCGCTTCGCCTCGCAGGGGCGGCAGGTGCTGCTGATCGGGCACGCCGGCCATGACGAGGTCGAGGGCACGATGGGCGAGGCGCCCGGGCGGATCACCCTCGTGCAGGACGCGGCGGAGGCCGAGACCGTGCAGGTCGACGACCCCTCGCAGGTGGCCTTCGTGCAGCAGACCACCCTGGGGGTCAGCGACGCCGCCGCGACGGTGGCAGCCC
>JAOPUX010000266.1 GCA_025963285.1 Jatrophihabitans sp.
ACCTTGAAGAAGTTCTTCTTGGCCTCCTCGACACCCTTGGCGATGGCGGCCGGAACCTCCTTGGCCTTGCCGTAGCCGACGCCCACCGTGCCGTCGCCGTCGCCGACGATGACCAGTGCGGTGAAGCTGAACCGGCGACCACCCTTGACGACCTTGGCGACGCGGTTGATCTTCACGACGCGCTCGAGGTGCGTGCTCTTCTCGGGAGCCGCGCCGCGGCCACCGTCACGGCGGTCGCGACGGTCGTTGCCGCCACCGGCGGCACCGGTGCCACCCGCGCGGTCGTTGCCGCCCGTACGGGGTCCGCGCTGCTGACCGGGCATGCTAGACCTCCTCGCTCTTCGCGCGAGCGCTCATCGACAGACTCCCATTGCTTACATCCTTCATGTCAGAACTCCAGTCCGGCTTCGCGAGCCGCATCGGCGAAGGCCGCGACCCGGCCGGTGTAGGTGTTGCCACCACGGTCGAAGACGACCTTGCTGACGCCGGCGGCCTTGGCGGCCTCGGCAAGCTGCGCACCGACCTGCTTGGCGCGGGCCGTCTTGTCACCGTCGGTGAGCTTGTACGTCGAGACCGAGGCGAGCGTGATGCCCTTCGAGTCGTCGACGACCTGCGCGAAGAGGTGACGCGAGGACCGCGTGATGACCAGGCGGGGCCGCTCGGCCGAGCCGACGACCTTCTTGCGCAGCCGGAAGTGACGGCGGGCCTTGCCCACGCGACGGGCGGCGGAGATGCCGGCCGAGCGACGAGCCTGCTTGGCGATCGTTGATGCGCCCATTACTTCTTACCGGCCTTTCCAGCCTTACGACGAACGACCTCACCCTGGTACCGCACGCCCTTGCCCTTGTACGGGTCGGGCTTGCGGAGCTTGCGGATGTTGGCGGCCACTTCGCCGACCTTCTGCTTGTCGATGCCCTCGACCGCGAAACGGGTCGGAGCCTCGACGCGAAACGTGATGCCCTCCGGCGCCGGCACGAGGACCGGGTGGGAGAAGCCCAGAGCGAACTCGAGGTCGCTGCCCTTGGCCGTGACGCGGTAACCCGTGCCGACGATCTCGAGCGTCTTCACGTAGCCCTCGGTGACGCCGACGACCATGTTGGCCACGAGCGTGCGCGAGAGTCCGTGCAGCGACTTGGAGACGCGCTCGTCGTCGGGGCGCTCGATCGAGATCGTGCCGTCCTCCGCGCGAGCGGTGATGGGCTCGGCCACGACGTGGCTGAGCGTGCCCTTCGGGCCCTTGACCGTGACGACCTGACCGTCGATGGTGACGTCGACGCCGGACGGAACGGGAACCGGAAGCTTGCCGATGCGGCTCATGCTCGTTTCCCCTTACCAGACATAGGCGAGGACTTCCCCGCCTACTCCGCGCTTGGCAGCCTGACGATCGGTCAGCAGGCCGGATGACGTGGACAGGATCGCGACGCCGAGGCCGCCGAGCACGCGCGGCAGGCCCGTGGACTTCGCGTAGACGCGCAGCCCGGGCTTGGAGACGCGGCGGACGCCGGCGATGCTGCGCTCGCGGTTCGGCCCGTACTTCAGGTCGAGCGTGAGCAGCCGGCCGGGCTGGCCCTCGGGGGCGTCGGCGACGTGGAAGCCGGAGATGTAGCCCTCCTGCTTGAGGATCTCCGCGAGGTGACCCTTCAGCTTGGAGTGCGGCATCACGACGACGTCGTGGTACGCCGAGTTCGCGTTACGCAGACGCGTGAGCATGTCTGCGATCGGATCAGTCATTGTCATGTGCGTACTTCTTCCTCACCCTGGTTCCCACTGAAGACCAGCGGGCCTGTGAGCGATCGGTATTACCTGAACATCTGAAACTTGCGTTCATCGCGTGGGTTCGGGGTGTCCGATCCGACGATGTAGAGAGGTTTTGCAGTTATCGCAGGATCGGACACTCCGAACCCACGCCTACCGCAACTACCAGGAGGACTTGGTGATACCGGGCAGCTCACCCGCGTGAGCCATTTCCCGGAAGCAGATGCGGCACAGGCCGAACTTGCGGTAGACGGCCTGCGAACGACCGCAACGCTGGCAACGGGTGTACCCGCGCACCGCGAACTTCGGCTTGCCGGCGGCCTTCATCTTCAGAGCGGTCTTTGCCATGTCAGCTGTTCTCCTTGAACGGGAAGCCGAGCGCCCGAAGCAGGGCCCGTCCCTCGTCGTCCGTCTTGGCGGTGGTGACCAGCGTGATGTCCATACCGCGGGGCCGGTCGATGGTGTCAGGGTCGATCTCGTGGAACATCGACTGCTCGTTGAGGCCGAAGGTGTAGTTGCCGTTGCCGTCGAACTGGCGGTCCGAGAGGCCGCGGAAGTCGCGGATTCGCGGCAGGGCCAGCGAGAGCAGGCGGTCGAGGAACTCCCACATCCGGTCGTTGCGCAGGGTGACCTTCGCACCGATCGGCATGCCCTCGCGCAGCTTGAACTGCGCGATCGAGGTACGAGCCTTCTGCACCAGCGGCTTCTGTCCGGTGATCAGGGTGAGGTCGCGGACCGCGCCGTCCATGAGCTTGCTGTCCTTGGCCGCCTGGCCGACACCCATGTTGACCACGATCTTGACCAGACCCGGGATCTGCATCGCGTTGCTGAAGGAGAACTGCTCCTGCAGCGCGGGCACGATCTCCTCGCGGTAGCGGGTCTTGAGCCGAGGGGCAGGGGCCGCAACCGGGGCAGCGTCAGTGGTGCTCGTCATGACAGGTCCTTTCCAGAGCGGCGCGAGACGCGCACGTTCTTGCCGGTCTCCTCGTCGTGGCGGTAACCGACGCGGGTGGCATTGCCCTCGCCGTCGATGACCATCACGTTGCTGGCGCTGATGGCGGCTTCGACGTGCTCGATGCCGCCGGCCTTGGCGCCGCGCGCCGTGGAGGTGACCCGGGTGTGCTTCGTGACGCGGTTTACGCCTTCGACGACGACCTTGTTCGTCGTGGGGTCGGCCGAGATGACCTTGCCCTTGACGCCGCGATCCTTGCCGGCGATGACGACGACCTCGTCGCCCTTCTTGACCTTCATCAGAGAACCTCAGGTGCCAGAGAAATGATCTTCATGAACTTCTTGTCACGCAGCTCGCGGCCCACCGGGCCGAAGATGCGCGTGCCGCGGGGCTCGCCATCGGCCTTGATGAGAACGGCAGCGTTCTCGTCAAAGCGGATGTAGCTGCCGTCGGGACGGCGCCGCTCCTTGATCGTACGAACGATGACCGCCTTGACGACGTCACCCTTCTTGACGCCCGCACCGGGCAGAGCGTCCTTCACCGTCGCGACGATGATGTCGCCGATTCCGGCGTACCGACGGCCTGAGCCGCCCATCACCCGGATGCAAAGGATCTCCTTGGCACCGGTGTTGTCGGCGACGCGCAGTCGCGACTCCTGCTGAATCACTGCTTACTCCCAGATCTTTCGGCGCTGATGTCTCGTGGTTACTTCGCGCGCTCGAGAACCTCGACCACACGCCAGCGCTTGGTGGCTGACAGCGGACGGGTCTCCATGATCAGCACGCGGTCGCCGACGCCGACCTGGTTGGTCTCGTCGTGTGCCTTGAGCTTGTTGGTGCGCCGGATGACCTTGCCGTAGAGCGGGTGCTTGACCCGGTCTTCGACGGCCACGACAACGGTCTTCTCCATCTTGTCGCTGACGACAAGGCCCTCACGGGTCTTGCGGTCGGACGTGCGTACTTCGGTCATGCGGTTACACCTTCAGTCGGAGCGACTGAAAGCCCGAGCTCACGCTCACGCAGGATCGTGTAGATCCGCGCGATGTCGTGCTTCACGGTGCGCAGTCGCCGGTTGTTGTCCAGCTGCCCGGTGGCCATCTGGAAGCGCAG
>JAOPUX010000086.1 GCA_025963285.1 Jatrophihabitans sp.
TGCGCGGGGAACTGGCCCGCCCGGGGCTGCAGTTCCTCTCCCCCGAGCAGTACAACCAGCTGCTCACCATGCACGGCTCGATCATGCTGCTGCTCTTCGCGACGCCCCTGCTGTTCGCTTTCGCGAACCTGGTCCTGCCGCTGCAGATCGGTGCGCCCGACGTTGCGTTCCCGCGGCTCAACAGCTTCTCGTACTGGCTCTACCTGTTCGGCTCGTTGGTCGTCATGGCGTCGATGGTCACGCCCAGCGGCGCGCCCGACTTCGGGTGGTACGCCTACGCGCCGCTGTCGGGCTCGGTGAACACCCCGGGGACCGGTCCGAACCTCTGGCTCGCCGGCCTGATCGTCGCCGGCCTGGGCACCATCCTGGGCGCGGTGAACATGCTGACCACGATGGTCTGCCTCCGGGCACCCGGGATGACCATGTTCCGGATGCCGATCTTCACCTGGTCCATCTTCGTCACCAGCATCCTGATCCTCGTCGCCTTTCCCGCGCTGACCGCCACGTTCTTCGGGCTCCTGGCCGATCGTCACCTCGGCGCCCGGATCTTCAGCCGGGAGAACGGCGGGGGCATGCTCTGGCAGCACCTCTTCTGGTTCTTCGGGCACCCCGAGGTCAACATCATCGCGTTGCCGATCTTCGGCAACAACACCGAGGTCATCCCGGTCTTCAGCCGCAAGCCGCTCTTCGGCTACAAGGGCCTCGTCTTCGCGACCCTGTCGATCTCGGGCCTATCGATCACGGTGTGGGCCCACCACATGTTCCCGACCGGCGCGGTCATGCTGCCGTTCTTCTCCTTCACGTCGTTCCTCATCGCGGTGCCGACGGGCGTGAAGTTCTTCAACTGGATCGGGTCGATGTGGGGCGGTGCGGTCACCTTCGAGACGCCGATGATCTTCGCGGTCGGCTTCCTGGTCACCTTCCTCTTCGGTGGTCTCACCGGCGTGCTGCTCGCCAGCCCGCCGCTGGACTTCCAGGTGTCGGACAGCTACTTCGTGGTGGCCCACTTCCACTACGTGCTCTTCGGCACGATCGTCTTCGCCGTCTACTCGGGCATCTACTTCTGGTTCCCCAAGTTCACCGGCCGCTACCTCGACGAGAAGCTCGGCAAGCTGCACTTCTGGATGACGTTCGTCGGCTTCCACATGACGTTCCTCGTGCAGCACTGGCTGGGTGCCGAGGGCATGCCGCGGCGCTACATCGACTACCTGCCGACCGACGGCTTCACCGGCCTCAACACCTTCTCCACGATCGGCTCGTTCGTGCTCGGTGCGTCTTTCCTGCCGTTCGCCTACAACGTGTACCGCAGCTACCGCTTCGGCGAGATCTGCACGGCCGACGACCCGTGGGGCCACGGCAACTCCCTCGAGTGGGCCACCTCCAGCCCGCCGCCGCGACACAACTTCAAGTCGATCCCGCGCATCCGCTCCGAGCGCCCAGCCTTCGAGCACCACTACCCGCACCTGCTGGAGCGGCTCGAAGCCGAGGCACACGCCGGCCGTCGGCACGTGCCTGCACGTGAACTCGCGGGCAGCGCCATCTCATCCGACGGCCCTCGCGCCGGCCAGAACGACCCGGACCCGGGCTAACTCGCGTGCTGGCCGTGCGTCGGTGGTACCCACCGCTGGTGCACGGCCGGTCGAGGTCCTGCTGATGCGCCCCACCTCCGTGCTCGCCACGGTCACCGGCCGCGACCGCACCGGGGTCACGGCCGGGTTCTTCGCCGCGCTGGCCGCGCACGATGTCGATGTGCGTGACGTCGAGCAGGTCGTGATCCGGGACCGCCTCCTGCTCACCGTGCTCTTCGACCTGCGCGGCGACGTCGGAGCTCTGCGCCACTCGGTGACCCAGGCCGCCCATGCCATGGGCATGGAGTGCGAACTCGTGGTGGCCGACGACAGCGCGGCACCGCCCGCGGCGGCCACCTCGCGCAGCCACGTGATCGTGCTCGGTCACCCGCTGCGGGCCGGCGCGCTCGGCCACATCACCCAGCGCATCGCCGACCATGGCGGCAGCATCGACTCGGTGGCACAGCTCTCCAGCGAACCCGTCTCCGCGATCGAGATGATCGTGCGCTCGCACGATCCGGTCGAGCTGCGGGCCGTGCTGGTGCAGGCCGCCGAGGACGCCGGGGTCGACGTGGCGGTCGAACCGGCCGGGCTGCGCCGCCGGGCCAAGCGCCTCGTGGTGCTCGACGTCGACTCCACGCTGATCCGCGACGAGGCGATCGACGTCCTGGCCGAGCGGGCCGGGGTCGGGGCCGAGGTCCGCGCCGTCACCGAGCGGGCGATGGCCGGCGAGATGGACTTCGCCGACTCGCTGCGGGCCCGCGTGGCGTTGCTGGCCGGGCTCACCCGAGCCGACGTCGAGGCGGTGCGCGACGGGCTGAACCTCACTCCCGGTGCCCAGACCTTCGTCCGCACGCTGCGCAGGCTCGGCTTCCATGTCGGCATGGTCAGCGGCAGTTTCACGATCCTCACCGATCGCTTCATCACCGAGCTGGGGCTGGAGTTCGCCGCGGCCAACGAGCTGGAGATCGTCGACGGCCTCGTCACCGGCCGGGTGCTCGGCCCGATCGTCGACCGGGCGGGCAAGGCGGCTGCGCTGCGGAGCTTCGCCGAGAAGTACGACGTGCCGATGAGCCAGACGGTGGCGGTCGGCGACGGTGCCAACGACATCGACATGCTCGAGGCGGCGGGGCTCGGCATCGCCTTCAACGCCAAGTCAGCCCTGCGTGCCGCGGCGGACACGTCGGTGAACGTGCCCTACCTCGACAGCGTGCTGTTCGTCCTGGGCATCTCCCGCGACGAGATCGACGAAGCCTCCGTCTGACGCCCTGCCTGCCCCGGTGGTGGCGTGGTTCAGGAGGCGACGACGGGAGTGCCGACGAGGGTGACCCCGGCCGCGCCGAGCTGCACGAGCGCGGTCTCGACGGTCGAGGCCGCGACCCCCGCAGTGAGGTCGAGGCGCACGGTGGTGGCGAAGCCTTGCCGCGCGGCGTCCAGAGCGGTGGCCCGCACGCAGTGATCGGTGGCGATGCCCACCACCTCCACCGAGTCGACGTCCCGCTCCCGGAGCCAGTCGGCCAGCCCGACGCCCTCGTAGCTGCCCTCGAACCCGCTGTAGGCCGCCTGGTGCTCGCCCTTGTCGAAGATCGCCTCGACGTAGGTGGTGTCCAGGTGCGGGTGCAGCTCCACGCCGGCGGTACCGACGACACAGTGCACGGGCCAGGAGTCGACGTAGTCGGGCTTGGTGGCGAAGTGCGGCCCCGGGTCGATGTGGTGGTCGCGGGTGGCCACCGCGTGGTCGTAGCCGCCCTCGGCCAGCCGGGCGCTGATGGCGACGGCAAGCTCCGAGCCCCCGGAGACGGCCAGCGAGCCGCCCTCGCAGAAGTCGTTCTGGACATCGACCACGATCACCGCTCGCACGTCTCTCAGCGTACGCGGGGGCGGTTCTGCGCGATCCGGGCCAACGCGATCCGGCCGACGCGATCCGGGTTAGCGCGCTCCCGAGCCCGCAGGGTGGCTACAGCATGGGAAGCCGGTCATCGCGGCTGATCGGGTCCCGATGCCCCGCCCCGCACGACGCGGGTGGGGATGGCCGGCTCACCCCGGGAGAGTTTGAGGCCGTCCCACGGCAGGGTGACCGTCGCCGCACGGAGGTGCTGGCGTGACTCGGCCAGGGTGGGTAACCCGTCCACCGGCACCCCGCCCCGCATGAAGGGGCGCTGCATCGGCCGCTCGCCCTCGCCCGGCTCCGGTGCGGTGCCGGAGACGACGATCTCCTCGAGCGCGGTGCCGCTGGGCTTGTGCGCGCGCAGGACGGTCTTGCGGCCGCCGTGGCTCTCCTTGTGCTCGGACCGCTTGGCCACGGGGCGGCCGTCGACCTCCACCAGCTTGTAGACGAAGCCGGCCGTCGGCGCCCCGGAGCCGGTGACCACCGCGGTGCCGGCGCCGTATGCGTCGACCGGTGCGGCCGCCAGCGCGGCGATGGCGAACTCGTCAAGATCGCCGCTGACGACGATGCTGGTGCCGGTGGCGCCGAGCCGATCGAGCTGCTCGCGGGCGTGCCGCGCCGTGATGCCCAGCTCGCCGGAGTCGATACGGATCGCGCCGAGGCCGGTGCCCGACACCGACACGGCGTGCTCGATGCCGCGGGCGATGTCGTAGGTGTCGACGAGCAGCGTCGTACCGGTACCGAGCGAGTCGACCTGGGCCTGGAAGGCCGCGGCCTCGCTGTCGTGCAACAGCACGAAGGCGTGCGCTGCCGTTCCCGCCGTGGGCACGCCGTAGCTACGACTCGCGGCCAGGTTGGAGGTGGAGGCGAAGCCGGCCAGGTAGGCCGCCCGGGCGGCAGCCACCGCGGCCTGCTCGTGGGTGCGCCGCGAGCCCATCTCGATGATCGGCCGGCCGCCGGCGGCCGACACCATCCGCGCGGCGGCCGACGCCACCGCGGAGTCGTGGTTGAGGATCGAGAGCACGAGCGTCTCGAGGATGACGGCCTCGGCGAAGGTGCCGCTGACGGTGAGGATCGGCGAGAGCGGGAAGTAGAGCTCACCCTCGGGGTAGCCGTCGATGTCACCGCCGAAGCGGTACTCGCTGAGGTAGTCGGCGGTGGCGTCGTCGATCACGTCGCCCGCGCGCAGGAACTCCAGCGTGTCCTGATCGAAGGTGAATTCGGCGATCTCGTCGAGTACCCGGGCCGTGCCGCCGACCACGCCGTAGCGGCGCCCCTCGGGCAGGCGCCGGGCGAAGACCTCGAAGACGCACGGACGGTCGGCGGTGCCGTCGCGCAGGGCCGAGCCGATCATCGTCAGCTCGTAACGGTCGGTGTTGAGGCCGCTGCTCATGATGACGACGGGCGCTTGTGCGGGGAGGGGCGCGGTCGGCGCTGCTCTGCGGCGGCAGGTGCGGCTTCGGCTGCCGGCTCCGGTTCGCGTTGCGGCAATGGCGCTGGGGCGGGCGCTGGGGCGGGCGCTGGGGCCGGCGGCGCCGATGACGCAGCCGGCGGGGGCGCTGGTTGTGCCGGCGGCCTTCGAGCGGGCTCTGCGGTGGCGGGCTGCCGGCCGGCGGGCCAGGTGCCGACGGCCGCGCCGACGCCTGCCAACAGGTAGCCGACGAGTGCCAGCCAGACCCCGCTGGCCGCATGGTCGAAGACGTGCCCGGAGAACGAGATCGAGTGCAGGGCGTAGTAGGTGAGGGCGACGCCGATCAGGCCGATCAGCAGGCCGCCAGTCCGGGCGGCCTCGCCCAGCCGCGGCATGACGCTGGCCAGGGTGCCCACGATGATCACCAGGATCAGCAGCACCCACGAGATCCAGCTGAAGTAGGCGCTCGTGATGCCGTTCGCGCCGAGCTGCCCGGCGTTGTGGTGCAGGTCGGAGAAGCCGCTGGAGCCCACCGAGTCCGGCCCGCCGGCTCCGGAGTACCAGTCCAGTGCCGTGAAGGCCAGCAGCACCAAGATGGCGCCGACGATCACGAGTCCGAGCCCCATTGCCTACCCCCACTCTTCCGGCGTCGAATCAGTCTCGTGGAACGATGGAGCCATGGCAGCCACCGCGACGCCTGAGGCCGAGGCAGTCGAGGAGGTCCGGGTCGATCCGGACCGGCCCTGGATCACCATCGTCTGGAACGACCCGATCAACCTGATGTCGTACGTGACCCATGTTTTCATGACCGTCTTCGGCTACCCGAAAGGCAAGGCCGAGAAGCTCATGATGGATGTCCACGAGAAGGGTCGCGCCGTGGTCTCCACCGGCACCCGCGAGCGGATGGAACTCGACGTCGAGACCCTGCACGGCTACGGCCTCTGGGCCACCCTGCAGCAGGACGACTGAGCGGCATGAAGGTCACCAGAACCGGCGGCGGCGCCCGGATGCTCTTCACCGAGGTGGAGGTCGAGACCCTGGACGGCCTGCTCGCCGACCTCGTCGAGCTCCTCGCCCCCGACGCGCTGAGCCCGGCCGATCCGGTGCGCGAGCGGCTCTTCCCCTCCGGGTACAGCGGCACCGCGGCCGCTGCTGAGAACCAGACCGAGTTCCGCGAGCTCACCGAATCCGGGCTGCGCGACGAGCGGGTCGCCCGTGCCGAGGCCTGCCGGGTCGATCTCGTCGACCCACCCACCCGCCGCGGACGGCTCGACATCGAGCTCGACGCCACCGGCTGCGACCGCTGGTTGCGGGTCCTCAACGACCTCCGGCTGACGATCGGCACGCGTCTGGACATCACCGACGACGCCGGGCCCCCGGACATCGATCCGTCCGACCCGCAGTCGATGTCCTACCTCGTCTACGGCTGGCTGAGCGCCGTCCAGGACGGGCTGGTGCGGATCGCGATGCGGTGAGTGCCGGGCGCCCCCGTATCCTTGGTCCTTGTGCTGACCATCGACCAGGCGACCTACGACGCGATCGTCGCCCACGCCCGCCGGGACCACCCCGACGAGGCCTGCGGGATCGTGGCCGGCCCCGAGGGCAGTGACCGCCCGGCCCGCTTCGTCCCGATGCTCAACGCCGCCCGCTCGCCCACGTTCTACGAGTTCGACTCCGCGGACCTGCTGCAGCTCTACAAGGAGCTGGACGCCAACGACGAGGAGCCGGTGGTGGTCTACCACTCGCACACGGCCACCGAGGCCTACCCGTCGCGCACCGACATCTCCTACGCCTCCGAGCCCAACGCGCACTACGTGCTCGTCTCCACCCGGTCGGAGGGCGAGACCGAGTTCCGCTCGTACCGGATCGTCGACGGCGTGGTCACCGAGGAGCCGGTGGAGGTGGTCGCGAGCTATGCATAGCGTTGCGATCAGCCGTGTGCTGCTCGGCCACAGCCGTGCAGACGTCTTCTACGACTGTTGAGATTTCCGCCACCCGCAGGCCGGGTGGGACGATGCACGACAGCTTCGACGTTGCGCCCTCGCGCACCCGTTACGCCCAGATACGCCACATCGACAGGAGCACCACGCAGCCATGGCCATCGAGGTCAAGATCCCGACCATTCTCCGCACCTACACCGACGGCGCCAAGGCCGTCGACGGGGCCGGTGAGACGCTCAGTGCCCTCATCGACAACCTGGACGGCAGCCACCCTGGCCTCAAGGGCCGCCTGATCACCGACGAGGGCTCGCTGCACCGCTTCGTCAACGTCTACGTCAACGACGAGGACGTCCGCTTCACCGGCTCGCTGGAGACGACCCTCAAGGACGGCGACTCGGTCACCATCCTCCCGGCCGTGGCCGGCGGCAGTCGCTGACCGCTCGGGCACGCGGCACAACCCGGAAGGGCTGAGTACATGACTCGCTACGAGTCGCTGATCGAATCCCTGGGCGACACGCCCCTGGTCGGGCTGCCGCACCTCTCACCCAGGTGGGAGGGCGAGCGCCCGGTGCGCCTCTGGGCCAAGCTCGAGGACCGCAACCCCACCGGGTCGATCAAGGACCGCGCCGCCCACGCGATGATCACCGCGGCCGAGGCCGACGGCAGGCTGACGCCGGGCTGCACGATCCTGGAGCCGACGTCGGGCAACACCGGCATCTCGCTGGCCATGGTGGCGAAGCTGCGGGGCTACGGGCTGGTCTGCGTGATGCCCGAGAACACCTCGGTGGAGCGGCGGCAGCTGCTCGAGATGTTCGGCGCCCGGATCATCTCCTCGCCGGCGGCCGGTGGCTCGAACCAGGCGGTGGCCACGGCGAAGCAGCTAGCCGAGCAGTATCCGGACTGGGTGATGCTCTACCAGTACGGCAACCCGGCCAATGCCCAGGCGCACTACGACGGCACGGGGCCGGAGCTGCTGCGTGACCTTCCGACGATCACGCACTTCGTCGCGGGCCTGGGCACCACCGGCACGCTGATGGGCACCGGTCGCTACCTGCGCGAGAAGGTGCCGGACATCTCGATCATCGCCGCCGAGCCGCGCTACGGCGAGCTCGTCTACGGCCTGCGCAACATCGACGAGGGCTTCGTGCCCGAGCTCTATGACGACAGCGTCCTGACGTCGCGCTTCTCGGTGACCTCCTACGACGCGCTGCGACGCACTCGCGACCTCATCGAGCAGGAGGGCATCTTCGCCGGGATCTCCACCGGCGCGATCCTGCACGCGGCGCTGTCGATCGCGGAGCGGGTGGATGCGAAGGGTGAGCGGGCCGACATCGCGTTCGTCGTCTGCGACGGTGGCTGGAAGTACCTCTCCACCGGCGCCTACTCCGGCTCGCTGCAGCAGGCCGCCGAGCGGCTCGAGGGGCAGCTCTGGGCGTGATCCGGCGCGGTGTCGACTGAACCGTCGGGGCGTCCGCTACGAACTACAGGTATGAAACCGATCGCACGCTGGTCCCTGACGCTCGTGGTGATCGCTGCCCTGGTGGTCGACGTCTTCGTGCACTTCAACGATGCCTCGCAGTTCGTCGGGCTGCCGTCGCCGAGCTTCATCACCCAGTACGGGCTCTTCATCTTCGAGGGCTGCCTGGCGATCGTGGCCGGGGTGGCTCTGCTCGTCCGCGCCGACCGGCTCACCGCAGGCTTTGCGGCACTGGTGATGATCGGCGGTGCCTTCGCGGTCTGGTTCTACAACGAGTACGACCCCGGGCAGCTGCTCGGCATCCTGCCTGACATGGTCGACAAGGACTGGCACAGCGCGCCCTACAAGATCCTCAGCTTCGTCGCCGAGCTCGTCGGCGGGGTCGCGGCGCTCGGCCTGGTGTTCGTCCTGCCGAAGCGGCGGACAGCCGGCCAGCTGCTGCACCGCAAGTCCACTGCCCCGGCGTGAAGCCGGTCGATACGCTGGTCGGCGTGAGCACTCCACCGCCCGGCCCGCTCGGCCTGCCCGCGCGGGTGAAGGAGGGGATGGCGAAGCTGCGCCGCCCCCCGGAGGCCGCCGAGCCGGTCACCGAGCCGGCCTTCGACCCGACCAGCTGGGGCGGCGCGCTGATCGTGATGTGCGTCTTCGGCGCCGTCCTCACCGCGATCCAGATCGTCAACGCGAGCCAGCACCAGGACCTCGACCGCTTCGGGCTCAAGCCGCGGCAGGTCGACGGGCTCTGGGGCATCCTGACGCAGCCGTTCCTGCACGACAGCTACGGCCATCTCTTCGCCAACCTGCTCACGGTCGTCCTGATCGGCTGGGTGCTGCTCCTGGCCGGCGTCCGGGCCTGGCTCTTCGTCACCACGGTGGTGGTGCTCCTCGGTGGTGCCCTCACCTGGCTGGTCGGGCCCTCCGGCCCGGTGATCGTGGGGGCCAGCGGCATGGTCTTCGGCTGGATGGGCTACCTGCTCGCCCGCGCCTACTTCAGCCGCAGGCTCAAGTGGATCCTCGAGGCAGTCGCGCTGCTCGTCATCTTCGGCACGCTCCTCGGCAGCCTGGTCCCGGCGGCCCACTCGACCGGCGCCTGGCAGTCGCACCTCTGCGGCTTCCTCGCCGGTGGGTTCGTCGGCTGGCTGCTCCATCCTCGCCACGGTCGCAGCGCCAGGACATCGAGGAGCCCGCGCGCCGTATCGTGAGCGGGTGGCCCCCACCGCACCCTCCCGGGCCGATGCGCCGATCGGCATGATGGACTCCGGCGTCGGTGGACTGACCGTTGCCCGCGCGGTGCTCGACCAGCTGCCGCACGAGGCCCTGCACTACGTCGGTGACACCGCCAACGGCCCCTACGGCCCGAAGCCCATCGCCGAGGTGCGCGCCCACGCCCTGGCCGTGATGGACGAGCTGGTCGACTCCGGCGTCAAGGCCCTCGTGATCGCGTGCAACAGCGCGAGCGCCGCCTGCCTGCGTGATGCCCGCGAGCGCTACGACGTCCCGGTGGTCGAGGTGGTGCTGCCGGCGGTCCGGCGGGCCGTGGCCGCCACCCGCACCGGCCGGATCGGGGTGATCGGCACCATCGCGACGATCACCAGCCAGGCCTACGACGACGCCTTCGCCGCGGCTCCGGGGATCGAGCTGACCACTGCGGCCTGCCCGCTCTTCGCCGAGTTCGTCGAGCGAGGCGTCACCAGCGGCCGCCAGTTGCTGGGGCTCGCCGAGTCCTACCTGGCGCCCCTCAACGCGGCCGAGATCGACACCCTCGTGCTCGGCTGCACGCACTACCCCCTGCTCACCGGCCTGCTCTCGGTGGTCATGGGGGAGGGCGTCACCCTCGTGTCGAGCGCCGAGGAGACGGCCAAGGAGGTGTACCGGGTGCTCACCGAGCTCGACCTGCTGCGCCCCGACGACGCGCCGGAGCCGGAGCACGTCTTCCGAACCACAGGTCCGTCCGATACCTTCCACCGGCTCGGGCAACGCTTTCTGGGGCTCGGCATCACCGACATGTACGGAGGCGTTCGATGAAGGTCACGGTGCTCGGCTGCTCGGGGAGCGTCCCGGGGCCGAACTCGCCCGCGTCGGGCTATCTCGTCGAGGCGGAGGGCTACAAGCTCGTCGTAGACCTGGGTCACGGTGCCTTCGGGGCGCTGCAGCGCTACACCGATCCGGCCGACGTCGACGCCATCATCGTCACCCACCTGCACGCCGACCACTGCATCGACCTCACCGCCTACATCGTCTCGCTGCGCTACGGCGGGCGAGGGCACCGGATCGACGGACCGGAGGGGCGCATCCCGCTCATCGGCCCGTCCGGCACCCGTGACCGCCTGGAGGCCGCCTACGACCCGCTGGCCCGCAAGCTCGGGCTGCACGAGCTCTTCGGCTTCTCCACGCCGGCCGCGGGGGAGCTGGGGCCCTTCGGCGTCTCGTACGCGCACATGAACCACCCCACGCCCACCTCGGCCGTGCGCCTCACCTACAACGATCGCTCGCTGGTCTACTCCGCCGACACCGGCGAGAGCGCGGAGCTCGTCGAGCTGGCCCAGGGCGCGGATCTCTTCCTCTGCGAGGCATCGTTCGGCCCGGACGACGAGTACGTCCCCGACCTGCACCTCACCGGCAAGCAGGCCGGTGAACACGCGGCCAAGGCGGGGGTGGAACGGCTCGTCGTCACCCACGTGCCGCCGTGGTGCTCGCCGGACGTCCAGGCCGACGAGGCGGCGGCCGCATTCCACGGCATCGTCGAGCTGGCCACGCCGGGTGGCGAGCTCTGGGTTTGACGCCGATCCCGGCGATGTGGGCGCAACGACCTCCACGATCGTGCCGGGTGGTCAAGGGTTCACCGGAAACCCGGTAGACTCGTTGTCACACGGCAGTGAGGTCAGGCTGCCCGGGTCCATCCGGATCCACTGGGTCCAGCTGGGCCCACCTCCATCGACGCCGGTTTTGCTGCTGCGCGTCGGGCTCGTGCCACCAGAAGCGCGGTTGAACGCGGTCTAACGGGACGTGCCACTAGTCCCGAAGGAATACCTGTGTCCCGCACTGCCCCGCGCAGCTCGTCTGCGCGCCCCACCTCCCACGCCATGAACGGCCACCGCAACCACGGCCGGCCCGCGCAGCCGAAGGCCGCGCCGGCCCGCAAGCGCTCCATCTGGGACGACCTGCCCGTGCAGGTGGTGCCCACCGAGAACCTCCCGAGCTTCGCCGAGCTGGGCCTGCCGGCCGAGATCGTCGCCGGCCTCGACAAGCGCGGCATCGCTGCCCCGTTCCCGATTCAGGCCGCGACCATCCCGGATGCGATCACGGGGCGCGACGTGCTCGGCCGCGCCGCCACCGGCTCGGGCAAGACCCTCGCCTTCGGCCTGGCCATGATCGCCCGGCTCGACGGCGGCGCGCGCCTGTCCAAGCGCCCGCGTGGTCTGGTGCTCGTACCCACCCGTGAGCTCGCGATGCAGGTCGCCGACTCGCTCGGCCCGGCAGCCCGCGACCGCGGCATGCGCACGATGATCGTCGCCGGCGGCATGCCGATCCAGAAGCAGATCAACCAGCTCTCCGACGGCGTCGACATCGTGGTCGCCACGCCGGGTCGCCTGGTCGACCTCATCGACCGCCGCTCGTGCCGCCTCGACGCCGTCGAGGTCACCGTGCTCGACGAGGCCGACCACATGGCCGACCTGGGCTTCCTGCCGGTGGTTCGCCGCCTGCTCGACCAGACCCCGGGCGACGGCCAGCGCCTGCTGTTCTCGGCCACCCTCGACGGCGACGTCGCGACGCTCGTCGAGAACTACCTCGTGAACCCGGCCGTGCACGCGCTCTCGCAGTCGACGGCGTCGGTCGACACGATGACCCATCACGTCTTCCGGGTGCAGGCCGAGGCGAAGTTCGACCTGATCGCCTCTATCGCCAACCGCGAGGGGCGCTCGATCCTCTTCGTCCGCACCAAGCACGGCGCCGACCGGCTGGCCAAGAACCTGAGCAAGGCCGGCGTCGCCGCCGGTGCCCTGCACGGTGACCGCACCCAGGCCCAGCGCACCCGCGCGCTCGACGCGTTCAAGGACGGCACCGTGCCGGTGCTCGTCGCCACCGACGTGGCCGCCCGCGGCATCCACGTCGACGACGTCTCGCTGGTCCTGCACGTCGACCCGCCGCAGGACCCGAAGGACTACCTGCACCGCAGTGGCCGTACGGCCCGTGCGGGGGAGTCCGGCACCGTCGTCATGCTCGTCACCTCGCTGGACGAGCGCAAGGCCCTGAAGATGATCACCGAGGCGGGTGTCTCGGCCACCGAGATCAGCGCCCGGGCCGGCGACCCGACCGTCGCCACCGTCACCGGGGCCCGGACCCCGAGCGGCATCTCGGTGCTTGCGCCGAGCAAGCCGCAGCCGGCGGTGCGGGTCGGCCCGTCCGGTCGTGCGCTCAACACCAACGGTGCCCGTCGCCGTCCGGCTGCCGGCCGTCCGGCCGCCGCCGGTGCCGCCGGAGCACGCCACCCGCAGAGCGCCGAGCGACGCCCGCGTCGCGAGCGCACGCACTAGTCGGCACAGCCCCTTAGCTAGCACGGATCTACAGAGGAGTTCGAATGGGTACCCGGTCTGACCTTCGCAACGTGGCGATCGTCGCTCACGTCGACCACGGCAAGACCACGCTGGTCGACGCCATGCTGTGGCAGTCCGGTGCGTTCACCGCGCACCAGGCCGACACCGGCGACGTCAACGAACGCGTCATGGACTCCAACGACCTCGAGCGGGAGAAGGGCATCACGATCCTCGCGAAGAACACCGCGGTGGATTACAAGGGCCCCGACGGCACCAACGTCGTCATCAACATCATCGACACCCCCGGCCACGCCGACTTCGGTGGCGAGGTCGAGCGTGGCCTGTCGATGGTCGACGGCGTAGTGCTGCTCGTCGACGCCTCCGAGGGGCCGCTCCCGCAGACCCGTTTCGTGCTCCGCAAGGCGCTCGAGGCGAAGATGCCCGTCATCCTCGTGATCAACAAGGTCGACCGTCCCGACGCCCGCATCGCCGAGGTCGTCGACGAGACCTACGAGCTCTTCCTCGACCTCGACGCCGACGAGCACCAGATCGAGTTCCCGATCGTCTACGCCTCGGGCAAGGCCGGTCGCGCGTCGCTCAAGCGCCCCGAGGACGGCAACATGCCCGAGGATGAGAACCTGCTTCCCTTCTTCGAGGCGATCCTCGAGCACATCCCCGCGCCGTCCTTCGACGACGACGCCCCGCTACAGGCGCACGTCACCAACCTCGACGCGTCGCCCTACCTCGGCCGCCTGGCCCTGTGCCGCGTGCACAACGGCACGATCCGTAAGGGCCAGCAGGTCGCCTGGTGTAAGCAGGACGGCACCATCGAGCGCGTCAAGGTCACCGAGCTGCTGATGACGCACGCCCTCGAGCGAGTGTCGGCCGACTCGGCCGGTCCCGGTGACATCATCGCCATCGCCGGCATGAGCGACATCACGATCGGTGAGACCCTCGCCGACCCCGATGACCCGCGCCCGCTGCCGGTCATCACCATCGACGAGCCGTCCATCTCGATGACCATCGGCATCAACACCTCGCCGCTGGCCGGCGAGTCGGGCAAGAAGCTCACCGCCCGTCAGGTCAACGACCGGCTCAAGGCCGAGCTCGTCGGTAACGTGTCGATCCGCGTGCTGCCGACCGAGCGCCCCGACACCTGGGAGGTCCAGGGCCGCGGCGAGCTGCAGCTGGCGATCCTCGTCGAGATCATGCGGCGAGAGAGCTTCGAGATCACCGTCGGCAAGCCGCAGGTCGTCACCCGCCTCGTCGACGGCAAGGTCCACGAGCCGATGGAGCGGATGACCATCGACATCCCCTCTGAGTACCAGGGTGTGGTCATCCAGCTGCTCGCGCTCCGCAAGGGGCGGCTGGAGCAGATGGTCGACCACGGCACCGGCTGGATCCGGATGGAGTACCTCGTCCCGGCGCGTGGCCTCATCGGCTTCCGCACCGAGTTCCTCACCGAGACGCGCGGCACCGGCCTGCTGCACCACATCCACGAGGGCTACGAGCCCTGGGCCGGCGAGATCCGCACCCGCCCGTCGGGTTCGCTCGTCGCCGACCGTCGCGGCCCCACCACCGGGTTCGCGCTGGCCAACCTGCAGGACCGCGGCACGATGTTCGTCGGCCCCGGCATCGAGGTCTACGAAGGCATGATCGTCGGTGAGAACTCCCGCTCGGACGACATGGATGTCAACCCGACCAAGGAGAAGAAGCTGACCAACATGCGTCAGTCCTCCGGTGTCATCCTCGTGCCGCTGATCCCGCACCGGGTGCTCTCGCTGGAGCAGGCGCTGGAGTTCTGCCGCGACGACGAGTGCGTCGAGGTCACGCCGGCCATGGTGCGCATCCGCAAGGTTCACCTGCTGATGGCCGACCGCCAGAAGCTCGGACGCAAGGCCAAGTCGGCCAACCAGTAGCAGCACTTTTCGGGCTCGCCGCCCGCGCGCAACTTTGTGCGCGCTGTCGGGCTCGCCCGCGCACGACTTTGTGCGCGCTGTCGGGGCCGCGCTCGCGACTTTGTGCGCGCTGTCGGGGCCGCGCTCGCGACTTTGTGCGCGCTGGCTGCGCTGAGCGGGGTCCTGGGCGCCGCTAGCGCGCACAGAGTCGGAGCGGGTTGCCTGTACGAGCGCGGCGACATCAGCCGAGCTCTGCCCAGCCTCGACCGGCGGCTTGCTGCAGTCCGCGGGCGAAGGCGGCGCGCAGCCGAGCGGCGACCTGCTCGAACCGGGCAAGGTCTGCCCAGCCCCAGCGCACGACGATCAGGCCGAGCTGCTCCAGCGACTCCTGCCTGAGCTTCTCCGCGATCAGTACGGCGCGAGTGTCGTACTTTGCGGTGCCGTCGGCCTCGCCGACCACCCCGAACTCCGGCCAGTAGAAGTCCGCCCGTCCGACGAAGCGTCCGGCAAGGTCTCCAAGACGGGTCTGCAGGTGCGGCCGCGGCAACCCGGCGCCGTGGATACGCAGCCTGCTCAGCGACTCGAGGGGAGACTCTGCCGCGCCGCTGCAGTCCGCCAGTACAGCCTCTGCCCGGCGCACACCTGGCCAGCGGCGACACTCGCCGAGCACTTCGGCCAGCTCGTCGAGGCTGGTCTGTTGCAGCCGTAGCCCGGCGTCCGCCGCCACCACGCCTGCCTCCGTGCCACGCTCCCGGGCGACGTCGAGGATGGTTCGGGCCGGCGAGGTCACCGGGATGCCTCGACGCGTGCCCGCGCGGCCCCTGAGTGTTGCGCGGTGCAGGTGCGCGTCGGCAACTGCCGTGACCAGCCCCGCCGGCGCAACGGTGAGGCACGGCCGGGGATCTCCCAGGACGGGCAGCCCGTGCAGCGCTGCGGCAGCCGAGTGGCTGACGACGGAGCGCGGGACCGAGCTCTGGCAGGCCACCGCAATCTGGACTAGCGACGGGCCGTCGTAGGCAGGCAGGTACCAGCCGCGATGCAGCCGCTGCCAGCTGCCGGTCCGCAGCGCATGACGGATCGCATCGTCGCTCCACCCGGACCTGTGCGCCGTGGCGCGGCTGACGGGCTGGTGTGGTGGCAGTGCTGGTCGTCGCGGCATCGGAGGACAGTGACCTGCTGTCGCGGCTGATGGCTCGGCGTCGTCCACAGCGCCGCCCGCCGTCCCCAGCCAGGGCCAACCGCTTGCGAAACCCCGCCGGGCACCCTTGTGCGCGGCGTCGGGGTGGCGGCCCGAACTTTGTGCGTGCTCCCGGCGCGCAAACTCGGCGCGCGCACCGGCTGCGCGCACAAAGTCGGCGCTGCGTGCACCGGCTGCGCGCACAAAGTCGGCGCGCACAAAGTCGACGAGCGCGCCCCGATTACTCGAGGCGGAGGATCTCGGCCGGCTTCGCGCGCTCGGCCAGCAGCTGCTGCGCCACCGCGGCCACGATCACCACGATCACCCACCCGACGCCGGTCGCCAGCCAGACGCCGGTCGGGGCGTGCAGCGACGGCGGGGGCGGCAGGCTCGGGTAGACGTCCAGGCTGCCGAGGATGACGCGCAGCGCGCCCAGCCCCACGGCGATGCCCAGCCCGAAGCCGAGGCCCACCACCACGCTGAGCTCGACGAGGTTGGTGCGCAGGTTGGCTGCCCGCGTGAGCCCCATCCGCCTGCTCAGCACGTAGGAGACGGTCCGCCGGCGGGTGCGTGCGGCGAGGGCGAAGATCAGCCCCACCACGGCGACGACTCCGATCATGATCGCCAGCGCGCGGAGGTAGGAGAAGATCCACGTCACCGGCAGCAGTCCGGTGGAGTCGACCACGAGGTCCGGCTGCAGCTCGGCGAGCACGTTGTAGCCCTGCTGGGCGAGCAGGTTGCGTACGACGGTCTCGTGAGCAGGAGACGTCCACGCCTGGTCGGAGACGTCGACGTTCTGGTCGACGTGATCGAGCAGCGACCGGTTCACCACGAGCAGCGGGATCGCCCCGGCGCGCAGGCCCGGAAAGACCGTGCCCCGGCCGATCACGTGGACGTCGAGGGAGGTCCGTCCGATCTGCACGCGCGCGGCCACCTGCCCGCGCGGGGCGTTGATCATGATCGCCGCGCCGCGCGAGGTCAGCTGCGCCACCTCGGCCCGCTCGGCGGATGAGACGAAGGCGTAGTCGGCGAAGCTGGCCGGGTCGACGCCCAGCACGTAGGTCTCCGACCCGTCCTGGAGCATCGGTACGCCCTGGTAGCTCTCGACGGCGGTGCCGAGCCCGTGCAGGTCCAGCGGGCCATTGCCGACGACGTCGAGCACCCGCTCCGCGCCGAGGTTGGTGTGGTACTTCGCGGTGACGTCGGCGCGTACCGAGCTGGTGAGGCTGTTGGTGTAGGTCAGCAACGCGCCCGGCAGCCCGACGCAGACGACCACGGCCACCGACATGCCGAGGGAGCCGGCGATCCGTCGCACGGCTAGATAACGGGCGGTGCCGCCACCCGCACGCCGGCGCAGCAGCGGGACGAGCAGCCCGAAGAGACGGCCGGCGAGCAGCAGCACGGCCAGCGAGGCGAGTAGCGGGAAGATGACGAGGGCCGGCCGCACGTGGACGATGGCCTGGTGCACGGTGATCGACGAGGCCGAGTGCAGCCGCACCGCGATCAACACCGCCACGCCGCCCAGCAGCAGCTCCCACGGTACGGCCACCCACCACCGTCGGCCCCCGCCCACCAGGCGCTCGCGCGAGGCCGCGGCGCCGATCGCGGCGATCACGAGCAGCCCCACCGCCAGAGCCAGGGCCGCCGCCCCGACGCTGCGCAGCACGGCGCCCGGGCCGAGCACCGAGGTCGGTGCCACGGAACGCACCAGCACGACGGCAGCGCCGCTGCCGGTGACCAGGCCGAGCAGGGCCGCGGGCGCCGTCTCCAGCACGGCCTTCCCGGCGAGAGCGCCGGGCCCGACCCCGCGCGCGACGAGCAGCCGGATCTCGCGGGCCCGGTGCGTGGCCCAGAAACCGCCGGCGCCGACCACGAGCAGCAGCGCCACGAGGACGGCGGCCAGGTCGAGGGGCAGCACCGAGCCGCTGACCCCGGCGCGGCTCGCCCGCGCGCGGACGATCTTCGCCTCCAGCGTGCCGGTGTCGGCCACCGGTACCGAGGCGTAGGGGCTGTCCTGAGCGGGGGAGGCGTGGTGGAAGACATCGTGGAAGCTGCGCGATGCGGCGTCGCCGAGGTGGTCGAGCTGCTCCACCCGGCTGGTGGAGAGGTCGTTGATCGGCAGCTTGTCGTAGACGCTGAGCTGGGCGATGTCGGCCGCGCTGCTCGTGGTGGCCTCGTCGGCCAGCAGCAGCGGGCCGACCCCGTGGTCGCCCAGGCGGCGGATGATCAGGTCCGACCAGTTGCAGAAGTAGGGCGGGATGTCGGCCAGCACGAATGGGCTCGGAGCGAGGCTCCGGTAGGTGCCGGCGACGCGGACGCTCCTGCCGCTCGTCGTGTGCAGGTAGCCACCGGGCTTGACGTGGAACTGGGCCAGGGCGCTGTCCGGCACCCAGACGCCCGGGCCGCCTGGTCCGCTCACCTTGGTGACGTGCTCGAGAACGTCGGGACGGCTGTAGAAGGTCACCGGCACCCGCTGCACGGTGGCGAAGCCGATCTCCACTGGATAGACCGAGCCCTCCGGCTCGGTGTCACGCATCGCCTTGACCCCGGCTGCGCGCGCTTCGGGCAGTAGCTGGTGTGGCACCTGGGCGTTGAACGCCGGCATGCTTCGCTCGGGGCAGTCGGCCGACGCCTGGGCCTGCAGGCTGGCAGTGTCGAGCGTGGATACGAAGAGCACGCCGGAGGCCGCGGCCACGGCCAGCACCGCGCTCGCGGCGAGGATGCCGAGGAAGACGGCCGGATGGCGCAGCAGGAGCAGCGGCGCGCGCAGCCACGGCCCGGTGTTCGCTGCCCCGCCGCGGTGCCTGGCCAGGCGATGGCGGTGCGTGGTCATCGCAGCGTCCCGTCGACCATCGTCAGGACGCGGTCGCAGGAGTCCAGTGTCTGCGGGTCGTGGCTCACCACGAGCAGCGCGCCCCCCGCGTCGGCCTGCGCGCGCAGCGCGTCGAGCACGGCCTGCGCCCAGCCGTGGTCCTGGTGGGCGGTGGGCTCGTCGGCGAGCAGCAGCGTCGGCTCGGCGTAGAGGGCGCGGGCGATGGCGGTGCGCTGCTGCTCGCCCACCGATGTCGTCTTCGGCAGTCGCCGGGCGAGGTGGGTCAGGCCGAGACGGTCCAGCAGCCCGTCGGAGCGTTCCCGGTCCGGCCGATGACGCCGCCCCCGCAGTCGGGCGCTGAGCTCGACGTTCTCACGCACCGTCAGGTCCTCGAGCAGCCCCAGCGTCTGTGGCACGAGCGCGAGCGACTCCCATGGCAGGGCAGCGGCAGGCACGGCGGCATCGGCGTGCGCAACCGTCCCTTCGTCGGGTGCCTCCCAGCCGCAGAGCACGGCGAGCAGGGTGGACTTGCCCGAGCCCGACGCACCGGCCAGGCCGACGATCTCGCCGGCCCGCACGTCCAGCGACGCGCCGCGCAGTGCGTGGACGGTCTCGGCGCCGCGATGGAACGCCTTGTGCACGCCTGAGGCGACGACGACGCTCGCGCTGCTCACCAGGACTCGACTGTCCGGCCGTGCTCCAGGCGGAGCAGGTGGTCGGCGCGCTCGATCACCCGCGGGTCGTGCGAGGCGATCACGAACGCGGTGCCGGTGCTGCAGAGCAATTGCACGCTGTCGAGCACCCGGTCTGCGGCCACCGAGTCGAGCTCGGCGGTGGGCTCGTCGCCGACCACGAGCAGCGGGGCCCCGACGAGGGCGCAGGCGATGCTGACCCGCTGCTGCTCACCGCCGGAGAGCTGCTGCGGGTGGTGGTCGAGGCGGTGGGCCAGGCCGAACCGCTGCAGCGTCCGTTCGATCTCGTCGTCGGCGATCTGACGGCCCCGCAGCTGGGCGGCCAGGCGGAGTTGGCCAGCCACCGTCAGGTACTCGACGAGGTTCTCGATGGGGTCCGGGAAGAGATACCCGAGCCGGGTGCGCCGCAGCCGACGGCGCCGGCGGGTGGAGGCGCCGCCCACCGCGCGACCGTCCACGACCACGCTCCCCGTGGTGGGGCGGTCGATGCAGGCGAGCAGCCGCAGCAGCGTGGACTTGCCGCACCCCGACGGCCCGGCCACCACGGTCAGCCGGCCGGCCGGGAAGGCCTTCGTCACCTCTTGCAGCGCGGTGGAGACGACCCGCTCAACCCGGTAGTCCTTGCGCACGTCGACGCACTCGGCGGCATGGGCGAGGACCGCGGTCATCCCTCGGACTGTAGGGCACGAGCCGGCGGACACTACGCTGGCTTGGTGATCGACCAGAGCCCCCTCGTCGCGCGGATGCAGGGCTTCGGCACCACGATCTTCGCGGAGATGTCGGCGCTCGCCCTGGAGACCGGCAGCATCAACCTCGGTCAGGACTTCCCGGACACCGACGGCCCCCCCGAGTTGCTCGAGGCTGCGTGTGCAGCCATCCGCGGCGGGCAGAACCAGTACCCGCCCGGCCCCGGTGTCCCGGCGCTGCGCCACGCGATCGCCGCACACCAGCGTCACCACTACGGCCTCGACTACGACCCGGACACCGAGGTGCTGGTCACGGCCGGCGCCACCGAGGCCATCGCGGCAGCGCTCATGGGGCTGGCCGGGCCGGGCGACGAAGTGGTGGTCTTCGAGCCGTACTACGACTCCTACGCCGCCTGCATCGCGCTGGGGGGAGCGCAGCGGCGCTGTGTCACCCTCGAACGGCAGGGCGACGGCTGGGCCTTTGACCCCGCGGCCCTGCGCTCGGCCGTCACCGCTCGCACGAAGGCCATCCTGCTGAACACTCCCCACAACCCCACCGGCAAGGTCTTCACCCGCGCGGAGTTGACGGTGATCGCCGAGGTGGCCCAGGAGCACGACCTGATCGTGATCGCCGACGAGGTCTACGAACACCTGACCTTCGACGGGCTGAGCCACCTGCCGATCGCCTCCCTGCCCGGCATGCGCGAGCGCACGGTCACCATCTCCAGTGCCGGGAAGACGTTCAGCGTCACCGGCTGGAAGATCGGCTGGATCTGCGCGCCGCCCGCGCTGCTCACCGCTGCGCGCACGGTGAAGCAGTTCCTCACCTACGTCAGCGGCGCGCCCTTCCAGCCGGCCGTCGCGGCGGTGCTCGGTGGTGACCTGCGCGCGCCGGCGATCGCGTTGCAGGCCCAGCGCGACCAGCTCTGTGGCGGCCTCGCCGCCCTGGGCCTCGACGTGATCACCCCGCAGGCCACCTACTTCGCCACCGTCGATCTCGGCAGCGACGCGGTGGCCTTCTGTCGTGAGCTGCCCCGCAGACACGGGGTTGTGGCGATCCCCAGCTCGGTGTTCTACGACAGCGCGGCAGGTGACAGCTACGTCCGCTTCGCGTTCTGCAAGCGCCCCGAGGTGCTCGCCGACGCGCTCGACAGATTGGGAGCAGCACGGTGAAGATCGCCGGGATCCAGCACGACATCGTCTGGCAGGACGCCGAGGCCACCCACGCGCTGGTGGCGCCGATGATCGCGGCCGCCGCGGCCGGGGGAGCCCGCCTCATCGTGCTCACCGAGATGTTCGCGACCGGGTTCTGTATCGATCCCGAGCCCATCGCGCAGGACGAGGGCGGGGCCAGCGAGCAGTTCCTGCTCCAGCAGGCGGCCCTGCACGACGCTTACCTGATCGCCTCGGTGGCCCAGCGGGGTGCGGACGGGCAGTACCGCAACAACGCGATCGTCGCCGCACCCACGGGCGAGGTATGGCGTTATGCGAAGATTCATCCGTTCACCTACACACGCGAGCACGAGAACTACACAGCGGGGGACCAGTTCCTGACCGTCGACATCGACGGCGTGCGCACCTCGGTCTTCGTCTGCTACGACCTGCGCTTTGCCGACGAGTTCTGGGCCGTGGCCGCCGACACCGATCTCTACGTCGTGGTGGCCAACTGGCCGGAGTCACGCAGCGAGCACTGGAAGCTGTTGCTGCGGGCACGCGCGATCGAGAACCAGGCCTACGTGGTGGGCGTCAACCGGATCGGCGTCGCAGACCGGCTCACGTACACCGGCGATTCTGCGGTAATCGACCCACTGGGACGGACGTTGGCGGAGGCTAGCCGCACTGCGACGGTAATCTCATCGGTTATTGACCCCGAGACCGTAACAAGCACACGGGATGGCTTACCATTCCTTGCCGACCGTCGTTAAGGGCGGGCTGTGGCGCCAGCTTTTCCTGTATTGCCAGTATTAACACTTGGTCACGATCGTGGTCGTGCCTTGCCACACGCGATACACAGGTACTTGAGTTCGACGGATGGCCGATGGACAGATCGTCCTCGGACCGCATCACAGGAGGTCACTCACCAGTGAGAGTCCAGAAGAGTAAGGCGCTTGTCGCCATCGTTGCGGTGAGCGCCATCGCGCTGGCCGCGTGCTCCAGCAGCGGCGGAGGCGGTGGCAGCAAGTCGGGTGGCAAGGGCACCCTGACCTTCGGCGAGTCCACCGACTTCCCCGAGAACCTGTTGCCGCTCATCTCAGCCGGTAACGCGACGTCCACGGCGAACCTTGAGGGCCGCACCCTCGACGGCGCGTACCGCAGCGAGCCGGACATCAGTTACAAGGCCGACCCGGACCAGATCACGAGCGGAACCTCCTCGCTCGTCAACGGCCAGCAGGTCGTCGACATCAAGATCAACCCGAAGGCGGTCTGGGGCGACGGCCAGCCGATCACCTCGGCCGACTACATCTTCACCTGGCAGGACCAGAAGTCGAACGACCCGAAGAAGGGTGGCTGTGCCGCGCTTCTCTCCGAGGTCGGCTTCGACCAGATCGCGTCCGCCAAGGCCGTGAGCAAGACGGAGGTGCAGTTCACCTTCATCAAGGGCAAGCCGTTCCCGGACTGGGAAGGCCTCTTCGCCGGCCCGAGCGGGATCATCCTGTCGAAGCACATCTTCGACAAGGGCAGCGCGAAGGCTGACTGCGCCTACATCACCAAGGGCTGGCCGACGGCCGGCGGTATCCCCGCAGGCGCCATCAACGGCCCGTGGCAGATCACGGCTAAGAACGTCGACGTCCCGAACAAGACGATCACGCTCACCCCGAACCCGAAGTACTGGGGCGCCGCACCGAAGCTGGCCCGCATCGTCGACGTCAACATCGGGTCCGACCCCGACACCAACGTCAAGGCGCTGCAGAACGGCGAGGTCGACATGATCTACCCGCAGCCGCAGCTCGACCTGGTCTCCAACCTGGCCAAGGTTTCGAACGTCACCACCGCGATCAACTTCGGTGTCGACTTCGAGCACCTCGACTTCAACGTCAAGGACCCGCTGCTGGCCCACCTCCAGATCCGCCAGGCGATCGCGTACGCGATCGACCGGCCGGCCCTGGTGAAGACCACGGTCGGTGCGTTCAGCAGCAAGGCCACCGTGCTCGGCAACCGGCTCGTGCTCGGCACGCAGGCCGGCTACGTCGACCACTCGGGTGACTACGCCAAGCAGAATGTCGCGAAGGCGCAGTCGCTGCTGACCGGGGTCGGCTGCACGAAGGGCTCGGACGGCTACTACAGCTGCTTCGGCAAGCCGCTCGCGTTCACGATCGAGACCACGCAGGGCAACCCGCTGCGTGACCAGACGATCCAGACGATCGCGGCCCAGCTCAAGCCGGTCGGTATCAAGATCACCGAGGACGCCGACGCCGACATCTTCGCCGGCCCGGACAAGCCGCACTCCCTGGTGGCCGAGGGCTTCCAGATCGCCCTCTTCGCCTGGGTCGGTACGCCGAGCCTGTCGTCCAACGCCCCGCTCTACCTGAGCCCGGCCGGTGGCGGTAAGGGCCAGAACTACACCCAGGGTGGCAGCGCGGCTCTCGACACGGTGCTCAACGCCATGTCGTCCGCGCCGGACGCCGCGACCGAGTTGGCTGACGCCAACAAGGCCGATCAGCTGGTCTGGGACGGCATGTACACGCTGCCCCTGTACCAGAAGCCGACGCTCCTCTCCTACAACTCCAAGTTCAAGGGGATCGGCGACAACGCAACGTCGGCCGGCCCGCTCTGGAACTCGGACACGTTCACCGAGGGCTAAGCACGACGCGCGGTCTTGCCGGGGTCCGAATCACGGGCCCCGGCAAGACCGTTTCGTTTGGTCCGTGCCGCGCGTACCCCGTGATCGGCCCGGATCGGGATTAGTGTCTCCACCAGCGCCCCTACCGGGGCTCCATGGCGAAGCGGGCGAGGGTTCGTAGTGCTGATCTACACCGTGCGGCGATTTGTCAGCAGCATCCTGGTGCTGCTGGTGACGTCGTTCATCGCGTTCATGTTCACGGCGGCGTCCTACGACCCCCTGAAGCGGTACCGAGCGCAGAATCCCCAGCCGACCAAGGCGTTCATGCAGGGCAAGGAGCACCTCTACCACCTGGACCAAGGCGTTCTCGCCCGCTACTGGGACTGGCTGGTCCACCTGCTGCGTTTCCACGCCAGCTTCCCGCCGGTGTCGTTCAACTTCGGCAACGACGTCAACAGCGCTCCGGTCTCTTCCGCGCTCGCCCAGCGCCTCGAGATCACCACGCGCCTGATCTTCGCCGCGATCGTCGTCGCGCTGATCATCTCGATCGTCGGCGGCGTGGTGTCCGGTGTGCGCCGCGGCAAGCCGATCGACGTCAGCGTCACCTTCCTGACCTTCCTGCTGCTGGCCCTGCCGACCTTCTGGTTCGCGGCCCTGCTCAAGGAGATGGCGATCAAGTCCAACCGGACGCTGAGTACGCACTTGTACACGGCCTTCGACGAGACGCCAGGACTGTCCAGCTACGGCACGTCCAGCCAGATCCTCCATGATCAACTCTCGCACCTGATCCTGCCCACGATCTCGCTCGCGCTGCTGACTGCCGCCGGCTGGATCCGCTACCAGCGGGCCTCGACGATCGAGGTGCTCGACGCCGACTACATGCGTCTGGCGCGGGCCAAGGGCGTGCGCAACCGCACGGTGATCCGGCGGCACGGCCTGCGCAACGCGCTGATCCCGCTAGTCACGGTGGCCGCGATCGACGCCGGCGCGCTCTTCGGCGGTGCGATCATCACCGAGAAGGTCTACGTCTGGCACGGTATGGGCGACTACCTCAACACCGCGCTGGCCAACGAGGACACCTACGCCGTGGTCGGCTGGGTGATGGTCTCGGCCATCTTCGTCGTCCTCTTCAACTTCCTCGCCGATCTGTTGTACGCGGCGATCGACCCTCGGATCCGGCTGGCATGACGACGCAGACTGAAGAGGGGCACATCCGATGACCATGCAGCCGGGGCTGAACCCCCAGGCCGAGTCGGTACTCAGCGACCCGACGGACGGCGGGGGCACCGACACCGAGTTCGACCTCCCCTCGCGGTCCCGGGGGCAGATCGCCCGCTCGCGCTTCCTGCACAGCTGGACGGCGATGGGTGGGCTGATCGTCTTCGTTGGCGTGGTGGGGTTCTGCTACATCTACCCGCACTTCTACCGGTGGACGTGGAGCTTTCCCGACCTGAAGGCGCCCAACGTGCACCCGGGGCAGAAGGGGCACATCCTGGGCACCGATGCCACCGGCTTCGATCTCCTCGCCCAGATGATGCAGGGCACCCAGCGTGACTTCATCATCGTCGTGGTCAGCACCGCGGTGTCGACGTTCCTCGGCGTGATGGTCGGCGCGCTGGCCGGCTACTACGGCACCTTCGTCGACAACCTGCTGATGCGCCTGGTCGACGTCATGCTCGCGGTACCCAGCCTCGTGATCCTGATCGTCGTGGCGAGGGCATACAACCTCGGCGACTTCGGCCTGGCCCTGCTCATCGGCCTCTTCGCCTGGATGGGGCTGAGCCGGCTGATCCGCGCGGAGTTCCTCGGCCTGCGCGAGCGGGAGTTCGTCGAGGCGGCCCACGCGATGGGCGCCTCGGGCGGACGGATCATCTTCAAGCACCTGCTGCCCAACGTGCTGAGCACGATCCTCGTGTTCACCACGATCTCGGCCGCCACCGCGATCATCGCCGAGACTTCGCTGACCTTCCTCGGCTACGGCATCCACCCGCCGGACACCTCGCTCGGCCTGCTCATCTCCAACGGCGTCGATGCGGCCGACACCCGCGGGTGGCTTTTCTACTACCCAGGGATCCTGATTCTCGTCATCGTGCTCTCCGTCAGCCTCATCGGTGAGGGCGTGCGCAACGCGTACGACCCGCGGGCCACCCGGGTGCGTGACTGATGACCGAGGAGCTGAGCGGCCCCACCACCGGGCTGCAGATCGACGTGCAGGAGACCCGCGGCAGCGGTCCGCTGCTCTCCGTCGACAACCTGAGTGTCGACTTCCGCACCGCCGACGGCACGGTGCACGCGGTACGCGGCGTCAGCTACGAGGTGAGTGCGGGCGAGACCCTCGGGATCGTCGGCGAGTCGGGCTCAGGCAAGTCCGTGACCTCGCTCGCCGTGATGGGGCTGCTCGCGAAGTCGGCGAAGGTCACCGGCTCCGCCCGCTTCCGCGGCACCGAGCTGATCGGGGCCAACGACCGCGCGATGTCAGCCATCCGCGGACGCAACATCGCCATGATCTTCCAGGACCCGATGACATCGCTGGACCCGGTCTACAAGATCGGCGTCCAGATCGCCGAGACGCTCCGGGTGCACGACAAGTCGATCTCGCGCAAGGCGGCACGGGCGCGGGCCATCGAGCTGCTCAAGATCGTCGGCATCCCGAACGCCGAGGACCGGGTCGACAACTACCCGCATGAGTTCTCCGGCGGTATGCGCCAGCGCGTCGTGATCGCGATCGCGATGGCGAACAACCCGGACGTGATCATCGCCGACGAGCCGACCACAGCACTGGACGTCACCGTGCAGGCCACCGTCCTCGAGGCGATCAAGGCGGCCCAGCGCGAGACCGGTGCCGCCCTGGTGCTGATCACCCACGACCTCGGCATCATCGCCGGCATGGCCGACCGGGTGATGGTGATGTACTCCGGGCGGGCCGTCGAGGTCGGTTCGGTCGACGACATCTTCTACCGGCCGCGGATGCCCTACACAGTGGGGCTGCTGAACTCGCTGCCGCGGCTGGACACCGACGGCCGGGAGCGGCTCACGCCGATCATCGGGACGCCGCCGTCGCTGTTGCGGCCACCGCCCGGCTGCCCGTTCGCACCACGCTGCCCGATGCACATCGCCGCGTGCGACACCGCCGAGCCGGACCTCGCGGCCGTCGACGGCACCGACCCGCACTGGGCCGCCTGCATCCGCTCCGGAGAGCTCGCCGGAAAGGACACCGGTGAGGCTGGCGAGGTCTTCCCCGCGGGGAGCGCCGACGCCACGCTGCCCGCCGCCACCGGTACTGGAGCCGCAGAGACCGCACCGCACAGCCAACAGCCGGACAACATCCAGTGGAAGACGCCGTGACCGAACCAGTGACCGAGCCGACCGCACCCGTGTCCACGCGCAAGGTGGGCGCCGAGCCGGTGCTCCAGGTGCGCGACCTGCGCAAGTACTTTCCGATCCGTAGCGGTCTCATCAAGCGCACCGTCGGTCAGGTCAAGGCCGTCGACGGTGTCTCCTTCGACGTCTTCCCGGGCGAGACCCTCGGCTTGGTCGGCGAGTCCGGCTGTGGCAAGTCCACCACCGGCCGCGCGATCCTGAACCTGCAGCCGGCCACCAGCGGCAGCGTGATCTTCGAGGGCCGTGAGCTCACCGGGCTCTCCCGGGGCGCGATGCGGCCGATCCGGCGCAACATCCAGCTCGTCTTCCAGGACCCCTATGCCTCGCTCGACCCGCGAATGCAGGTCGAGAAGATCATTGCCGAGCCGCTCGTGATCCATAAGGTCGTCGAGGGCGCGGAGCTGACCAAGCGGGTGCGGGAGCTCATGCGTCTCGTCGGCCTCAACCCGGAGCACGCCTCGCGCTACCCGCACGAGTTCTCCGGCGGCCAGCGTCAGCGCATCGGCATCGCCCGCTCGCTGGCCCTCAACCCGCGGATGCTGATCCTCGACGAGCCGGTGTCCGCGCTGGACGTCTCGATCCAGGCCGGCGTCATCAACCTCCTCGAGGACCTGCGCCAGGAGTTGGGGCTGAGCTATCTCTTCATCGCCCACGACCTCTCCGTGGTGCGGCACATCTCCGACCGCGTCGCCGTGATGTACCTCGGCAAGATCGTCGAGGTGGCCCCCACGCTGGAGCTCTTCAAGCGGCCGGCCCACCCGTACACGCAGGCGCTGCTCTCAGCCATTCCGGTGCCCGACCCGCGCCGGGAGCGGGAGCGGCAGCGCATCCTGCTGCAGGGCGACCTGCCCAGCCCGGCCAACCCGCCGTCGGGCTGCACCTTCCGTACCCGCTGCTTCAAGTTCACCGCGCTGTCGGAGACCGAGCAGGCCCGCTGCATCTCGGAGTCGCCGGCTGTCGAGGACCGCAACATCGGTCACCCAACCGCCTGCCACTACGCCGAGGTCGCCTCGGTCCTGTGACGCTGCCGAGGTAGCGTTTCGTGGGTCAGCGCTGCTGGCCGACGACCCGTGGAGAGCGATCTTGTCCGACCGACGCATGCTGCTGGTGCACGCGCACCCCGACGACGAGACGATCGGCAGCGGCACCACGATGGCGCGTTACGCCGCCGAGGGCGCCTCGGTCACCTTGATCACGTGCACGATGGGGGAGCTGGGCGAGGTGCTCGTGCCGGAGCTGGAGGGCATCGCCGCCGAGCGTGCCGACCAGCTCGGCGGCTACCGCATCAGTGAGCTGGCCGCGGCGATGGCCGCGCTCGGGGTCACCGATCACCGCTTCCTCGGCGGCGCGGGCCGGTGGCGCGACAGCGGCATGATGGGTACGGCAGGCAACGACGACCCCCGTGCCTTCTGGGCGTGTGCCTCCGACGAGGCCAAGTTCGACGAGGCCGTCGAGCAGGCGGTGGCCGTGGTGCGTGAGCTCCGTCCACAGGTGCTGATCACCTACGACGAGATCGGCGGCTACGGCCACCCCGACCACATCATGGCGCACCGGGTGGCCATGGCGGCAGTCGAGAGAGCAGCTCAACCTGAAGGTGAGGGTGAGCCGTGGAGTATCGAGAAGGTCTACTGGACGGCCATACCCAAGTCGAGGCTGCAGGCCGGTATCGATGCCCTGGCCGCTGCGGGCCAGAGCTTCTTCGACGGCGTGACCTCCGCCGAGGACCTCCCGTTCGGGAACCCGGACGAGCAGATCACGACCGTCATCGACGGCACGGACTACGCCGAGGCCAAGGACGGGGCCATGCGCGCGCACGCCACCCAGATCAGCGTGGACGGACCCTTCTTCGCCCTCTCGAACAACATCGGGATGGAGCTGCTCGCACTCGAGTACTTCCGGCTCGTCCGCGGCGAGCTGGGCGGTGACCGCAACGAGGCGGGCCACGAGGTGGACCTCTTCAGCGGTGTGGCCACGTGACACGGGCGGCCCGCGTTCAGGCACCCGCCGAGGTGCCTGCGCCGGTGACGGCGGTGGACTGGCTGCTCGTGGCGCTGCTCTGTGCGGTCGGCGTCCTCGCCGCCGGCGTGGAGCTGATGCTCGTGCCACTCTTCGTCGGCAAGGTGGTCTGCCCGGTCTCCGTGGTGGCCGCGATCGTCACGAACCTGGTGCTGCCGCGTGCGGGCATGTCACTGGTGCGCCGCCCGCTCGGGGCCGTGCTGCCGCTGGTCTCCTGGCTCGTGCCGACACTCATCCTGACCCTGTACGCCCGCCCGGAGGGCGACATCCTCGTCTCCGGCGGCGACGCGCAGGAGTACGTGCTGTACGCCCTGCTGCTGCTCGGTGCCGGCGCGGGTTTCTACGCGGTGATCGCCGCCAGCTCGGCGGTGGCACCCCCGCCACCTCGTACACCCCCGCCGACCCAGCGTCCGGCCAACGGTCCCGCCCGAGGGCCGGCCCAGGGCCCCGCTCGGGGTCCTGCTCAGCGGCGCCCCACGCCGGGCAAGCGGTAGGCGACCTCAGCGGTGCCCCGCGCCGGGCAAGCGGTAGGCGACCTCAGCGGCGCCCCACGCCGGGCAAGCGGTAGGCGACTCAGCCGGTGAACGGGGCCCGGTTGGCCTCGTCCAGCGCGGCCTGTACGGCGCTGACTGCTGCCGGCGGGAGATCGGTCTCCACCAGCTGGGCCTGCGGGAAGCGGGCCAGCTCGCGCTGCAGGTCGGCCACCGATACGTGGCTCACCAGCAGGGCTACCGCGGTGCGGCCGGGCGGCACCGCCGTGCGCAGCTCCTCGATCGTGGCGTCCTTGACCCCGGTGTCGACGAGCTTGGCGTAGAGCGCCCCGCCTCCGGCGGTGGCGGCACCGATCACGAGGCCACCGATCGGGCCACCGAAGATGGTGCCGAGCAGCAGCCCCCACACCCCGGCCCCCACCCCGGCCTGGCCGGGGGTGACGTCCGTGGTCTCGCGGACGTGCGAGCTGCCGTCCTCGGCGCGGGCGATGATCACGGCGTCGTGCAGCTGGAGCTCCTGCCGCGTCTGGAGGCCGGCCACCGCGAGCAGGAACTCCTGCGCCCGGAGCGGGTCCGTGAAGGAGATGACGAGGAGTCTGCTGTTGTCGGGCGGGTTCTGGGCCATACCAGCAGCGTAGTCAGCAGTCCGTGGCGGCGCTGGGAGTCAGCTCGGTGCGGGTGCGGTAGTCGTGGTGGATCCAGTAGCCCTGCGACGCGTACAGCGCCACGGCGCCCGGGTTGGTGCTGGCGACGTGCAGGTAGCTGCGCTCAGCACCCTGGCTGGCGCCCCACTGCCACAGTGCCGCCATCACCGCGCGGGCCAGGCCCTGCCGGCGCAGCTGCGGGGCCACCTCCACCGCGGCGACCCCGAGCCACCCGTCGTCGATGACGCCACGCCCGATGGCCACCACAGCCCCGTCACGGCGGATCGTGGCGAAGCCGAGGCGGTCATGGCGCAGCAGCAGTGCGCGGCTCACCGGATCGGCCCCCTGACCGTCGCGATACCGGGCGAACCAGTCCTCGTCGGGTGCCCCGCTGACGGTGGTGTCGAGGGCGTCGCCGTGCAGCTGGTCGAGACGGGCCACCATCACATGGTTGTCCGGGCTCGGCTCGAACCCTCGCTCGCCCAGCGCGGCGTCGAGCAGCCGGCGCCCCTCGGTGGGCAGGTTGATCCGCAGCGGCAGGTCGCGCGCGGCGTACCAGGCCCGTGCATAGTCGATCGCCTCGTCCAGCGGCAGCCTGGGCTGCCGGACCGCATGCACCGAGTTGGCCCGGATGGTGAAGCCGCCGTTGGCGCGTAGCAGCCAGCCGCCCAGCGCCTCGGTCTCCGCGGCCTGCCAGCCGCGTGCCCCGATCTCCTCGAGCGCCAGCTCGTCAGCCGTCGACGGGGGCACCAGCCGGGCGATGGCGACGTTGGCGATCGGGATCACCACCAGGGCGCCGTGCGAGGCCACCACCGCCGTCTGCGGCGTGAGATCGACGAGATCACCGACCACATCGGAGTAGAGCTGACGACCCTCCGAAGTGACGTTTGCGGTACGCCGCACGCTCACGCGTCTACCGACCCAGCTAGGCTCCAGCACGAGCGGCATACTAGAGCTCCGGCATGACCCCTGGTTCGACCGAGGCCGCCGGTAATGACGCTGGACATGTAGCTGAACATCGCCCCGGAGGACCGCAGTGACTTACGTGATCGCCGAGCCGTGCGTGGATTTGCTCGACAAGGCATGCATTGAGGAATGCCCTGTCGACTGCATCTACGAAGGCGGCCGGATGCTCTACATCCACCCGGATGAGTGCGTCGACTGTGGCGCCTGCGAGCCGGTCTGCCCGGTCGAGGCCATCTTCTACGAGGACGACCTGCCGGAGAAGTGGCGCGACTACGCCGCTGCCAACGTCGACTTCTTCGACGAGCTCGGTTCCCCGGGCGGCGCCTCGAAGATCGGCAAGACCGATCACGACCCCGCCTTCACCAAGGCGCTGCCGCCCGTCGAGCACGACCACTAGCCACCGCCCTGGGTTGGGTGGCGCTGCTCTCGCAATCGAGGTTGCGACGACGCCGGTCCACCCGACCCAGCGCACTCAGACGGTGGCGAGCGTGGCCACCACAGCGGTCTTGGGTGCGGTCGAGGTCTTCCATTGGTGCTGCCGACTCCACGTGTGGCCGTCGTAGCTGACCTGGTCGATGCCGAGACGGTCGGCGTTCGCGACGAACCAGGAGGCCGTCTGCCAGGCGGCGCCGGGCACGCTGATCGTCTTGCCGAGGGCAGTCGGGGTGTTCACCGGCAGCTGCGCGCGGAGCTCGGTGACCACCGTCGCCGCCGTCGCGACGGCGGTCGGTTTGGCGATCGTGCAGGTGAGGGTGGGGCCGGTGTGGCCCTGCAGGGTGTCGGCCAGCGTCTTTGCCTCGTCCTCGTACTGGCCGTAGAGGCTGCCGTCGGCTGAGATCTGCACCCGCTGGACGGCATCGGCGACGGCGAGCTTCTGCCAGCCGTCGATGCCGACGAGCTTGACGAGGAACTCGCGGGTGGCCTCGGTGACGTTGCGCAGCGAGGCTGCGTTGCCGGCCGGGTTGCCCCAGCCCTGGGACGGGCGCTGCTGCAGCACACCCACCGAATCGCGGTCGCCGCTGGCGAGGTTGGTCAGCTTGCTCTCCTGCAGCGCGGCGGCGAGGACGAGGACGGCGGCCCGCTCCGGGAGGGCGGGCGTGAAGCGGCTGACCTCGCCGACCATCTGCGCCGCCACCGACGTCTGTCCGGTGTCGAGTTCGTAGGCGCCGACGTCGCAGTAGGAGTAGGCGAGGTTGTGCTTGGCGACGCTGAAGAGCGCGCGGATGCCGACGACCGCGCCGATGCCGATGGCGGCCACGACGGCGAGGGCGAGGACGACCTTGGTTGTTCGGGCGGCCACGATCAGACGTTGGCGTGCAACGCGCTGTTGAGGTTAATGCCCTGGCCTTGGCGGGGACGGGCCTCCAGCGCTCCGGTGACGCTGTTGCGCAGGAAGAGCAGCCCGGGCTGGCCGGAGAGCGAACCGGCCTTGACGATCGAGCCGTCCGGCAGTGTGATCTTCGAACCCGCGGTGATGTAGGCGCCCGCCTCGACCACACAGTCGTCGCCCAGCGAGATCCCGATGCCGGCGTTGGCGCCGATGAGGCACCGCTGCCCGACGCTGATCTGCTCCTTGCCGCCACCGGAGAGGGTGCCCATGATCGCGGCGCCGCCGCCGACGTCGGAGCCGTCGCCGACCACGACACCGCCGGAGATGCGCCCCTCGACCATCGACGTGCCGAGCGTGCCGGCGTTGAAGTTGACGAAACCCTCGTGCATCACAGTGGTGCCCGGGGCCAGGTGGGCACCCAGCCGCACGCGGTCGGCGTCGGCGATGCGCACGCCAGTGGGCACGACGTAGTCGACCATCCGCGGGAATTTGTCGACGCCGTAGACGGTGACCGGGCCGGAGCGCTGCAGCGTCATCCGCACCTGCTCGAAGCCCTCGACCACGCAGGGGCCGTAGTTCGTCCATACGACGTTGTTGAGCACGCCGAAGATTCCGTCGAGGTTGAGCCCGCGCGGGGCCACGAGGCGGTGCGAGAGCAGGTGCAGACGCAGGTAGGCGTCCGGCACGTCGGCGGGTGCGGCGGCGAGGTCGATCTCGGTGAGGACGAGCTCGCGGGTGACGCCGCGGTCGGCGGCCGACCCCTCAGCGCCCGTCAGCGCGGTGAGCGCCGTGTCCGGCGCCGCGGTGTTGGGAACAGGGCCCAGCTGCGGAGCGGGATACCAGGTGTCGAGCACCCGTGAGTCTGCTGCGGTGGTCGTCAGGCCGTAGCCCCATGCCGTTCCTGCCATGGGCCAACCCTAACGAAGACGGATAAGGCGGCTGTTCGCATAGGCTCGCTCGCATGTTGGATCTCTCGATGCCGGTCGAGTCGCTCACCGCCGCGTTGGTCGATATCGAGTCCGTGTCGGGCGACGAGGCCGGCCTGGCCGATCTGGTCGAGCGGGCCCTGCGGGCCTACCCGAACCTCAGCGTGGAGCGGGACGGCAATGTGGTGCTGGCCCGCACGGACCTCGGCCTCGACCAGCGAGTGGTGCTCGCCGGGCACCTCGATACGGTGCCGATCGCGAACAACGTCCCGTCGCGCGTCGAGGAGGGCCGGCTCTTCGGCTGCGGCACGTCGGACATGAAGTCGGGGGTGGCTGTACTGCTGCGGGTGGCGCACCTCGTCGGCACCGGGGAGCTGACGCCGCGTGTCGACCTGACCTGGATCTGCTACGACTGCGAGGAGATCGAGGCGGCGCGCAACGGGCTGGGGCGGGTGGCCCGGGAGCGTCCGGAGGTACTGGCCGCCGACCTGGCGGTGCTCCTTGAGCCCACCGACGGTGTCATCGAGGGCGGCTGCCAGGGCACCCTCCGGGTGGTCGTGAGCACCACGGGCACCCGCGCGCACAGCGCCCGGTCGTGGCTGGGCAGCAACGCGATCCACGCCGCCGCACCGATCCTCGCCACGCTCGCCGCCTACGAGGCTCGCGAGGCCGAGGTCGACGGCCTCCACTACCGCGAGGGGCTCAACGCCGTGGGCATCCGCGGGGGCGTCGCCGGCAACGTCGTACCGGACGGGTGCGAGGTCACCGTCAACTTCCGGTTCGCCCCTGACCGCTCCGAGTCCGAGGCGCTGGCGCATGTGCAGGAGGTCTTCGCCGGGTTCGCGGTGCGCCTCACCGACTCCGCACCCGGTGCCCGGCCTGGCCTGGACGCAGCACTGCCCCGGGCGATCGTCGAGGCGGTGGGCGCGCCGGCCCGGGCCAAGCTGGGCTGGACCGACGTCGCGCTCTTCGGCCGGCTGGGCATCCCCGCGGTGAACCTCGGCCCGGGTGACCCGAACCTCGCGCACAAGGTCGACGAGTCGGTCGACGTGGAAATCATTGGCCAAACCGAGCGAGCTCTGGTGCGCTTCCTGTCATGAGCAGCCCGCGGGTGCTGGCAGTCAGCAGCGACGCCGAGCACCGGTTCAGCAAGGTGCCTGCCGATGCCATCACCTTGCTTGCCGGGCTCGGGGTCGCCGGCGATGCGCACTGCGGGGCTACGGTGCAGCACCGGTCGCGGGTGGCCCGTGACCCCACGGCCCCGAACCTGCGCCAGGTCCACCTGATCACCGTCGAGCTGATCGAGGAGCTGGTCGCGGCCGGCTTCGACGTCGGACCGGGGGTACTCGGCGAGAACCTCACCACCGCTGGGCTGGACCTGCTGGCGCTCCCCGCCGGCACCGTGCTGGCGCTCGGTGCGGCCGCGCGCATCGAGATCACCGGTCTGCGCAATCCCTGCGTGCAGCTCGATCGCCATCAGCGCGGGCTGACCGCAGCCGTGCTCGACCGCGCCGAGGACGGTGCGCTGATCCGCCGGGCCGGCGTGATGGCGGTCGTGCTCGACGGCGGCGAGGTCCGGCCCGGCGACCAGATCGTCGTCACACTGCCGGGTGGCCCGCACTCGGCGCTGCAGCCGGTGTGACGGGTCGCTAGCGTGAGCCGGGTGAGTACAGACAACACGGGCCCCGCCGAGCGCGAAGAACACCGTCGCGGCCCAGTGGTCCTGCGGCGCGGCCAGATCGGACACGGCACCACCGACCAGCGCCTGCTCGACATGCGCGGCCCGTCGGACTGGGTGCATACCGACCCGTGGCGCGTCATGCGGATCACCAGCGAGTTCGTCGAGGGCTTCGGTCAGCTGGCCGAACTCCCGACGGCGGTCTCGGTCTTCGGCTCGGCCCGTACCCCGGTCGACCACCCCGAGTACACGGCGGGGGTGCAGCTCGGGGGAGCGCTCGCCAAGGCCGGCTACGCCGTGATCACCGGGGGTGGGCCGGGCGCGATGGAGGCGGTGAACCGGGGAGCTTCGGAGGCGGGCGGCATCTCGGTGGGTCTCGGCATCGAGCTGCCCTTCGAGCAGCGGCTCAACGACTGGGTCGACATGGGCGTCAACTTCCGCTACTTCTTCGCCCGCAAGACGATGTTCGTGAAGTACGCGCAGGCCTTCGTGATCATGCCCGGCGGCTTCGGCACCTTCGACGAGATGTTCGAGGCGCTCACCCTCGTGCAGACGCGCAAGGTCACCCGGTTCCCGGTGATCCTCTACGGCGTCGAGTACTGGCAGGGTCTGCTTGACTGGCTGCGTCGCTCGGTGCTCGACGGCGGCAAGATCGGTGAGGCCGACATCGACCTGATCACGGTCACTGACGACATCGACGACATCGTGGCGCAGATCGTCGCCGCGGTGCCGGTGACCAGCTGATGGCCGCCATCTGCGTGTACTGCGCGTCGTCGGAGCGGATCGACCCCGCCTACGTGGAGCTGGCCGAGGCGGTGGGCACCCGCCTGGCCGCAGACGGCCACTCGCTCGTGTCCGGCGGCGGCCGGGTGTCGATGATGGGCGCGGTGGCCCGTGCGGCGCGTGCCGGCGGGGCTCATACCGTCGGCGTGATCCCCGAGCACCTGATGCCCTACGAGGTGGCCGACGTCGACGCCGACGAACTGGTCGTCGTGCAGACGATGCGGGAACGCAAGCAGATCATGGACGAGCGCAGTGACGTCGTGATCGCGCTGCCGGGCGGCATCGGCACCCTCGAGGAGCTCTTCGAGATGTGGACGTCCTCCTCGCTCGGCATGCACGCCAAGCCCGTGATCGTCCTCGACGCCGACGGCTTCTACGACCCGCTCTGGGCCTGGCTGGACGACCTCTGCGAGCGAGGCTTCGTCCGCCACGAGGCACTGGCCGTGCTGCACCGCGTCGACAGCGTCGCGGACGCGTTCGCGGTGGTCGGCTCCCGCTAGTTCGTCCCCATCGCCTTGCCGAGGATCGCGTCCAGCACGCGCGTGGGTGTGAACCCGGTGGCGACGAGCTGCACCCTGCTGCCGACGTCCACCTGGTAGCGGGCCTTCGGGCGGCGTGCGGAGAGGGCCTTCTCGATCACGGCGGCCACCTTCTCCACCGGCACGGCCTGCTTCTGCATGAACGCCAGCACCTTGCGGGAGTTCTCGAAGGTCTGGCCGTAGAGCTCACGGTGCTCGGGGGAGAGCGCGGCGAGGGTGGCCTCGTGCTGGTCGAGCGCACCGTGCCACATGTCGGTCGACACCGGGCCGGGCTCCACGAGCACCACCGGCAGCTTCCAGCGGCGCAGCTCCACCCGCAGCGCGTCGGCGATGCCCTCGATGGCGAACTTCGAGGAGTTGTAGGCACCGGTCATCGGCGTGGAGATCCGGCCGCTGAGCGAGGAGACGAAGACGATCCTGCCGTGGCTCGCGCGCAGCAGCGGCAGCACGGCCTGGGTGACGGCCACCTGCCCGACCACGTTCACCTCGTACTGGCGGCGCAGGTCGTCGATGGCAAGTGTCTCGATCGGGCCGTCCAGCGCGTAGCCGGCATTGTTCACCACCGCGTCGAGCCGCCCGCCGAGCCGCTCGGGCAGTGCGGCGAGGTCAGCGGCGGAGGTGACGTCGAGGATCACCGGAGCCACGGCGGAGGGCGCCGCTGCGGCCAGCTCCTTGCCGTCGGCCTCCGAGCGCACACCGGCGTGGACGGTCCAGCCGTCCGCAGCCAGCCGAAGGGCGGTGACGCGGCCGATTCCACGGGAGGCGCCGGTGACGAGAACGGTGGGCATGCCGGGGATGCAACCGGCCCGGCGGACCGGCGTCAACTCAGCGCGTCACGGGCGCCCGATCAGCGGGGACGCCCGATCAGCGCGGACGCCTGCTCAGCCGCGCGGTAGCCCGGAGCCGTGCTGCTGGAAGGCGAGGAGCCGGTCGTTCTCGTAGCTGACCCGCTGCGCCCCGGAGTCGAGCTCGCGGAACATCTGCTTGAGCTCGCGCACGCCGTCGGCCGACTGCGCCACGATCTGGCCGGCCAGCTCGATCGCCACCGCCTCCGCCTCGTCAGCCGGCGCGGTGCGGTGCAGCAGCCCCAGGGCCTCGGCGTCGGCCATCCGCAGCACCCGGCCGGTGAAGACGAGCTCCTTGGCGCGCGACACTCCGATCAGCGGGGCCAGCCGCGCGGGGCCGACCGGCACCCCGAGGCGTGCGCCGGCCCAGGCGAGGCCGAGGTTGTCACCGCCCACTCGCAGGTCGACGCCGGCCACCAGCTCGGCTCCCGCCCCGACACAGTTGCCGACTGCCACCGCGATCGTCGGCACCGGGAACTGCTCGATGAGCGAGTACATCCGGGTGAAGCCGACCATCCGCCGCACCCCGCCGTCGTGGTCGAGCGGCTCGCCCACGTCGGCGCCGGCGCAGAGTGCCCGGACGTTGGTGGTGGAGACGACGAGCACGCGTAGCCGCGGGTCGGTGGCGAGCTCCTCGAGATCGGCGTTGAGCAGGTCGAGGGTGGCGGTGTCGAGGGCGTTGCGCTTCTCCGGGCGGTTCAGCCGGAGGATCTCGATCTCGCCGACGCGCTCGCGGAGCACGGGTCGGTTCTCAGTCACGATCGACAGTCCACCACAGCCCGCGCGTGGCACGGCACCCGCTCACCCCCTTTGTCGGTGCGGCATGACACGATCGTGGGGTGGGGACGCTGCTGGTCTACGGGGTGGTCGCGATCATCGTCGCGGGCGCCCTCTTCCTGCTGGCCACCTACTTCCTGCCCGCGGGCGAGCAGATCGCCCCGGTGCTGCGGGACGAGCCCATCTGGTCACTGCCGCCGGAGCGAGCGCTGAGCGTCGAGGAGATCGCCGAGGTGCGGCTGCCTGTGGCGCTGCGCGGCTACCGCTTCGCCGAGACCGACCTGCTGCTCGACCGGCTCGCCGAGGAGCTCAAGGCCCGTGACGAGGAGATCACGCAGCTGCGGGGGCGCCGTCCCTCGCCCACGGCTGCCGAGGCTGAGGCCGCCGAGTCGTTCGACAGCGTCCACGCCGAGCCGTCGGACTGATGTCGACCCCTGATCGGCAGCGCTGCGACTGGGCCAACTCCACCCCGGACTACGTGAGCTATCACGACGACGAGTGGGGCGTGCCGCTGCACGGAGAGCGCGAGCTCTTCGAGCGCGTCTCGCTGGAGGCGTTCCAGTCCGGCCTCTCCTGGCTGACCATCCTGCGTAAGCGCCCGGGCTTCCGCGCCGCCTTCGCGGACTTCGACATCGACACGGTGGCCGGCTTCGACGAGCATGACGTCGAGCGGCTGCTCGCTGATGCCGGGATCGTCCGCAACCGGCTCAAGATCGCCGCCACGATCAACAACGCCCGGGCCATCCGTGAGGCAGTGCCGGAGGGGCTCGACGAGCTGCTCTGGTCGTTCGCGCCGGTGAGCCACCCGCGCCCGAAGCGCCTCGGCGACGTGCCCGCCACGAGCCCGGAGTCGGCGGCGATGGCCAAGGAGTTGAAGCGGCGCGGGCTGCGTTTCGTCGGGCCCACCACGGCCTACGCGATGATGCAGGCCACCGGCATGGTCGACGATCACATCGCCACCTGCTGGCGCGCCACGGCCTGATCGGCAGCGCCTGTCGGCACTTCAAGACCCCCGGGGTTGGGGGTTGAAGGCGCAATCAGGGACAATGGACGCAGCATCGATGTTTCGCGGGCTCTAGAGCCCACTCGAGGAGGTACGCATGGCGGCCATGAAGCCGCGGACGGGCGATGGCCCGCTCGAGGTAACCAAAGAAGGACGCGGCATTGTCATGCGCGTTCCCCTCGAAGGCGGCGGTCGTCTCGTCGTCGAGATGAACGCTGATGAGGCGAGCGCGCTGGGCGAGGCCCTGAGGGCGGTTGTCAGCTAGATCCTGCTCATGATCTCCGGCCTCGGCCCCCACCACGGTGGGTGCCGGGGCCGGAGTCTTTGCCGGTAGCGTCGATCATCTTCGTTCTGAGGTTTCACCAGAATCGCGAGAGGCAGGCCGCGTGATCGAGGTCAGGTTGGGAGCCGCCGCCGCCGGTGACGAGCTTGTCGAGGGCAGCACCGACGAGCTGCGTACCACGGCAGGCACCCTGGCGCGCGCCGCTACCGCCGGACGCACCGAGGTCTCCCGGCCCGGGCTGGGCGGGGCCGGCCTCACCGCCTTCACCGAGGGGCTGGCGCTGGGTGGCTACCAGTTCAGCCTGGCCTCAACACCGTCGCCGAGGCGCCGCATCGAGCTGCGGGCCGCCGACGACAGGGCAGCCTTCGAACGGGGCCTGGCCAATGCGTCGGCCACCGCCTGGGCCCGCGACCTGGCCAACACCCCGGCCGCCACCAAGACCCCGGAGTGGCTTGCGCGCGAGGCGGCCCGGGTGCTGCGGCCGGCGGGCGTGGACGTGCAGATCCGGGACGAGGCGTGGCTGGCCGAGCAGGGCTTCGGCGGCGTGCTGGCCGTGGGCTCCGGGTCGGCGGCGCCGCCCCGGCTGATCCACGCCAGCTGGCGCCCGCGCAGCGCCCCGGCCGACACGCACGTCGTGCTCGTGGGCAAGGGCATCACCTTCGACACAGGCGGCCTCAACGTCAAAACCGGCGACGGCATGCGCACGATGAAGACCGACATGTCCGGCGGGGCAGCCGTGCTCGCCGCGCTGAGGCTGATCGCCACGCTGCAGCTGCCGGTGCGGGTCAGCGTGCTCGTGCCGTGCGCCGAGAACTCCTTCGGCGGCGCGTCGTTCCGGCCCGGCGACGTCGTGCGTCACGTCGGCGGCCGCACCAGCGAGATCACCAACACCGACGCCGAGGGCCGGCTGGTGCTGGCCGACGCGCTGGCCTATGCCGCCGCCCGGCTCAAGCCCACCGTCCTCGTCGACCTCGCCACGCTCACCGGGGCCATGAAGGTGGCGCTGGGGCTGCGCACGGCGGGCTTCTTCGCCACCACCGACGCCCTGGCAGGCCAGCTCACCGCCGCCGCTGCCGCCTCCGGCGAACCGCTCTGGCGGATGCCGCTCGCCGCCGATTACGAGGGGTCCCTCGGCTCGGCGATCGCCGACGCCGACAACGCGCCCGGCAGCCCCGGGGCGATCACCGCCGCGCTCTTCCTGCAGCACTTCACCGGCGGCCTGCCCTGGGCGCACCTCGACATCGCCGGCCCGGCCCGGGCGCCGAAGGACGACGGCATCTTCGCGCAGGGCGCCACCGGCTTCGGCACGCGGCTGCTTGCGTCCTGGGTCGAGGACCTCGCAGCCCATCGCTGACTCTCATCCGATGGCAGCGGACGGACGGATGCGGCGCGCGATCAGCCGGCGGCAGCTCCTGGTCGGGCTCGGCGGAGCGGCTGTGGCGGCCGGAGCGGTCGGCGTCGATCGGCTCGTCGGCTCGAGCCATCGCCGTGGAGCCGCGCTGGTCACTGCCCCATCGGGTGCCGGTGCGGGCTCCGGGAGACCGTCGTACCTCCCGAGGGATGCAGCGCACGCCTTCGATGCGCAGCGGGGCGTCTACAACTGGACGGCGGCCAACACGGTTCGGCACGCGGCGGGGCTCAGCAGGGTGCGCGCCGGAGGCGCGGCCGCGGAGGTCTTCATCGGCGACTCGCTCACGGCCGGCGATGTGGGCGGGGCCACCTTCGATCGGCTGCGTGCGTGGCCTCGGATCTACGCGGCCACGCTCGCTGCCGACCGCGTCGCCGAGGGGGGCACCGGATTGATCCGGGTTGCCGACAACCGGTTCAGCGACGCCCGCTGGCACCTCGGTGCGGGCTGGCATAACGACACGACCTGCGCCTACGCCGCGACGACCGGGGCGAGAGCGACCCTGTCCTCGTCGACGCGGGGAACCGCGGTTGCCGTGATCTACCGGCAGGCACCGCGCGGAGGCTCGTTCAGCGTGAGCGTCGACGGCGCCACCGACGGGCCGGGCTTCGCCGTCGTCCGCTCTCGCGGTGCGGCGAGGCTGCGGCGCCTCGAACTCACCGGCCTCGCGGACGCCGCCCACACCGTCGAGATCCGGACGCTCGCTGCCTCGGCAGTGGTGCTGATCGCGGCAGAGATCCGCTCGGAGCGGGGCCTGATCTGCCACAACGTCGGCGAGAGCGGGTCGAGTGCCAGCGGCGCAGGGCTGCTCTCGTGGTCGGACACCACCACCGCTGGCGGCGCCATCCAGCCGCTCACCCTGTTCGCACCCCAGTCCGGTGCCTATGGCCCTGGAGTCTCCACCGTCCACTGTGCGCTCGGTACCAACGACCTCGTCCGTGGCGCCTCACCGGACGAGGTCACCCAGGCCATCCAGGTCATCCACGGCGCCTGCCCGGACGTCGACTTCATCCTCTATCTCCAGCCGCAGCCGGGGCTGGTCGCACCGGTGCGGTGGGCCCGCCTCTGCACCGCGATGTACACCCTCGCCGACATGCTCGACGTGCCGCTCTTCGATCTGCAGTATCTCCTCGGCGGGTACGCGCACGAGCGTGCTGAGGGCTGGGTGGGGGACCAGAAGGCGCATCTCGACCCCGCGGGCTACGCCCGGTGGGGTGCCGCGGTGGCTCGGGTCGCGGTCAGTAGCCGCGCGTAGGCCGGGCGGTAGTTTGGACCGGTGGCCGAGCCTCTAGCGCGCAGGGAGCTCGTGCTGCCCCTGGTCGTCCGGCTGGAGCGTGACGCCCCGCCGGCCCGCACCGATGCGCTCGAGGCCGCGGCTCGCGCCGTCCTGCTGATGCTCACCAGTGACGCTCCGGACTGGGTCGACGCCGTCGCCGAGTGGGACGGGTACCGCATCCGCAAGGTGGTGCGCCGGGCCCGTGGTTCGGAGTGGCGGCGGGCGGGCGAGCTACCGGGGATCACGGTGAACCAGGCCAGTGCCGAGGTGCGCGTCTACCCGCCGATCCCGCTGGACGGCTGGCCACGCGAACTCGCCAAGCTGCAGGTAGGCGGCACCGAGCTGGAGGACCCGTCGCCAGCGCCCGCCGCGGATCCGGCGCTGCCGCTGGTGCTGCTCGCGCCGGGGCTGGAGATGACGGCCGGGAAGGCGATGGCGCAGGCTGGTCACGCGGCCCAGCTCGGCTACCGGTCCGCGTCACCGGCACAGCGGGCAGCCTGGCAGGCTTCCGGCTTCGCGCTGGCCGTGCGGGACGCCTCGCCGGCTCAGTGGGACTCTGCCGTGGCCGCCGGGGCGCCGGTGGTGCAGGACGCCGGCTTCACCGAGGTCGCGCCGGGCAGCTACACCGCGCTGGCGGTCTTGCCGAGCTAGATCGCTCAGGAGTGGTCGGGGCAGAGGCCGAAGAGCTCGACGGTGTGGCTGATCTGGGTGTAGCCGGCCGCGGCGGCCACCCGGTCGGCCCAGGCCTCGACCTCGGGGCCGGCCACCTCGACGCTGCGGCCGCAGACCCGGCAGACGATGTGGTGATGGTGCTCGCCCGCCGCCGCGGAGTGCCCGCAGAGCCGGAACTGCGACTCGCCGTCCTCCCTGTGCACCACATCGGCCAGGCCGGCCTCCACGAGAAGGTTGAGGTTGCGGTAGACGGTGGTGAGCCCGACGCTGTCGCCGCGGCGCCGTAGCTCGTCGAAGAGCTCCTGCGCGGTGCGGAAGCCATCGGCCTCGCGCAGCGTGTCCTCGATGGCGGCGGCCTGACGGGTGCCGCGGACCCGGCCAGGCGGACGGGACCGGGAGATCGGCTCAGTCATCGATGCCCCCCTCGGACTGTCGTGCGGCGATCACCGCGTCGTACAACTCGACGGTACGGTGCGCGATCGCGTCCCACCCGAACTCGCGGACGGCACGCTCCCGCCCGGAGCGGCCCAGGCGGGCGGCACGCTCCGGATCGGCGCAGAGTTCGTTGATCGCCGAGGCCAGCCCCGCCTCGAACTCCTCGGCAGGCAGCGTGGAGCACGGGACCAGCACCCCGGTGAGACCGTCGGCCACCACCTCCGGGATGCCGCCGACCGCGCTGGCCACCACGGCCGTCTCGCAGGCCATGGCTTCGAGGTTCACGATGCCGAGCGGCTCGTAGATCGACGGGCAGACGAAGACCGTGGCGTGGGTGAGCAGCTCGACCAGCTCCGGCCGCGGCACCGTCTCCTGGACCCAGACGACCCCGCTCCTCGTCTTGCCCAGCTCGGCCACGCCGTCAGCGATCTCGGTGGCGATCTCGGCAGTGTCCGGGGCGCCCGCGCAGAGCACCAGCTGGATGGCGGGATCGAGGTGACGGGCGGCCGCGACGAGGTGGGCCAGCCCCTTCTGCCGGGTGATCCTGCCCACGAAGATCGCGTACGGACGGTCTCGATCGATGCCGTACTTGTCGAGTGCTGCGTCCGTGGCGGCCGGCGCGTACATCGTCGTGTCGATGCCATTGTGGATCACGTGCACGCGCCGCGGATCGACGAACGGGTAAGCCTCGAGCACGTCGGCGCGCATGCCGTAGGAGACCGCCACGATGGCGTCGGCCGTTTCGTAGGCCTGCCGCTCGGCCCACGAGGAGACCTGGTAGCCGCCGCCGAGCTGCTCGGCCTTCCACGGCCGCTGCGGCTCGAGGGAGTGTGCCGTGAGCACGTGCGGTACCCCATGCAGCTGGGCTGCGAGGACGCCGGCGAGGTTGGCGTACCAGGTGTGGGAGTGGACGACGTCGGCCTGCCCGAGCGCCGCGGCGATCTCCAGATCGACGCCGAGCGTGCGCAGCGCGGCGTTGGCCTCGCCGAGCCCGGGCGGGGTGGCGTAGGCGTGCACGCCGGGCTCGTCGCGGGGCGCGCCGAAGCAGTGGACCTCGACGTCGACGACCCGCCGTAGCTCGCGGACGAGGAACTCGACGTGCACGCCGGCGCCGCCATATACCTCTGGGGGGTACTCCCGGCTGAGGATGGCAACACGCATGGACACGACCCTAGCGCCGGGCGCGCTGGACGCCGATCTTCGGATTCCGCACTAGGGTGGGGTCATGGCGCGGGAGCCGAGAGTTCTGGGCATGGTGCTTGCCGGTGGCGAGGGTAAACGCCTCTGGCCGCTCACCGCTGACCGCGCCAAGCCCGCGGTGCCCTTCGGGGGCAACTACCGCCTCGTCGACTTCGTGCTCTCGAACCTCGTCAACGCCGGCTACCTGCGTATCTGCGTGCTGACCCAGTACAAATCACACTCGCTCGACCGGCACATCAGCCAGACCTGGCGGATGTCCTCGATCGTCGGCAACTACATCACCCCGGTGCCGGCCCAGCAGCGGCTCGGCCCGCGCTGGTACACCGGGAGTGCCGACGCGATCCTGCAGTCGTCGAACCTGATCTATGACGACAAGCCCGACTACATCGTCGTCTTCGGTGCCGACCACGTGTATCGCATGGACCCGCGCCAGATGGTCACGCAGCACATCGAGAGCGGGGCCGACGCCACGGTGGCCGCGATCAAGGTCCCGCGGGTGGAGGCCAGCGCCTTCGGGGTCATCGACGCCGGCCCGGACGGCAAGGTGCAGGGCTTCCTGGAGAAGCCGGCCGACCCGCCCGCGCTTCCTGGCCACCCCGACCTGGCCTACGCCTCGATGGGCAACTACGTCTTCAGCACCGAGGCGCTGCTCGAAGCCCTCAAGGTCGATGCCGAGGACGAGGACTCGGTGCACGACATGGGCGGCAGCATCATGCCGATGATGGTCAAGCAGGCCAACACCTACGTCTACGACTTCGACGAGAACGACGTGCCGGGTGCCGAGCTTCGCGACCGCGGCTACTGGCGCGACGTCGGGACGATCGACGCCTACTACGACGCCCACATGGACCTCGTGGCCGTCCACCCGATCTTCAACCTCTACAACCAGCAGTGGCCGATCTACACCCACCACCCGCACCTGCCCCCGGCGAAGTTCATCGAGGGCGGCATCGCACAGGAGTCGATCGTGGGTGCCGGCACCATCATCTCCGGCGCCACCGTGCGGCAGAGTGTCGTGTCGGCGAACTCGCGGCTGCACGCCGGCGCCTACGTCGAGGGGTCGGTCATCGGCGACGGTGTCGTCATCGGCCGGGGCGCCGTGGTGCGGCGGGCAATCCTGGACAAGGACGTCGTGGTGCCCGAGGGCGCCCACATCGGGGTTGATCCGGACCTTGACCGCCAGCGTTACCACGTCTCCGAGGGCGGCATCGTGGTGCTCGGCAAGACACAGCTCGCGCTGCCGTAATCGTCACATTTCTTGTGAAAGGCCTGCGTAACAGTTGGGGACAGCACCTGCCGGGGACGGTTTCCGTGGCTTAGGGTTGCCGACACACCCGATTCATGGAGGTTTTACGTGTCCCGTCTTCGTCTCGCTCCCGCGCTGATCAGCATCGCTGCCGTCAGCGCACTCGCCCTCACCGGCTGCAGTAGCAGCGGAGGCTCGAAGACGCCGGCCGGTGGTTCCTCGGGAAGCACGTCGAGCACCTCGTCCACGGCCGCGTCCTCCTCCTCCGCGGCAAGCGGTGCGGCCGCGCTCGTTCCCGCGTCGATCAAGTCCAAGGGCTCGCTGACCATCGCGATGGACGCCACCTACGCCCCGGACGAGTCGATCGACACCGACGGCAAGACGATCATTGGCTTCGACGCCGACCTCGCGAAGGCGGTCTCGGCTGATCTCGGCCTCAAGGCCGATCTCGTCAACGCCACCTTCGACACGATCATCCCCGGGCTGCAGTCCGGCAAGTTCGACGTCGGCTTCTCGTCCTTCACCGACACGAAGGACCGCGAGAAGACGGTCGACTTCGTCACCTACTTCCAGGCGGGTGAAGGCTTCTACGTGAAGGCCGGGAGTTCCAAGAAGTTCGACGGTCTCGCTTCGCTGTGCAATGCGAGCGTGGCCGTGGAGAAGGGCACCACCGAGGAGTCCGACGCGCAGGCACAGGGCAAGAAGTGCAAGGTCACCGTTCTGAGCTTCCCTGACCAGAACGCGGCAAACCTGGCTGTCTCCAGCGGCCGGGCCGAGGTCGGTTTCGTCGACTCGCAGATCGCCGGCTACATCGTGAAGCAGTCCAACGGCCAGTTCGCCCTGACTGGCACCGCCTTCGAGGTGGCGCCGTACGGCATCGCATTGCCGAAGGGCAATGGCATGACGGCCGCCGTACTGCAGGCCGTCAAGGACCTCATCGCCAACGGCACCTACAAGACGATCCTCACCAAGTGGGGCGTCGCCGACGGCGCTATCACTACACCGGTGATCAACGGCGCCCAGAGCTGATCTGCGAATCAACTGGTGATGGAACCGAGTAGCAACTCGGCGCCGGGATCGCCTCGTCCCGAGGACATCAAGGCGATCCCGGTCCGCCATCCCGGCCGGTGGGTGACGGTCGCGATCCTCGCTGTCCTGGTCGCCATGGGCGTGCATGCGGCGGTGTTCGCGAAGGTACAGCGGGGCAACAGCAGCGACGGTCGCCTGCAGTGGGACATCGTCGGCAAGTACCTGTTCACCCACGTCATCTTCGAAGGCCTGAAGGTGACGATCGAGCTCACCGTCATTGCGATGGTGATAGGCGTCGTCGGAGGCGTCCTGCTCGCGGTCATGCGGCTCTCGGACAACCCGATCCTCTCCGGGATCAGCTGGGTCTACCTCTGGTTCTTCCGCGGCACACCCGTCCTCGTGCAGCTCTACTTCTGGTACAACATCAGCTACATTTTTCCGCCGACAACGAACGGGACGCATAAGACGCTCAGTGTCGGCGTCCCGTTCGGCCCCGAGTTCATCCACTTCGACCCGAACAAGCTGATTACCTCGTTCGTGGCAGCGAGTATCGGGTTGGGGCTCAACGAAGCGGCCTATATGGCCGAGATCGTCCGGGCGGGCCTGCTCTCCGTTGACTACGGGCAGACCGAGGCAGGGCAGTCGCTTGGGATGTCCCGTTTCCTGATCATGCGACGGGTCGTCCTGCCGCAGGCTATGCGGGTGATCATCCCGCCGACCGGCAACGAGACCATCTCGATGCTGAAGACGAGCTCGCTGGCCAGCGCGATCACCGTCGGAGAGGTCCTCCTCGCGGCGCAGAACATCTACGCGCGCACGTACCAAACGATCCCGCTGCTGACGGTGGCCAGCATTTGGTACCTCATCGTCACCTCGGTGCTCATGACCGGGCAGTACTACGTGGAGCGGTACTACGCCCGTGGCCGGGTCCGCGAGTTGCCGCCGACCCCCTGGCAACGGATCAAGGGGTTGGTGATTACCCGTCATGCCTTGCCACCGGCGGCAGTGGACCTCGAAGCCGTCACCGGTGTCGGGCTGTTGGGCGGGCCGAGCAAGCGATGACGCAGCCTATGGTTCTCGCTGAGAACGTCCACAAGCGCTTCGGCGCGGTTACGGTGCTATCCGGAATCGACCTGGAGGTTCAGGCCGGTGAGGTGATGGTGATCATCGGGCCATCCGGGTCGGGCAAGACCACGTTCCTGCGTTGCATCAACCACCTCGAGCAGGTCAACGCGGGCCGCCTCTCGGTCGACGGCGAGCTGGTCGGTTACCGGGAGTCCAACGGCAAGCTGTACGAGCTGCGCGACTCCGAGGTGGCCCGCAAGCGGGCCGAGATCGGGATGGTCTTTCAGCATTTCAACCTGTTCCCGCACATGACCGTGCTGCAGAACATCGTCGAAGCTCCGGTCAAGGTCAAGAAGGTGGGGAGACCCGAGGCAGAGCGCATCGCCCGCGAACTGCTTTCAAAGGTGGGTCTCGGTGACCGGGCGGATGCCTACCCGTCGCAGCTCTCCGGAGGTCAGAAGCAGCGCGTGGCGATCGCACGAGCCCTAGCCATGGAGCCGAAGTTGATGCTCTTCGACGAGCCAACCTCGGCACTGGATCCGGAGCTGGTCGGCGAGGTGCTCGACGTGATGAAGCAGCTGGCCCGCGACGGGATGACGATGGTCGTCGTCACCCACGAGATCGGCTTCGCTCGCGAGGTCGGGGACAAGCTCGTCTTCATGGACGGTGGCGTGGTGGTGGAGGCCGGCGATCCGCGCGAGGTCCTCGCCAACCCGCAGCACGAGCGGACGAAGGCCTTCCTCTCCAAGGTGCTGTAGTTGAGCCTCTCCAAGGTGCTCTAGTGGCCGTAGCCTGGGACGCCGACCCCGTTGTCGCAGCGTGGCCGGGGCTGCCTGTGCTGGACGGTGACCGCACCGCCGACGTCTGTGTCGTGGGACTGGGTGGCAGCGGCTTGGCGGCCGTACGCGCGGCCCTCGATCGCGGGCTGTCGGTGATCGGGGTCGACGCCGGGCGGATCGCGGCCGGGGCCGCCGGGCGCAACGGGGGCTTCCTTATCGCCGGACCGGCCGAGTCGATGACCGAGTCGACGCAGCTGTGGGGTGGCGACGCCGCGCTCTGGCTCTACCGCGAGACGCTGGCCGAGCTGGAGTCGCTGACGGAGCTGGGCATCGTCCGGCGGAACGGGTCGATCCGGCTGGCCGGGCTGCCGGGGGAGCCGCTCGATGACGCCGAGGCCTCCGACCGCGCTGCGGAGCTGCTGGCGTGCGCCGAGGAGGCGGAGCTGCTGCGCTCCCTCGGACTCGCCGTGGAGAGCTACGACGGTCCGCTCGGACGGGGCCTCTTCCTGCCGCGGGACGGTGCGGTGAATCCCGCGCGGCGGGCGGTGGAGCAAGCGCGGCGGGCGGTGGAGCAGGCGCGGCGACTCGATGGCTCGGCGCTGCACGAGCACACCCGGGTCAGCGACATCCGGCCCGGCCGCGTGACGACCGCGCACGGCGTGATCAGTGCCGGGGCAGTGGTGGTGGCCGTCGACGGCAGGCTGGAGGTGCTGCTGCCGCAGCTGGCCGGCGCCGTGCGCACCACCCGGCTCCAGATGCTGGCCACCGCTCCCGTCGCGGAGCGGCTGCCGTGTCCGGTGTACGGCCGGTGGGGCTATGACTACGCCCAGCAGGACGCGCAGGGCCAGCTCTACGTCGGCGGCGGTCGCGACCATCACTTGGATACCGAGTGGACGACTTCGGGCGACCCGACCGCTGCAGTGCAGGGCTACATCGAGACGGTCGCGGCCCGAATGGCCGGCGGGCCGGTCGAGGTGACCCATCGCTGGGCGGCCTCGGTGGGCTACACCGGCGATGGGCGGGCGATCTGCGCCGCCGTGGAGGAGGGTGTGGTGGCCTGTGGCGGCTACAGCGGCACCGGCAACCTGGTGGGTCCCGTGGCGGCCCGCGCGGCGCTGGCGCTGGTGCTGGATGGCACCGCACCGACCGCGTGCTTCCGGTCGGACCTCGGCCATTGACCCCTTCGCTATAGACTTTCTCGACTCTGTACCACCTGGCTGACCCCTCTGGAGCCCCGCATGCGCGCCCGCATCACCCTCGCCGCCGTCACCGTCGCTGCCGCCCTGGCCGTCGCGGGCTGCTCGTCCTCCGGGGGTGACAGCGGCACCGACAATCCGGTGGTGAACACCTCGGCGGCCTCGTCGCCGACCACCTCCTCGCCGACGACTTCCGCAGCTGCGAGCTGCTCGCCGAGCACGTTGAAGACGCACTCCAGCGGCACCCTGACGGTGGCCACCGACTCGCCGGCCTACGAGCCCTGGTTCGTCGACAACAAGCCGGCCAACGGCAAGGGCTTCGAATCGGCCGTGGCCTACGCCGTGGCCAAGCAGCTCGGCTACTCCACGGCCCAGGTGAAATGGACGGTCGCCCCGTTCAACAGCGTCATCGCACCGACGCCGAAGAAGTATGACTTCGACATCAACGAGGTGTCGATCACCACTGCGCGCGCGAAGGCCGTTGACTTCTCCTCCGGCTACTACGACGTGGCCCAGGCCGTGGTCATGTTCAAGAAGGACAAGTACTCCAGCGCCACGACCATCGCCGGCCTGAAGGGCGCAAAGCTCGGAGCCCAGCAGGGCACGACGAGCTTCGCCGCGATCGGCAGCCAGCTCAAGACCGGCAAGACACCCGGTGAGTTCCCGACCAACGACCTTGCGGTGCAGGCGCTCAAGAACGGCCAGATCGACGGCCTGGTGGTCGACCTGCCCACCGGTCTCTACCTCACCTCGGCCGAGCTGAGCGGCGCCAAGATCGTCGGTCAGCTGCCTGTCACGGGCAAACCCGAGCAGTTCGGGCTCGTGCTCGACAAGGGCAGCTCGTTGACCTCGTGCGTCACCAAGGCCGTCGACTCACTGCGTGCCGACGGCACGCTGGCGACGCTCCAGCAGACCTGGCTGACCAGCAGTGCCGGTGCTCCCGAACTGAAGTAGACGGTGGCCGACTGGCAGCCGTCGGCGCTGCAGCTCGAGCGGCAGGCCTACCGGCGGTCTCGGACGCGCCGCTCGGCGCTGATCGCGTTCGTCAGCACCGTTGTGGTCTTCGCCGCGGTGGCGATCGCCGTCGTCAACAGCCCCGGCTGGTCACGGACGCGGGACAGCTTCTTCGACCTGCGCACCGGCTGGCACGATATGCCGGCGCTGCTGCGGGCCCTCTGGACGAACGTGCAGATCATGCTGATCTGCGAGGTGATCGTGCTCGTCCTCGCCACGCTGATCGCGGTGGCACGCACGCTCCAAGGGCCGGTGTTCTTCCCGCTCCGCCTGCTCGCGGCTGCCTACACCGACATCTTCCGGGGCATGCCGCTGCTGATCGTGCTCTTCCTGGTCGGCTACGGTCTGCCGTCGCTGCGCATCTCGGCGCTGCCGTCGAGCCCGTTCATCCTCTGCATCATCGCCCTGAGCCTCACCTACACCGCGTACGTCGCCGAGGTGCTGCGCGCGGGCATCCAGTCAGTCCACCCGTCACAGCGCGCCGCCGCTCGATCGCTCGGGCTGACCCACCTCCAGACGGTGCGCCACGTGGTCTTTCCGCAGGCCGTGCGGCGCGTGCTGCCCGCCCTGCTCAACGACTTCGTCAGCCTGCAGAAGGACACCTCCCTCGTCTCGATCGTGGGGGTGCTCGAGGTCGTGTTGCGTGCGCAGAACTTCAACTCGCAGGACTACAAGTTCGTCCACTACGTCTTCGCGGGGTTGATCTTCGTGGCGTTGACCGTGCCACTGACCCGGCTCACCGACTGGATCGCGGCCCGGCAGGGCTGGAACGGCACCGGGGGAGGCGTCGTATGACGGCCCTGACGAAGCCGCAGCCCGTGCTCGCGGTTCGCGGCGTCCGGAAGGTCTTCGGCTCGAACGTAGTGCTGAACGGCTTCGCCCTCACCGTCGCTGAGGGGCAGTGCACGGTGCTGATCGGGGCGTCCGGCTCCGGCAAGTCGACGCTGCTGCGCTGCATCAACCTGCTCGAAGTGGTCGATGACGGCGTGATCGAACTCGACGGAGAGGACATCACCGACCCGCGCGTGGACGCCAACCGGATCCGCACGAAGGTGGGCATCGTCTTCCAGTCGTTCAACCTCTTTCCGCACCTGCGCGTGCTCGACAACGTCACGCTGGCGCCGCGGCGGGTGCACGGGGTGGCGCGCGAGCAGGCTGAGAGCGAGGCCATGGCGATGCTCGAACGGGTCGGGCTCCGGGAGAAGGCGACGGCCCGCCCCGACGAGCTCTCCGGCGGCCAGCAGCAGCGCGTGGCCATCGCGCGGGCGCTGGTGAACAGCCCGCGAGTGATGCTCTTCGACGAGGTCACCTCCGCCCTGGACCCGGAGCTGGTGGGTGAGGTGCTCTCGCTGATCAAGGACGTCAAGGACGAGGGCACCACGATGCTGCTGGCCACCCACGAGATGGGCTTCGCCAAGCAGGCCGCCGACCTCGTCTGCTTCCTCGACGGGGGACGCGTGCTGGAGCAGGGCCCGGCGGCGCAGGTGCTCGGCGACCCGGTGGAGCCGCGGACCCGGCAGTTCCTAGCCCGGATCATCGACGCCGGCCGCCTCTGAGCCGATGAAGTTTTGTGCTGGGATGACCGTTCGCCGGCCTCGAACCGACCGCCCCAGCAGAAAACGTGATCGTCCGGTGCGGGAGACTGGTGACGTGAGCCCAGCCGACCTTGCCGCCGAGCTGCGGCGGGCCGGCATCGCGGAGGTCGACGACTCCACGCGGCGCCGGGCGGAGTACTCCAGCGACGCGTCGAACTACCGCGTGGTGCCCCAGGTGGTGGTCTTCCCGCGGCACGTCGACGAGGTGGCAGCGTCCCTCGGTGTGGCGCGTGCGGCTGGTGTCCCGCTCACTGCCCGCGGTGGCGGCACCTCCACCGCAGGCAACAGCGTCGGCGCCGGCATCGTGCTCGACTTCTCCCGCCACCTCAACCGGGTGCTCTCGGTCGATGCGGCGGCACGTACCGCGGTCGTGGAGCCAGGCGCCATCCTCGACGCGATCAGCGACGCGTCGGCGCGCTACGGCCTCCGCTTCGGCCCGGACCCGTCGACGCACGCCCGCGCCACGATCGGCGGCTCGCTGGGCAACAACGCCTGCGGCTCGCGGGCACTGCGCTACGGCCGCACGGCCGACAACGTCACCTCCCTGGAGCTGCTGGCCGCGGACGGCACGCCGTTCACCGCGCGTCGCTTCGGCGCCGACGGCCTGGCCGCGGCCGGGCCACTGGGGGCCGCGCTGGGCGATCTCGTAGCGGGCCGGCTGGCGCTCATCCGCACCGAGTTCGGGCGCTTCCGCCGCCAGGTCTCCGGGTTCTCGCTGGAGCACCTGCTACCGGAGAACGGCGCCGATCTCGCCTCGTTCCTGGTCGGCACCGAGGGCACGCTCGGCGTGATCACCCAGGCCACCGTGAAGCTCGTCGACTCACCCAAGGCCGTGGCACTGGCCGTCCTCGGCTACCCGGACATGCCGAGCGCCGCCGCGGCGGTTCCGGCCCTGCTGCCGCACGCCCCGGTGGCGCTCGAGGGCATGGACGCCCGGCTCGTCGAGGTGGTGCGCAGCCGCCGTGGCCCGTCCGCCGTGCCCGACCTGCCCCGGGGCGACGGGTGGCTCTTCATCGAGACCTCCGGCGACACCGAGGCCGAGGCCGAGGACGCGGCCGCCCGCCTCATTCAGGACTCGGGCTGCCTCGACTCCGCGATCGTCACCGGCGCCACCGCCCGCGCGCTCTGGCGTATCCGCGAGGACGGCGCCGGCCTCGGTGGACGTACCCCGGCGGGCGAGCCGGCCTGGCCTGGCTGGGAGGACGCCGCGGTACCGCCGGAGAACCTGCCGGAGTACCTGCGCGACTTCGACGCGCTGATGACCGCACATCACCTCGACGGCCTGGTCTACGGCCACTTCGGCGACGGCTGCGTTCACGTCCGCATCAACTTCCCGTTCTCGTCCAAGCCGGCGGTCTTCCGGGAGTTCGCTCTCGCCGCGGCCGCTCTCGTCGGGCGGCACGGCGGCTCGATGTCCGGGGAGCACGGCGACGGGCGCGCCCGCGGCGAGCTGCTGCCCTACATGTACTCCGCCGAGGCCATCGCCACCTTCGCCGCGGTGAAGGCGATCTTCGACCCGGCGAACCTGCTGAACCCCGGCGTGATCGTCGACCCCGCGCCGGTGGACGCCGACCTTCGGGTGCCGCTGAGCCACCCGCTGCGCAAGAACCTCGGGTTCGCGTTCAGCCACGACGGCGGCGACCTCGCCACGGCCGTCCACCGGTGCGTGGGCGTGGGCAAGTGCCGCGCCGACAACACCGCCACCGGTGGCGTGATGTGCCCGTCCTATGTCGCGACCCAGGACGAGAAGGACTCCACCCGCGGACGGTCGCGGGTGCTGCAGGAGCTGGCCAACGGCACCCTCATCGACGGCTTCAAGTCCGCCGAGGTGGCCGAGGCCCTCGACCTGTGCCTGTCCTGCAAGGGCTGCAGCTCTGACTGTCCGGCAGGTGTGGACATGGCCACGTACAAGTCCGAGGTGCTGCATCAGCGCTACCGCCGCCGGCTCCGCCCACCGTCCCACTACGCCCTCGGCTGGCTGCCTCGCTGGGCCCGGCTGGCGTCGAAGATGCCCAAGGTCGCGAACGCGACGCTGCGTAGCGAGCGACTAGCGAGGCTGGCCAAGCGGGCGGGCGGCATCGATGAGCGGCGTCCGCTCCCGGAGTTCACGCTGCAGACCTTCCGCGCGTGGTTTGCGGCCCGGCCGGCCGCCAGCGGAATCCCCGTGCAGCTCTGGGTCGACACCTTCACCGACCACTTCAGCCCCGAGGTCGGCCAGGCGGCGGTCGAGGTGCTCGAGGCCGCGGGCTACGCCGTGCGGATCCCTGCCAAGCCGGTCTGCTGCGGCCTCACCTGGATCTCCACCGGCCAGCTCGACGGTGCGCGCCGCCAGCTCCGAGCGACCATGGACGCCCTCGACCCCGCGCTGCCGATCGTCGGCCTGGAACCGTCCTGCACTGCGGTGCTGCGCCACGACCTCGGTGAGCTCTTCCCGGACGACCCCCGCGCCGCAGCCATCGGCACCGCCACCCGGACCCTGGCCGAGCTGCTCGCTGACACGCCCGGATGGACGGCGCCGGACCTCGGCGGCGTCACCGCGGTGGCCCAGCCACACTGCCACCACCACGCCGTGATGGGCTGGTCGCCGGACGAGAAGCTGCTCCGCGGGGCCGGCGCCGACCTGACCGCGGTCGGCGGCTGCTGCGGGCTGGCCGGCAACTTCGGGGTGGAGCGCGGCCACTACGACGTCTCCGTGGCCGTCGCCGAGTCGGCGCTGCTGCCGGCCGTCCGCAACGCCCCGCCTGGCGCCGTGCTGCTGGCCGACGGCTTCTCCTGCCGCACCCAGCTCGAGCAGCTCGCCGGCGCGCAGAGCGTCCACCTGGCCCAACTGCTCGCCGACCACCTCCCGGAGGCAACCTCGTGACCCCCCTTCCCCCGAGTGGCCCCGTCCCCCCGAGTGGCCCCGTCCCCCCGAGTGGCTTGTTTGGACGCGAGTGGCTGCGCGACACGCCACCACTCGACGCCGAACTAGCCACTCGGCGGGGTAGCAGTGCGGGGGACGGCACGTGAGCAGCACCGGATTCGTGCCACCGCCCTACCCCTACGACCGCCTCGACGAGATCGTCGCGATCGCGAAGCAGCACGAGGGCGGCGCGGTCGACCTCTCCATCGGCACGCCCTGCGACCCGCCACCTCCGGAGGTCCTCGCCGCGCTCACCGCCGGAGACACAGCCCGCGGCTACCCCGCCTCGATCGGCAGCCTGGCGTTCCGGCAGGCGGCGGCCGGCTGGATCGAACGGCGCCTAGGCGCCACCGTCGACCCGGTCACCGAACTCGCGGCGGTGGTCGGTACGAAGGAGTTCGTGGCCTCGACGCCGCAGTACCTCAAGCTGCGCGACCCGTCCAAGGACACCGTGCTCTACCCGGCGATCAGCTACCCGACCTACGAGATGGGTGCCACGCTCGCCGGCTGCCGTGCGGTGCCCTACGAGACCCTCGACGAGATCAGCGGCGACGACGCGTCCCGCGCGCTCTGCGTCTGGGTGAACTCGCCCGGCAACCCGACTGGCGAGCTGCACGATCTGGCGGCTGCCGCAGCCTGGGGGAGGGCTCGGGGCATCCCCGTGCTGTCGGACGAGTGCTACGCCGAGTTCACCTGGTCCGGTGGCCCCACCACGATCCTGCGCGAGGGCAGTCAGGGCGTGCTGGCCGTCCACTCGCTCAGCAAGCGGGACAACTTCGCGGGCGCCCGGATCGGCTTCTTCGCCGGTGACGCGGAGCTGGTGCACTACCTGCGGGAGGTCCGCAAGCACGCGGGCCTGATGCCGCCCGGCCCGGTACAGGCCGCCGCGATCGTCGCCCTCGGCGACGACGCGCACGTGGACGTCCAGCGCGAGCGGTACCTGCGCCGCCTCGTCCGGCTGCGGGAGATCCTCGTGTCGCTGGGCTACCCCTGCGAGCTGCCCGCCGGCGCGTTCTACCTCTGGGTACCGGTCGCGGGCGGGGACGCCTGGGCCGCGGCGCGAGACCTGGCCGAGCGGATCGGCATCGTGGTCTCTCCGGGGGACTTCTACGGGGCGCGCTCGGCGGGATATCTGCGGGTGGCCGCTGTGCAACCCGATGACCGGATCGAGCTCGCGGCGTCCAGAATTACGGCATGATCGGCACAGTGGACGTGACGCTACTGCGACACACTGCCGACACACGGTGTCCATACGATCGCGAGGATGGCTGACCTGTTCGATGACTATCGACTCGGTGCGGCGTGGGACGAGATGATCGCCGCCGACCGGCTCCCGCGCGCCTCCTACCAGGCTCTCTACGACTCGATCCAGCGCAGCGGCGGCCAAGAGCTGCGCGCCGGGGTCGACTCGCTGGCCAGGGCCTACCTCAACCAGGGCGTCACCTTCGACGTGGGCGGCGAGGAGAAGCCGTTCCCGCTCGACATCGTGCCGCGCGTCATCGATGACGCCTCGTGGCAGCACATCGACCGCGGCGTCCGGCAACGGGTGCGGGCGCTCGAGGCCTTCCTGGCCGACGTCTACAGCGGTCGCTGCCGAGCGGTCGAGGACGGCGTCGTGCCGCGCAAGATCATCACTACCTCGAAGCACTTCCACCGCGAGGCCTACGGCATCGAGCCGCCCAACGGCGTGCGCGTGCACGTCTCCGGCATCGACCTGATCCGGGACGAGCAGGGCAACTTCCGCGTGCTCGAGGACAACGCCCGCATCCCGTCCGGCGTCAGCTACGTGCTCGCCAACCGCAGCGCGATGCGCCAGCAGTGGACGGACGTGCTGGGCAAGGTCCGGCTCCGGCCGGTGTCGCACTACCCGCAGCGGCTGCTCGCCGCCCTCCGGGCCGCCGCGCCGAGCGGGGTCACCGAGCCGTGCGTCGTGGTGCTCACGCCCGGTGTCTACAACAGCGCCTACTTCGAGCACGCCTGGCTGGCCCGGGCAATGGGCGTCGAGCTGGTCGAGGGGCGCGACCTGGTCTGCTCCGGCGGCGTGGTCCGGATGCGCGACACCTCCGGTGAGCGGCGGGTGGACGTCATCTACCGCCGCGTCGACGACGAATACCTCGACCCGGTCCAGTTCAAGTCCGACTCCATGCTGGGCTGCCCCGGCCTGCTGCAGGCGGCACGCGCGGGCAACGTCACCATCGCCAACGCGGTGGGCAACGGCGTGGCAGACGACAAGCTGATCTACACCTACCTCCCCGACCTGGTGCGCTACTACCTCAGCGAGGAGCCGGTACTGCCGAACGTCGACACCTGGCGCCTCGAGGAGCCAGGGGCACTCGAAGAGGTGCTCGAGCGCCTCGACGAGCTGGTGGTCAAGCCGGTCGACGGTGCGGGTGGCAAGGGCCTGGTGATCGGACCGCAGGCCACCAAGGCCGAGCTGGCGGTGCTGCGCGAGGTCCTGATTGCAGACCCGCGTGGCTGGATCGCCCAGCCGGTCGTGCAGCTCTCGACGGTGCCCACTCTTATCGGGAACGGCATCGCGCCCCGCCACGTCGATCTGCGCCCGTTCGCCATCAACGACGGCAACGACGTCTGGGTGCTCCCCGGCGGCCTCACGCGAGTGGCCCTCGTCGAGGGATCACTGGTGGTCAACTCCAGCCAGGGCGGCGGCTCGAAGGACACCTGGGTACTCGCGGGCGAGCGGCGTGTCCCCGCCGCGGCGCCGGCGGTCGCGGTGGTCGAACGGCCGACCTACGCTCCGCTGCCGGCCCCGGACGTCGCCATCGAGGCCGAGATGCAGCAACAGCAGCAACAGCAGCAGCAACAGGCGGGTGGCGAATGCTGAGCCGGATCGCCGAGTCGCTCTACTGGATCGGGCGCTACGTCGAGCGCGCGGAGGACACCAGCCGCATCCTCGACGTGCACCTCAACCTCCTCGTCGAGGACCCGTGGGCGCCGGAGGACGTCGTCTGCGCCTCCCTGATGTCGGCGATGGGTCACGAGGGCGACACGTTGGTCGACACCTCGGCCGGCGTGCTCGAACACCTCGCCTGGGAGCGCTCGACGCCGGGCTCGGTACTGGGGGCGCTTGCGGCCGCGCGGGAGAACGCGCGGCGCAGCCGGGAGGTCGTCTCCACCGAGCTGTGGGAGAGCATCAACGTCACCTTCCTCGAAGCCTCCCGCCCCGGGCGACGCGCCGACCCGCACGAGTTCCTGCACTGGGTACGGGAGCGGGTCGCCGCCTTCAACGGGGTCGCCGACGCGACGCTCAGCCGCGATGAGGCCTGGAACTTCCTGCTGCTAGGCCGGTCCGTGGAGCGCGCGGACATGACGGCCCGGCTGGTGGCCGCGCGGGCCCTGGCCGGGGACGCCGGCCCGTCGTGGGTCACGTTGCTGCAGAGCTGTGGCGCCTACCAGGCCTTCCTGCGCAGCGCCAAGGGCGCGGTCGATGACCGTCGCTCGGTGGAGTTCCTGCTGCTCGACCCGCTCTTCCCCCGCACGCTGATGAGCGCGCTGGTGATGGCCGAGAACTGTCTCGACGAGCTGGCGGTGCAGCACGGCGTGGCTGAACGGGGCCGAGGCAGCGAGGCGCACCGGGTGCTCGGCATGATCCGCTCCGAGCTCGAGTTCGCCCCCACCGCCGAACTCTTCGACGACGTCTACCACGTCATGGAGCGGGTCCAGAGCGCCTGCTCGGTGGCCAGCGACGCCGTGGCGCGGCGCTACTTCCCGCGTGGTGTCGTCACGGCCTGGAAGGCTTCCTAGGAATGACCGCGCGCTACCGGATCAACCACAACACGGCCTACCGCTACGACCAGGCCGTCACCGCCTCGTTCAACGAGGTCCGGCTGACGCCAGCCGCCCTGCCGTGGCAGTTCCCGCTGGAGTCGACGCTGCGGGTGGAGCAGTCCAGCTGGCAGTACCGCTACGTCGACTACTGGGGCACGCAGGTCCGCGTCTTCGAGGCGCACGCGCCGCATCGCGAGCTCGTGGTGGAGGTGTCGAGCACCGTCGAGGTCGACGGGTCGCGGCGGCACACGAGCCCAGAGGGCCTGACCTGGGACGAGGTGCGCACGCCCGCCGTCGAGGACGAGTTCGCGGAGTTCCTGACGGTCTCACCCAGCACGGAGGCGCCGTCGGACCTCGCCGCCACCGCAGCCGAACTCGCCGGGCGGCTCGGGCCTGCCGAGGCGGCGCTCGCCCTCATCGGGACCGTCCACGACACGATGACCTACCTCCCTGGCTCCACCGGTGTGCACACGCTCGCATCGGAGGCGTGGGCGGCGGGCAGCGGCGTCTGCCAGGACTACGCGCATCTCGTGCTCGGCGCGCTGCGCCACGTCGGGCTCCCCGCCCGTTACGTCTCGGGCTACCTGCACCCGAAGTCCGAGCCGGTGATTGGCGACACGGTGCCGGCCGACTCGCACGCCTGGGTGCAGTGGTGGCTGGGGGAGTGGGTCGACCACGACCCGACCAACCTCTCCGAGGTGGCGGAGCGCCACATCGTGGTGGGCACCGGCCGCGAGTACCGCGACGTCACCCCGATCAAGGGCATCGTCGCCGGTACCCCGGCCACCACGGACCTGTCCGTCGAGGTCAGCATCACACGTCTGGCCTGATCGGTTATCCCCGGCGGTGAACGGGTACCTACGTGGTGTCCGCAAGACATGCGCGATTACCGCGAAGGGACGATCACATGAGCACCGTCGACAAGATCAAGAACACGCTGGACGACGTAGAGGGCAAGGCCAAGGAGGCCCTCGGACGCGTCTCGGGCGACCACAAGACCGAGGCCGAGGGTAAGACCGACCAGGCCAAGGCAGACCTGAAGAGCGCCGGCGAGAAGGCCAAGGACGCCTTCAAGCACTGACGCACCACTACACGGAGGCCCCGGCGATCCACGTTGATCGCCGGGGCCGTGTGCTGCCCGCCGACCGATGCCTGATAGGCATCGGGGTAACAGTCGACTAAGGGAGCACGTCCGTGACCGAGGAACTGAAGCCCCAGAAGCGCGGCAACAAGATCGCGATGACGCCGCAGGAGCGCGACGCGTTCCTCGCCGCCGAACGCACCTGCCGGGTCGCGACCGTGAGTGCCGACGGCAGCCCGCACAACACCGCGCTCTGGTTCTTCTGGGACGGCACGTACTTCTGGATGCAGTCGATCACCAGGGCCCAGCGCTGGGCGGACCTGCAGCGTGACCAGCGGGTGGCGATCGTCGTCGACACAGGCGTGGACTACTTCGAGCTGCAGGGCATCGAGATCCTCGGCAGCGTCGAGTTCGTGGGGGAGCAGCCGCGCTCCGGCGAACCGAACGACGAACTCGCCGTCATGGAACCCCAGTTCTTCAACAAGTACTTCAACTCCACTGACGTCTTCCACGACGGCAAGCACGCATGGATGCGCGTCAAGCCGACCAAGATCTCCAGCTGGGACTTCCGCAAGCTCGCGAACCTTTGAGCTGGATCTCGGAGGTCGGAGAGGCCAACGCGCGGCGACGGGGGCTGCTCTGTCGAGGCGGCCCTACCCTGATACGCCAGCACCGCGACACGCCAACTCGGCGGTGCTGGCGTATCAACCTCAGTAGGACGGCCGCCGCCCCAGCCGTGCTCAGCTCCACGTGATGCGGGCAAGCTCTCGCCAAGTCGTCAGCGCGCGCTCGTCGCCCGTCACGGTCACGGGCCCGGCCGGCGTGCGGTTCCAGAGCTGGAGGTACAGATCGGTCGCCGCACCGCTGAGGGTGCAGTCGGCCGGCGGTCCACCGTCGCGGGTGACGGTCCGTCCATCGGGTCGGACCTGCACGCTCCACGTCACCGCGGCGTCGGCTGGGACAACATGCAGCACGAAGCCGGGATCGGCCTTGAGATGTCCGCCGCGTCGGCTGTGGAAGCCCTCGAGCAGCTCACCGAGCCCGTCCAGGGCGAAGCCGGGATCGAAGACCGGGACGGCGGAGGCCGCAGCCTCCGCGTCCGCGCGGTGGATCGCCGTCTCGTGTGCCTGTCGACGGGCCCAGAACGTGAGGGGCGACGCGGCGGGTAGGAAGGTCCATGCCGCGAGGTCGCCAGGTGCACCGCGGAGTGCGGCCACCAGCGCGTCGTGTCCGTCGCGGAACCACTCGACCACGCCTGTCTCCGGTGCGGGATAGTCGTCGGCGGTGCCGCGGCCGCCGCGCACCGTTGTGGCCGCCCAGCGGTGCACCATCCCCACGTGGGCAAGCAGAGCGCGCACGTCCCACTCCGGGCAGCTCGGCACCGGGGTGTCGAGGCCAGCCCGCTCGGCGGCATCCGCCAATCGGGTGCCGTGCTCGGTCAGTTGCTCGGTGAGGGCGGCAACGTCCATGCGGCCATCCTGTCAGCAGCGCGGGCGGGGCGCATCGATGCCGCTCAGCCGAAGACGACGCCCTGCGCCAGCGGCAGCTCGGTGGAGTAGTTCACCGTGTTCGTGGCCCGGCGCATGTAGGCCTTCCACGCGTCCGAGCCGGACTCGCGGCCGCCGCCGGTCTCCTTCTCGCCACCGAACGCGCCACCGATCTCCGCACCCGACGGGCCGATGTTGACGTTGGCGATGCCGCAGTCCGAACCGGCCGCGGAGGTGAAGAGCTCCGCCTCGCGGACATTCAGCGTGAAGATCGACGACGAGAGACCCTGCGGCACATCGTTGTGCAGCGCCATCGCACTGTTGGGCCCGGAGTCGAAGTCGTCATAGGTCAGCACGTAGAGGATCGGCGCGAAGGTCTCGCTGCGCACCACATCGGTCTGGGCAGGCATCCGCACGATCGCCGGCTGCACGTAGTACGCCTCCGGAGCGTCCGCGACTAGCACACGCTGACCGCCGGCGATCAGCTCGCCGCCATCGGCCACCGCCTTCTCCAGCGCCGTCGTGTAGCCCTCGTAGGCGGCCGCATCGACGAGCGGGCCCACCAGAGTTCCCTCGCCGAGCGGCGAACCGATCGGCAGCGTCCGGTACGCCGCAGCGATGCGCTCCACCAGCTCGTCCGCGATCGACGAGTGCGCGATCACCCTGCGCAGCGACGTGCAGCGCTGCCCGGCCGTACCCGCCGCGGAGAAGACGATCCCACGGACGGTGAGGTCGAGGTCGGCACTGGGTGCCACGATCGCGGCGTTGTTGCCGCCGAGCTCCAGCAGGAGCCGGCCGAAGCGCCCAGCCACCCGCGGAGCCACGGCGCGGCCCATCCGGGTGGAGCCGGTAGCGCTGATCAGCGAGACCCGTGCATCGTCGACGAGCGCCTCGCCGACCGCCGGACCGCCCACGAGCACCGCGCTGATCCCGGCCGGCGCACCGACCCGTCGCGCCGCCTCGGCCGCAAGGGCCTGGCAGGCCAGCGCGGTCAGCAGCGTCTTCTCCGACGGCTTCCAGACCACGGCATCGCCGCAGACGAACGCCAGCGCGGCGTTCCACGACCAGACCGCCACCGGGAAGTTGAAGGCGCTGATGACTCCGACGACGCCCAGCGGGTGCCACTGCTCCATCATCCGGTGACCCGGGCGCTCCGAGGCGATCGTCAGCCCGAAGAGCTGCCGCGACAAGCCCACGGCCAGATCGCAGATGTCGATCATCTCCTGCACCTCGCCGAGCCCCTCGGAGCGGATCTTGCCCGCCTCGATGGACACGAGCGCGCCGAGGTCCGCCTTGTGCTCGCGCAGCAGCTCGCCGAGCTCGCGCACCAACTGGCCGCGGACCGGACCCGGTACCGAGCGCCACGTCTCGAATGCCGTCTGTGCGTCGCCGACGATCGCAGCGACCTCCTCGGCGGAGTGGGCGGCAACCAGGCCCAGCTCGCCGCCGGTGATGGGGGAGCGAGCAGCCAGCGTTCCGTCGGCGGGCAGCGTCACCCCGAGGCGGGCAAGGATCGCGGTGGTCTCCTCGACCAGCCCGGCGTGGTCGGGTAGCGCCGTGCCCGAGGCAGAAGTGCTGGACGTGGGAGTGCTGGGTGCAGACATGCGGTGTCCCCTCAACTGACGTGCCTTCGCGTACTGCTCGCTTGCAGACGGCGCGGTTGGTTGTGTGCTAAATATTCTTACGACTCCATTCAGTATGCAGTAAGTTCAGCTTATGACCAACGACGCGGCACTCGACGTCGGCCGGCTCCGGCTGCTGCGCGAGATCGGTGTCCGCGGATCGATCGCCGGGGCGGCCCGCGCGCTTGGGCTGACGCCGTCGGCGGTCTCCCAGCAGCTGGCCGTGCTGGAGCGTGACACCGGCGCCTCGCTCGTCGACCGATCACCCCGTGGCGTCGTGCTCACCGGTACCGGCCGGCTGCTGGCCGCCCGTGCCGAGGAGGTGCTGGACGTGCTCGCCGCCGCTCGGGCCGACCTCGACCGGGCCAACGGCACGCTGGGCGGGCCGGTGCGGGTGGCCGCCGTCGCCAGTGCTGCCCTGACGTTCGTCTCCGTCGCTGCGCTCGCCCTGGCCAGCGAGCACGCCGCTCTGGACCTGGCCGTCACGGTGGCGGAGCCGTCGCGTGCCCTCGAGCTGCTGCTCGCCGGCGACGTAGATCTGGCCGTGGTCGACGAGTACGACTACGTCCCGCTGGCCCTGCCCGAGCATGTCGTCGCCGTGGGGCTGCACGCCGAGCCGCTGATGCTCGTCACCCCGAAGGGCTGGTGTGGTCCGCGCCATCCCGCGCTCGCCGACCTCGCCGACGCCGACTGGGTGATGCCGCCCGACGAGGCCTCCTGCGGTCTTGCGGTGCGCTCTGCCTGTCGCGCCGCAGGCTTCGAGCCGCGCGTCCGCTGGGTCAGCGACGACATGCTCGTCCTCGTCCGCGCGGTGGCTGCCGGGCACGGCGTGGCGGTGCTGCCCCGCCTCTCCGTCGCCGACGACGCGGCTGCGGTCCAGCTGCGCCGGCTTCACGAACCCGAGCTGACCAGGCGGCTCACCGCAGTGGCGCGCGCCTCCACGCTGACCCGGCCGTCGGTGGCGGCCGTCAGCGCGGCCCTCGCCGATGCGGCGCGCGCGCGGTAGCGTCGGCCCCGCCGCTCGACGATGCGCGGATCACGTCCTACCTCGCCGGCCCGCATCACCGGGTCCAACATCTGCAGGTCCAACATCTTCAGGCCCTACATCGTCAGGATGGCATCGTGCGGTTTCGTTACTTCGACCCCTCCGAGCAGTCGACCATCGAGGGTGACGTCCAGTCCGGGCCCGAGGTTGCCGAGCTGATCTCGCTCGTCGGCGGGCTGCGGACCGGCCGCGCTCCCGCCGTCGAGCTGGTCGGCAACGACGGCTCCTCGCTCGTGGTCGGCGTGGCGGGGGAGCGCGCCGTGCTGCTCTTCACCGATGCCTGTGGCGAGGCCGCCCACAGCGTGAGTGAGACCGCCGGTCCGGGTGTGGTCTTCGACTTTTTCGGTTCCTACACCGAACTGCCCGGCGGCTACGCCGTGCCGGTCGGGGTGGCGGTGGAGGCGGCCGACGGTTTCGCAGCCGGAGCCCGCCCGCCCGCGGCTAGCGAGCTTCGGCTCGCCCACGACTGAGGTGCCGGGTCCTGCTCGTGGGGGCCGCGTACCGTCAAAATAAGTGATTTTGCGCGTACTTTGTCCGATTCATGGCGAATAATCGATTGATCCGCGCACTTCTAGCAGCACCCCACCTTGACGAACCGGAACGACACGCGTGTAATTTCCCTAGTGTCGTTCCGGTGACGCCGTTCAGGTCCCCGGCTCGAGTGACCAAGAGTTCGCGTTGTGGAGGGTGAAGTGACGGATCTGTCCAGCAACTTGGCCGATGCCGATCTGAATGCCCTCTTCGGGCTGCCGGAGGAGTCCGGGTGGCAGGAGCGTGCGCTCTGCTCGCAGACCGACCCGGAGGCGTTCTTCCCCGAGAAGGGCGGCTCCACCCGCGAGGCCAAGCGCATCTGCACCGGCTGCGAGGTCCGTGGCGAGTGCCTGGAGTACGCGCTCGAGCACGACGAGCGCTTCGGGATCTGGGGCGGCATGTCCGAGCGTGAGCGTCGTCGTCTCAAGCGCGCCGACCGCTACGCCGGCTGACGCGCCTTCGCCAGCCTCACCGCGGCTTCGCCAGCCTCCACCACAGCTTCGGACGCCATCGCCTGTCGGTTGTCAGGACCGCGGCGGGTCGATCTCGTCTATGTCGCGACCCAGGAACTCTGCCACCAGTTCGGCCACGATCATGAAGACGAGGTCGGAGCGGTCCTCACCGGCGGTGGCCCGGGCCTCGATCGGGCGCCGGTAGACGATGATCGTCGGGGCGGGGATCTCCTCGACGCCGGTGCGCATGAGCCGGGCGAGCGGGACGCCGCGGTCGAGCACGATCTCGGGGTCGAACTCGTCGATCTCACCCGGAACCAGGTTCGGCACGTCCTCGACGGCGAACTCCAGCCCGCTGAGTTCGGCCGACCAGTGCGCTTCGAGCTCCTCGACGGCGTTGAGGATGAGGTCGTCGAAGCGCTCGCTGCGGGTGCGGCTGCGGGGCACGGTGGGGGCAGCGATCTCGCCACGCAGACCCCGGCCGCGGCGATCCCGACGGCGCCCGGTGCCGGCCGGGCGGTCAGGGCGGGGACCGCGTGGTTCGCTTCGCACGGACACAGCGTAGGGCGTGCCGCCACGACACGTCGGCGCGCGGAGGCCCAGAAACGCGTGGCGACCCCATTCGAGGGATAGTGTCGCGGGCTGTGAGCACAGTGCGGTTTTCGCCGAGCGCCTCGGCGACGCTGAGTGCCCTGGCGACGCTCAGTGCCCTGGCAATGCGGGGTGCGTCGTGGGGCGAACAGTGAAGACGGGGCGGCGCTGCACCCGCACGGGCTGTACCCGCGGGGCCGTGGCAACCCTCACCTACGCCTACGCCGACCTCACCGCCGTCGTGGGGCCACTGGCCAGCTTCGCCGAGCCGCACTCCTACGACCTCTGCGAGGAGCACGCGGTGCGCTTGACGGTGCCGCGCGGCTGGGAGGTGCTGCGCCATGTCGGTGAGTTCCCGGCTCCGATCCCGCACGCCGACGACCTCGAGGCGCTCGCCGACGCCGTGCGCGAAGCCGCCCGGGTGGAGCCTGGCAGTCACCTCGACCACGAGGTCGAGGCCGTCACCGGCCGCCGAGGTCATCTCCGCGTCGTACCGACCGTCCCGTAGGGCGCCTGCGACTCGATAGGGTGGCCACGTGGATCTCTCGGGGCTCGTAAAGGCATATGACGTCCGTGGCGTCGTTCCGGACCAGTTCGACGAATCGATCGCCCGCGCGTTGGGTGCCGCGTTCGTCGACGTCACGGGGGCAGAGACGATCGTCACCGCCCATGACATGCGCGAATCCGGCCCCGGCCTGGCCCGCGCCTTCGCCGACGGCGCGCTGCACCGGGGCGCCTCGGTCGTGGAGGCCGGGCTCGGCTCCACTGACATGCTCTACTTCGCCTCCGGTCACCTGAACCTGGCCGGCGCGATGTTCACGGCCAGCCACAACCCGGCGCAGTACAACGGCATCAAGATGTGCCGAGCGGGCGCCGTGGCCATCGGCCAGGAGACCGGCCTGGCCGAGATCCGCGACCGGGCCTCGGTCTACCTCGCCGAGGGCATGCCCCCGGCCCGCGAGCACGGCACCGTCACCCAGCAGGACTTGCTCGTCGCCTACGCCGAGTACCTGCGGGGCCTCGTCGACCTCACCGGCATCCGTCCGCTGACGGTGGTGGTCGACGCCGGCAACGGGATGGGCGGCTATACGGTGCCCAGCGTGCTCGGTGACGCGCACCTGCCCGCCCTGCCGCTCACGATCATCCCGCTCTACTTCGAGCTCGACGGCTCGTTCCCCAACCACGAGGCCAACCCTCTCGAGCCGGCCAACATCGTCGATCTGCAGGCGAAGGTCGTGGAGACCGGCGCCGATCTCGGGCTGGCCTTCGACGGCGACGCCGACCGCTGCTTCGTCGTCGACGGCTCGGGTGCCGCGGTGACACCGAGCGCGATCACCGCGCTCGTGGCGGAGCGGGAGCTGGCCAAGAACCCCGGCGCGACGATCATCCACAACCTGATCACGTCCCACGCCGTCCCCGAGGTCGTGCTGGAGAACGGCGGCACCCCGCTGCGAACGCGGGTGGGTCACTCGTTCATCAAGGCCGAGATGGCGAAGACCAACGCCGTCTTCGGGGGCGAGCACTCGGCGCACTACTACTTCCGCGACTTCTGGTTCGCCGACACCGGCATGCTGGCCGCGATGCACGTCCTCGCCGCGCTCGGCGGCCAGGCGGGCACGCTCGCCGACCTCACGGCCTCGTACAACCGCTACGCGGCCTCCGGTGAGATCAACTCCACGGTCACCGACGCTGCCGGCCGGCTCGCCGCGGTGCGCGACACCTTCGGCGTCGACGGGGCGACCGTCGACGAGCTGGACGGCCTCACCATCACCCGCCCGGACGGCAGCTGGTTCAACGTCCGCTCGTCCAACACCGAGCCGCTGCTGCGGCTCAACGTCGAGGCGGGCAGCGAGGCCGAGCTGACCGCGCTGCGCGACGACGTCCTCGCCGTCATCCGCGGCTGAGCACCCGACACCGAGGAGCAACCATGCCCATCGACGCCGCTCTGCTCGAACTGCTCGCCTGCCCGAGCGCGGATCACGCCCCGCTGCAGGAGCAGACGCGTGACGGTGCCGACGTGCTCGTCTGCACGTTCTGCGCCACGAGCTTCCCGATCACCGACGGCATCCCCGTCCTGCTGCTCGACGACGCGACGCCGGGCCCGAACGGCGTCGGCGTCGCGGCCGGCTGAGCGTCATGTTCGACGAGGCGCTGCTCGAGGACGCCGACCTGCTGCTGCGCCGCGACGGCCATCGGCTGCTCTGGAACCTGGCCACCGCCGGGGCCCAGGTGCGCCGCGCCGTCGAGTACGGCGACGAGTTCGGCGTGGCCCGCCTGCGCGACGCCGGGGTACCGCGAGCCCTGCTCGTGGCCACGGACGCGCCACCGTCGGCGGCGCTGCGACTCGTCACCCGGCTCAGCTGCGAGACCACCCCGGCCCTGGCCTGGCACGGGGTCGAGCTGCCCCGCTGGGCCGGTCCGACCGACGCGCTGCTCATCGGTGCGCTCGACGGGCGTCACCCCCGGCTGGCCGAGCTGGCCGAGCAGGGCGCCCGCCGGGGCATGGCCATGGCGGTGGTCGCCCCGGCCGGCTCGCCGGTGGCCGCTGCAGCCGGACGAGCCCCGCTGCACGAACTCGCCGACAATCTCAATCCGCACGCGGCGCGCTGGGCGATCCTGACCCCGCTGCTGCAGGCTGTCGACGCCTTGGGGCTGCAGCCGATCCCGCCTGCGCTGCTCGCCCAGGTCGCCGACGCCCTCGACGAGACCGCCGAGCGCTGCCGCCCCACCGGAGATCTCTTCACCAACCCGGCGAAGTCGCTGGCGCTGGAGTTCGCCGAGGCCCGGCCGCTGATCGTCGGCGTTGGTGCGCTGGCCAGCGTGGCTGCCCGGGCCACCGCCGATGCCCTGCAGCTGGCTGCCGGGGTCGGCGCGGTGGCGGTGAGCCTGCCCGATGGCGTCGGCCGGGCAGGTGCATTGCTGCGCGGTGCTGGAGTGCCGGGAGGCGACGACTTCTTCCGCGACCGCGTCGACGACGAGCCCGCCCAGCGAGCCCGGATGCTGATCATCGGCGACGACGGTGACCCGGCCGACTCCGCGCTGGGTAGCCGTACCGGCGCTCAGATCCAGCTCGACGAGGTTGCGGCTCGCCGCGCCGCCGCGGCACTGCGGCGGCTGGCTGAGGAGCTGGGTGTGCGGGTGTCGGGTGTTGACGTCCCCGACGCGCCGCCGTTGGCCCGCTTCGCCTCGGCGGCCGCCTTCGGCGACTTCACCGCCGCCTACCTCGGCTTCGGTCTGGGCCTCGACCCGGGCGCGCCGCGGCCGGCAGAGCTGGCGCATTGATGTCGGCCGTCCATGCCGGGGCGCCGCGATGAGCGCCGGCGGATCGAACCGGGCTGTCATCGCCGCACTCGGATCCAACCTCGGCATCGCAGTGATCAAGTTCGTCGCCTTCGGCCTCACCGGGTCGGCGTCGATGCTGGCCGAGGGTGTGCACTCCGTGGTCGACTCCGGGAACCAGGGGCTACTGCTCCTCGGCGGACGGGGCGCGCGACGGCGGGCCACCCCCGAGCACCCGTTCGGTTATGGCCGCGACCGCTACGTCTACGGCTTCCTGGTAGCCCTGATGCTCTTCTCCGCGGGCGGGCTCTTCGCGCTGTACGAAGGTGTGGAGAAGGTGCGTCACCCGCATCATCTCGACGACGCTCTGATCGCCGTGATCGTGCTGGCGATCGCGATCGGTCTGGAGGGCTTCTCGCTGCGGACCGCCGTGGGTGAGTCCCGCCACCTCAAGGGCACCGACAGCTGGGCGGGGTTCATCCGGCACGCCAAGACGCCCGAGCTGCCGGTCGTGCTGCTAGAGGACGTCGCCGCGCTCATCGGGCTGGTGTTCGCGTTCGCCGGTGTGGGCCTGTCGGTGCTCACCGGCGACGGCATCTGGGACGGGATCGGCACCTGCGCCATCGGAGTGCTGTTGATCAGCGTCGCGGTGGTGCTCGTGATCGAGACGAAGAGCCTGCTGCTCGGTGAGTCGGCCGCGCCGGTGCAGGTCACCGCGATCGAGACGGCCCTGCTCGGCGAGGGCATCGAGCGGGTGATCCATCTGCGCACGATGCACCTCGGCCCTGACGAGCTGCTGGTGGGGGCAAAGGTGGCCATGCCTGCCACCGCATCACTGGCCGAGGCCGCCGTCGCGATCGACGCGGCGGAGGAGCGGGTACGTGCCGCGGTGCCCTCGGCGCGGGTGATCTACCTCGAACCCGACGTCGATCGCGGGTCTGCTGTCGAGCACGAGGCGAGGCAGTGACGGTCCCGCCGGTCGCCGCGATCGAGGGTGTGGTCCGCGACTACGCGTGGGGTTCGACGACATCGCTCCAGCAGCTGCTCGGCCTGCCCGTCGACGGCAACCCGGCCGCCGAGCTCTGGCTGGGCGCCCACCCGGACTCGCCATCGCTGGTGCCCACCGAAGAGACGACGCTGGACGCGTTGATCGGCACCGACCCCGCGGCGGCACTCGGGACGGACGCGGTGACGCGTTTCGGCCCGCGGCTGCCGTTCCTGCTCAAGGTGCTGGCCGCCGAGAAGCCGCTGTCGATCCAGGTACACCCGAACCTCGCCCAGGCTCGCGAGGGGTTCGCGCGCGAGGAGGCCGACGGCCTGCCCCGCACCGCACCGCACCGCAACTACCGCGACGCCAACCACAAGCCCGAGCTGCTCTGCGCGCTCAGCCCGTTCGAGGCGCTCTGCGGGTTCCGCCCGGTGGCGGAGACGCTGCGGCTGCTCGATGCCCTGGACCTCCCCGGCCTGATCCCGGTCGCGGAGCTGCTGCGCCGGCGCGACGGGCTGAAGCTGGCCTTCACTGCCCTGCTGCGCGACGCCGACCCGCAGGCGCTGGCCTACGCCGTGGCCGATGCGGCGCCGTCCCTGCCACCGGAGTGGGACGGGCCCAAGCGAGCGGTGGCGTTGGCGGCAGCGGAGTTCCCCGGCGACGTAGGCGTCGTGCTGGCGCTGCTGCTCAACTACGTGGTGCTCGAACCGGGCGAGGCGCTCTACCTCGGCGCCGGCAACGTGCATGCCTACCTGCGCGGCACGGGCGTGGAGATCATGGCCAACAGCGACAACGTGCTGCGCTGCGGTCTGACCCCCAAGCACATCGACGTCGACGAACTGCTCCGGATCACCGACTTCACCGAGCTCGACGACCCGCGCTGGCCGGCCCAGACCCGGGGCGCCCTCGGCCGGTTCGTGACCCCTGCACCGGACTTCGCACTGGCCTGGATCGACGCTGACGCCGAGGAGCAGCCGCTCTACCGCGGCGTGGCCCAGATCGTGCTCTGCACCTCCGGCACGGCCGAGGTGAGGGCCGACGGAGCGGTCGTCGCCCTGACGCCGGGCACCGCGGCCTTCGTGCCGGCCAGCGCCACGGCGGTGGTGCGCTCGGGCGACGGTGGCCGGGTCTTCGTCGGCTCGCCCGCCTTGCCGACCCCCGGGGCCGCCGATCGTCGTGGCTTTTGATCAACTAGCTCCTGTGGTCGTGGCTGACCGCTGGGCCTAGTTGATCACGAGGACTGTCAGCCGGCGGTCGGGTCGTTGACCTCGGTGGCGAAGAGGATCGCGCCCGTCGTCCTGTCCCGGATCAGGAAGAGGAACGGGTTGTTGAACAGGATCGTCTCGGGGCCGAGGGCTCGCGCGGAGGTCTGAGCCATCTGGATCCCAGTGACCGCGGCGGCCGTGGTGCCCTTCTCACCGACCCCGAGGTAGACGCGCTGCACCGCCTGGGCCACCTGGGTCGGGGTCGTGCTGAGCGCGCTGAAGTCGGCCGAAACGCCGAACGCCTGCGTCATGCCGAGTGACTGAAGCGTGGGGACGAGGTCGGTCTTTGAGGTGGTGGTGAACCGCGGCAGTCTGAACGGTGAGGTTCGGCCGGCGTCGACGGCCGTGAACACCGAGGCTAGGCCGGCAGGGGTTAGTGAGTCGACGTACCTGGCCAGCGTCTTGCCCGTGGGCATGATCGCCACCGCCTCGAAGCGCTTGCCTGCATACGGCAGTGCCACCGCGCGGTAGTGGTCGGTGATCGCCGCCGTGGTGCTGACCCCCGTCATGAAGATCGGCTGGACGGTGCTGCCCGTGGCGGTGGTGAACGGCCCGGGATCGGACTCGCTCGGGGTGAACGGCACAGCCCACGCCGCGTGGAAGTAGAGCGCGTTGGCCAGCACCAGGACGGTGGCGGGATCGAGGTGGTCGAAGAGCTTGGTGATCTTGCCGTGCGTCTGCTCCGAGGTCCACTGGTCGATCGCGGCGACGGCGGCGGCGTTGTGGCCGGCGAAGTCCGTCTGCCAGACACCGGCGTGGAAGTAGGTCGCGATTGCGCTGAGGAACTGCTGGTGCAGCGCGAACCCCTGCTGCTGCCAGAGGCTATTGGCGCTCTGCAGCGTGATGCCCTCCTTCGCCGCGGCTGCCTGCAGCGAGGTGGCCAGCTGGGCCAGGCCGCTGTTCTGCGCGTTCAGCGAGAGATCACCGGCCTGCAGCGCGGTGGCGATCTGGCGCTGCGTGGTGCCGGCCGCGCCGTTCTCCAGCATGCCGAGCGCCAGGTAGAGGCTGGTCGGGGAGATCGAGACGTTGGTGTCCGACGACGTGCCGAGCCTCTTCAGCAGGGCCACCGTCAGGCGCTGATCGGCGGCCGAGACGGCCGTGAGCGAGGCTGGATCCGACGGCAGAGTGCTCACGTTGCCCACGAGCTGTACCGCCCCGGCGATCCGGGAGCCCACGTGCTGACCCGGCACCAGCCGGATGCTCGGCCCCGCCAGCGGCGGACGACCGGACGAACCCGATCCGCTGACCCCAACGCCGGTGAGCGTGCCCGCGACCACCAGCACCGCCACGCCGGCCAGCAGGCGTCGGCGGGTGCGGCGCCGGCGAACCGTCCGCGTGATCGTGCTGTCGCTGAGCCAGCCGGCGGAGGGGGTCGGCTGCTCCAACCTCGCCAGTACCGCATCGACGTCGCTCACTCCGCGTCCTCCTGCTCGTGCTGCTCGGCCAGTGCCTCGGCCAGGTGCTTGCGCCCGCGTGACAGCCACGACTTCACCGTGCCGACCGGGGCGCGGAGCTCGATCGCGACCTCCTCCACCGAGAGGCCGATGATGTGGTGCCAGACCAGCGCCTCGCGCTCCAGCCGGGGAATCCGCCCGAGGGCCGTCACCGCAGCGGCCTGCCCGTCGTCCCATTCGATCCGGATGTCGGGTGGCTGGGACCGCAGCACCGTGCGGCGGCCGCGCCGCCAGCGACTCACGGCAAGGTTGTAGGCGACCCGGCGCACCCAGCCCTCCGGATCCTCCAACTGCCCGACGCGACCCCACCGGGACCAGGCGCGGACGAACGCCTACTGCACGTGGTCGACAGCCTCGGCCGGGTCGCCCGTCAGCGCGGCCAGTTGCAACGCCAGCCGGTCGCGGCTGGTGCGGTAGAAGGCATCGAAGCCGGCGAGCCCGGCGAGCGCGGCGACCCCGACGGCGACGTCGGGCACCGGATCCTCCACGACGTCCCCCACCGCGCTCCCCATGGTCTAGACACGTCACAGCTGGACCCCAGGTTGCAACGGGCCGGAACTATCTTCGACTGTGATCCAGGTCGCGGCCCGTCGGGAAGACCCGAGAGGCAAACCTGACACGATCGTGGTAACTTTCGAATCGATGCAGTCCTTGACCATTCAGCAGGCAGCCGAAGCGACCGGCTGGTCGCAACGCATGCTCCGCTACCTCGAGCAGGCCGGTCTCGTCGCCGCCCTACGGACCCCGGGAGGCCACCGGCACTACGGCCCCCGGCAGATCGAGCGGCTGCAGAAGCTGCGCGAGCTGATCGATGGTCACGAACTCGGCATCACCGACATCGTGTTCGAACTCCGGATGCGAACCGACCCCCAGCTGGCCCGAGCCGTCGACGAGTGGTTCGGACCGCTGCACCGGGCAGCCTCACCGCCCGAGGCGCAGCTCTACCGCCGCCTGGCCACGCCCGACACGGCCCAGACGACGCGAACCGCAACACCCCCGCAGCACACTCCACCGCTCCACACCGCACCGCTCAGAGACGTCCCTACAGTCCCGTCATCCGAAGGAGAGCACGTGAGCATCACCCTCACCCCCGATACGGCCGGCAGCGTTACCGACTTCAAGGTCGCAGACCTGTCGCTGGCCGCGTTCGGCCGCAAGGAGATCGAGCTTGCCGAGCACGAGATGCCGGGGCTCATGGCCCTGCGTCGTGAGTTCGGCCCGACCCAGCCGCTCAAGGGCAAGAAGGTCGCCGGCTCGCTGCACATGACCGTGCAGACCGCCGTCCTGATCGAGACCCTGGCCGCACTCGGCGCCGACGTGCGCTGGGTGAGCTGCAACATCTTCAGCACGCAGGACCACGCCGCCGCCGCGATCGTCGTCGGCCCCAACGGCACCCCGGAGAACCCGAGCGGAATCCCGGTCTACGCCTGGAAGGGCGAGACGCTGGAGGAGTACTGGTGGTGCACCGAGATGATGCTGACCTGGCCGGACGGCACCGGTCCGGACTCCATCGTCGATGACGGTGGCGACGCCACGCTGCTGATCCACCTGGGCACCGAGTTCGAGGCATCCGGCGCCGTGCCGTCGACCGACGAGAACGACTCCGAGGAGTACGGCATCATCCTCGACGTCCTGCGTCGCTCGATCGTCGACCACCCGGGCCGCTACACGCGCATGGGCCAGGCGATCATCGGCGTCACCGAGGAGACCACCACCGGCGTTCACCGCCTGTACGAGTTCGAGAAGGCCGGCACGCTGCTCTTCCCGGCGATCAACGTCAACGACTCGGTCACCAAGAGCAAGTTCGACAACAAGTACGGCTGCCGTCACTCGCTCATCGACGGCATCAACCGCGGCACCGACGTCATGATCGCCGGCAAGCTCGCAGTCGTCTGCGGCTACGGCGATGTCGGCAAGGGCTCGGTCGAGTCGCTGCGTGGCCAGGGCGCGCGCGTCGTCGTCACCGAGGTCGACCCGATCTGCGCACTGCAGGCGGCCATGGACGGCCTCGAGGTCGTCACGCTCGAGGACGTCATCAGCAAGGGCGACATCTTCGTCACGACCACCGGCAACAAGGACATCATCATGGCCGAGGACATGGCCAAGATGAAGCACCAGGCGATCGT